>NZ_JAUTYS010000004.1:0-382786 GCF_041982285.1 Pantoea sp. ANP04 | reverse complement strand
GAGAAGGATTCGAACCTTCGAAGTCTGTGACGGCAGATTTACAGTCTGCTCCCTTTGGCCGCTCGGGAATCCCACCATGGCCTGAATCTTTCTCTCTTAAAGCGGGGCGCATCATACCAAATGCGATAAAGGTGTAAAGCGCCCACTGGCAAAACAACATCTGTTTGCCCACTTTTTACGCGTAGCGCTGAATCTGCAGACAATTCAGCACGCTGGCTGATTAAAGAATAATCGTGCGATTGCCATAAACGAAGACGCGCTGCCCCAGAACTTTGTAGAGTGCGTTGCTCAGAACATTCTTTTCTACGTCGCGACCGGCGCGCATCATCTCATCAGCGGTGTAGCTGTGATCGACGTTGATCACATCCTGCATGATGATGGGGCCTTCATCGAGATTGTCATTCACATAGTGCGCGGTGGCACCGATGATCTTCACGCCACGCTCATAAGCCTGGTGATAAGGGCGGGCACCGATAAAGGCGGGCAGGAACGAGTGGTGAATATTGATGATCTGGTTCGGATAACGCTGCACAAAAGCAGGCGTCAGGACACGCATATATTTTGCCAGCACCACGTAGTCGGGCTGATAGCGATCAATCTCTTCCACCATGCGGTTATCGTGCTCTTCCCGCGTCAGACCCTCATGACTCACCAGCACAAAGGGAATATCGAAACGCTCAACCAGCGAACGCAGCGTATCGTGATTACCGACGACTGCCGCGATCTCCATATCCAGGCCGCCAAAGGCGCTCTTCATTAACAGGTCGCCCAGGCAGTGCGCTTCTTTGGTGACCAGAATCACTACGCGACGACGACCGGCGCTGTGCAGTTCACGCACTGAACCCTGTGGCAGAGCGCTGTCGAGATCGGCGAGCAGGGTGTTGTCGTTGAAAATCCCTTCCAGCTCGGTGCGCATGAAAAAACGCCCGGTGCGATGATCAACAAACTCATTGTTCTGCACGATATTGAGTTCGTGCTTGTAACAAATATTGGTGATTTTGGCGATCAGACCTTTTGCATCGGGACAAATGGTTCGTAAAACTTTTCTTTGCATGGTTTGCGCTTGCATCTCAATCAGAGTCCTGTCAAAGCATTAGGGGTAAACCGCTGGGGCAGCCATCAGCTTAACCACAACATTTTTTGTATTTTTTGCCACTGCCACATGGGCAGGGATCGTTACGCCCCACGGGCGGTGCTGTACCGTCAACATAGTACCAGCGTTGATCCTCGCGAAGAAAGCGTGAACACTCATGAATGGCATGAATGTTGTCGTTCTCGCGGTATCGCGCAAAAAAGGTGACGAAAGCTTCGTTCTCATGGCTTCCATGATTACAACGGGTTACATTCAGGCTAAGCCAAACGGTACCCGGGAAACTTTCAGATAAAAGCCCTGACAGGCCGGGATGGCGTTTATCAGGATGCCAGGTCGCAACCAGATACTCCGCATTATGCTGAACATAAGCGCAATAACGGGATCGCATAAGTTGTTCAGCTGTAAAAGGAATTTGGTTGCCCTGCAGAAAGGGCTCGCAACATACGCTATACTGCTCTCCGCTACAACATGGGCAGGTTTCTGACACATTATCTCCAGAGAATGATGAGTCGATTTCACAGGCGCGCTATGTTAGCTGACCCCACGTTGTGACGCTACGTATTGACGGCAGGACCAGATACAAATGAGAAAAGTAAAAATTGGATTGGCTCTGGGGTCTGGAGCGGCCAAAGGATGGGCACACATTGGTGTGATCAACGCCCTGGAGCGCGCTGGCATTGAGATTGACGTTGTTGCAGGTTGCTCAGTCGGCGCACTGGTTGGGTCTGCCTATGTGAATAATCGTTTGCCGTTGATGCAGAAATGGGTCAGTGCATTCCGCTACTGGGATGTTATTCGTCTGATGGATGTCTCGTGGCAGCGTGGCGGACTTTTACGCGGCGAGCGGGTTTTCAACCATGTTCGTCAGCTTATCCCTAACGATGCGATTGAGCAGTGCCATAAACCTTTTGGCGTGGTGGCGACCAACCTCAGTACCGGTCGTGAACTCTGGCTCACTGAGGGCGATTTACATCAGGCCGTGCGTGCATCCTGTAGTATGCCAGGTTTATTACCACCAGTGGGCTACAATGGGTATTGGCTGGTAGATGGTGCCGTGGTCAATCCGGTGCCAGTCTCACTGACGCGAGCCCTGGGCGCAGACATTGTTATTGCCGTTGATTTACAGCATGACGCGCATTTAATGCAACAGGATCTCTTTTCCGTTACGCCTCAGAACAGCGAAGAAGAAGCCGCAGCAGCGGCATTGAGTTGGGGTGGGAAACTGCGACAGCGCCTGGTGAATTTCACCCAGCGCCGTGCATCTCAGTCGCCTGGCGCGATGGAGATTATGTCCACCTCAATCCAGGTGCTGGAGAATCGCCTGAAGATGAACCGTATGGCAGGCGATCCACCCGACGTTTTAATACAGCCGGTCTGTCCGCAAATTTCGACGCTGGACTTTCATCGTGCTGAAGAGGCTATCGAGGCAGGCAGGGCGGCCGTAGAGAAGAAAATGGATGAACTATTACCACTGGTCCGTGGCAGATAATGAAGTTGTTCATTCAAAGCGGTGACTTCGGGCAATTCTGAAAGGCGCAACTGCGTTTTATGAACCACTATTGAAATATCTGGTACGCAGGGGGAAAGAATGGAAAAACCACTACTCGGCAAAAAGATACTCATTGTCGAAGATGAGGCTGTTTTCCGTTCGTTGCTGGACCAATTTTTGTTATCGATGGGTGCTGTGACGTTACAAGCGGAAGACGGTCTGGAAGCAATTACACAACTACAACAGCATACTGTCGACCTGATTATCTGCGATCTGGAAATGCCTCGCATGAGCGGCATCCAGTTTGTTGAGCATATTCGCACCCGTGGCAATGTGGTGCCGATTTTAATCATTTCGGCCACTGAAAACATGTCTGATATCGCTCACGTACTGCGTCTTGGGGTGCAGGATGTGCTGCTGAAACCGCTGAAAAACTTTGAACGCTTCCGTGAAGCGGTCTATGAGTGTCTCTATCCCTCTATGTTCACCTCGAAAGTGGAAGAGGATGAGCAACTGTTCCAGGACTGGGATGCGCTGGTTCGCGATCCCAAAGCGGCTGCCAAGCTGCTTAAGCAACTCCAGCCTCCGGTACAACAGACGATTGCCAACTGTCGGGTTAACTACCGCCAGCTGACAATGGCTGAGCAGCCCGGACTGGTGCTTGATATCGCGGCGCTCTCCGATAAAGATCTGGCATTTTACTGTCTGGACGTCACGCGCGCCGGTGACAATGGCGTGCTGGCGGCGTTGCTGTTGCGGGCTCTGTTCAATGGTCTGTTACAGGAGCAGCTGACCGGACAAAAACAGCGCCTGCCAGAGCTTAATGGATTGCTCAGACAGGTTAATCTGTTACTCCGTCAGGCAAATCTCAGCGGTCAGTTCCCGTTGCTGGTTGGTTACTATCACCGCGGTTTAAAAAACTTGATCCTGGTTTCCGCCGGATTAAACGCCACACTTCATGTTCATACCCATCAGATTCAGCTCAGCAATGGCGTCCCTCTTGGCACTATGGGTAGCACCCATCTGAACCAAATCAGTCAGCGTGCTGATAACTGGCAATGCCATGTGTGGGGCGCGGGCGGGCGCATCCGGCTGATGCTGTCGACCGAAGAATAAGGGCTAAAAAACGAAAGATTCTGGTGCTGAGGACAGGGCCAGAGTTTAGCTTTACAGTTGGGTAATAGTCTTAATTTCGACGGTTTCATGCCTTCCAGGATAAATCCGTTCGATACTAGCTGATATACTCATTTCCGAATTTAAACCGACATATCAAGTATTAACTTGAACGGCCTATGAGAGAGGTATCTTAATGTCTGCCAATAATACCAAAGTAAAAAAAGCGGTAATCCCGGTAGCGGGTTTGGGCACGCGTATGCTCCCGGCTACCAAAGCGATTCCAAAAGAGATGTTACCGCTGGTTGATAAGCCGTTAATCCAGTATGTCGTTAACGAGTGTATCGCTGCTGGCATCAATGAAATTGTGCTGGTAACGCATTCATCAAAAAATGCCATCGAAAACCACTTTGATACCAGCTTCGAACTGGAATCCATGCTGGAAAAACGTGTTAAGCGTCAGCTGCTGGACGAAATCCAGTCAATCTGCCCGCCACACGTTACCATCATGCAGGTTCGTCAGGGCATTGCCAAAGGTCTGGGTCACGCAGTGATGTGTGCACACCCACTGATCGGTGATGAGCCATTTGCCGTTATCCTGCCAGACGTCATCATCGACGAATACGAATCCAACCCAACCAAAGATAACCTGGCAGAAATGCTGAGCCGTTATGAAGAGTCTGGCCGCAGCCAGATCATGGTTGAGCCGGTTGCCGATGTGACCGCTTATGGTGTTGTTGATTGCCAGGGCGCAGAACTGAACCCAGGCGACAGCGCGCCGATGGTCGGTGTGGTTGAGAAGCCTAAAGCGTCAGAATCACCTTCTAACCTGGCTGTAGTCGGTCGTTATGTTCTCTCTTCAGAGATCTGGCCACTGCTGGCGAAAACCCCTCCAGGTGCAGGCGGTGAAGTTCAGCTCACTGACTCCATTGCCATGCTGATGGAAAAAGAGACTGTCGAAGCTTACCACCTGAAAGGCGTGAGCCATGATTGCGGTAATAAGCTGGGCTACATGCAGGCTTTCGTTGAGTACGGTGTTCGTCATCCGGTATTGGGCAAAGATTTTTCTGAATGGCTCGATGGCGCAGTTGGCAACAAAAAGTAATTCATAAACACAGGATAACTCGATGAAAGTCACTGTATTTGGTATCGGCTATGTCGGTCTGGTTCAGGCTGCGGTGTTAGCCGAAGTCGGACATGACGTTCTCTGCATTGATGTCGACGAAAACAAAGTCGAAAATCTGAAAAAAGGCATCATTCCTATTTTCGAACCAGGTTTAACGCCGCTGGTAATGTCCAATTACGAAGCGGGTCGTCTGAAGTTCAGCACTGATGCTGAGCTGGGCGTAAACCATGGTGTTATGCAGTTTATTGCAGTCGGTACTCCACCGGATGAAGACGGCTCTGCCGATCTGAAATATGTGACCGCCGTAGCGCGCACCATTGCGCAGCATATGAACGATCACAAAGTGGTTATCGACAAATCAACCGTTCCGGTTGGCACAGCAGACAAAGTTCGTGCGGTAATGACGGAAGCGCTGAAAGCGCGTGATGCCAACATCACATTTGATGTGGTTTCAAACCCTGAATTCCTGAAAGAGGGTGCTGCAGTTAATGACTGCATGCGTCCGGAGCGTATCGTTGTCGGTACTGACAACGACGACGTGGTAGAGCTTTTACGTGAGCTTTATGAACCGTTTAACCGTAACCACGATCGCATGATCATGATGGATATCCGCAGCGCAGAGCTGACTAAGTATGCCGCTAACTGCATGCTGGCAACCAAAATCAGCTTTATGAACGAGATGTCTAACCTGGCTGAACGTTTAGGTGCGGATATTGAAAAAGTACGCCAGGGCATCGGTTCAGATCCCCGCATTGGCTACCACTTTATCTACCCTGGCTGTGGCTACGGCGGCTCCTGCTTCCCGAAAGATGTGCAGGCGTTGATCCGTACCGCGGAGTCTATTGGCTATCAGCCACGTCTGTTACAGGCCGTGGAAGATGTGAATGACAACCAGAAAAATAAACTGCCTACCTTCATTAAGCGTCATTTTGGCGACGATCTGAAAGGTAAAACGTTTGCACTCTGGGGTCTGTCATTCAAGCCTAATACGGACGACATGCGTGAAGCCTCAAGCCGCGTGCTGATGGAAACGCTGTGGGAAGCGGGCGCTTCTGTTCAGGCGTTTGACCCTGAAGCAATGGACGAAGCGCAGCGTATCTATGGTCACCGCAGCGATCTGAAGCTGATGGGGACCAAAGAAGCAGCCCTGCAGGGTGCAGACGGTCTGGTCATCTGTACGGAGTGGCAAAACTTCCGTGCGCCTGACTTCGACATTATCAAAAATGCGCTGAAAGAAGCCGTGATTTTTGATGGTCGTAACCTGTATGATCCAGAGCGTATCAGCAAACGCGGTTTCGTTTATTATGCAATCGGCCGCGGAGCGTCTATTCAAACTGCATAATTAACGAGGGATTTATGAACTTTCTGGTCACCGGCGCCGCAGGCTTTATTGGTTTTCATGTTAGTCAGCGTCTACTGGCCGCCGGTCACCAGGTTGTCGGTATCGACAACCTGAATGATTATTATGACGTAAATCTCAAGCATGCCCGTCTCAATTTAATTAAAGCCAACCCAGGTTTTACCTTTATTGAGATGGACCTGGCGGACCGTGATGCAATGGCATCACTGTTCGGCCAGAACAGGTTCCAGCGCGTTATTCACCTTGGCGCTCAGGCTGGTGTCAGGTATTCCATCGAAAACCCTCATGCTTACGCAGACGCTAATCTGATCGGTCACCTCAATATCCTTGAAGGCTGCCGTCATCATAAAATTGAACATCTGCTCTATGCTTCATCCAGTTCAGTTTATGGTCTGAACCGCAAGATGCCGTTCTCAACGGAAGACAGCGTTGATCATCCGGTATCATTATATGCGGCGACCAAAAAAGCCAATGAGCTCATGTCGCATACTTACTCGCATCTTTATCAGTTGCCGACAACCGGATTGCGCTTCTTTACCGTCTATGGGCCGTGGGGCCGCCCGGATATGGCATTATTCAAATTCACGCGCGCAATGATTGCCGGTGAAGCGATAGATGTTTATAACCAGGGCCAGATGAAACGCGACTTTACCTATATTGACGATATTGCTGAAGCGATTGTTCGTCTGCAGGATGTTATACCTCAGAAGGATGATCACTGGACCGTTGAAACCGGTTCACCCGCAACCAGTTCAGCCCCATATCGTGTTTATAACATTGGTAATAGTCAGCCTGTTACGTTGATGAGCTATATCGAAGCGATTGAGAAAGCACTGGGTATTACTGCGAATAAAAATCTGATGCCGATGCAACCCGGTGATGTACTGGAAACCAGTGCGGATACCAGCGCGTTGTTTGAGGCCATTGGTTTTAAACCGCAGACCGGTGTTGAAGAGGGCGTTAAAAAATTCGTTGACTGGTATCGGGATTTTTACAGCGTCTGATTTAAAGAAAAAAGGAAGCGTCTGCTTCCTTTTTTTTGCGCATCAGGCTGATACTAATGTCGCGGCACTGTTTACTGTTTCAGTAAAAAATCGTCCAGCGTTTTACCCTGTTCTTCCAGTGCTATTTTGATCACCGCAGGTGTACGTCCCTGACCGGTCCATGTTCTGGACTCACCTTTTTCATCGGTATAAGCATATTTAGCCGGGCGCACTGAGCGTTTAGCTTTTGCCGCAGTTCGGGGAGTCGCGGCCTGGACGTTAATCAGTTCATTCGGGTCGATTCCATCGGCCAGCAACATTTCACGATACTGATTAAGTTTACGCGTGCGTTCTTCATTTTCTGCCTGAAAATGCGACTCTTCTTCGCGGCGTTCTTTTACCACCACGTCCAGTTTTTCCAGCATCTCTTCCAGTGTTTCTACGGAATACTCTCTGGCCTGGGCGCGCAGCGTACGGATATTATTAAGAACTTTTAGTGCTTCGCTCATTGTCCTGGTCTCTGAATAAGGGGAAAGTTGTGTTGCCCGCTAATAGTAGTGGTGACGTTAAATAACTTCAATCATAAAAAAAATGATCACGGCTAATAACGCTGGAAATTAAAATAACCTGAGGGGGAATAATTCATAATTATGCCGAATGAAAAATATTTTCGCTTAGTGTGATATGAAATAAATTTAATGTATTTAAGGCAGTAACAAAAATGTCATTGTTTGCATTGCAGTTAAAATAAGCAAAACTTATTCTCTTTCCTGACGCACCTGACGGTCGTCATAAACTGCCTGTTTAACGGTAAGCGGGCGGGCATTACGCTCTATTCCTCCATCGGCGTCAACGTATTCCCTGCGCTTTGTGTTAATATGCGCGCCATTCTGTTCAGTCCCGATGAAGATACGTTCCTATGGCCCAACTCTATTTCTATTACTCTGCCATGAATGCAGGGAAATCAACTGCACTGCTGCAATCTTCCTATAACTATCAGGAGCGCGGCATGCGTTCACTGGTCTACACCGCTGAGATCGATAATCGCTTTGGTGCCGGGCAGGTGAGTTCCCGCATCGGACTTTCGTCTCCCGCTGTGCTCTACAATGCAGAGACTGCACTTTACAGTGAAATTGCTGCTGAACATGCTGTGCAGCCTATTCACTGCGTGTTAGTTGATGAGAGTCAGTTCCTGACCCGGGAACAGGTCAAAGCGCTCTCTGATGTCGTGGACGATCTGGACATCCCTGTGCTCTGTTATGGCTTGCGAACTGATTTCCGGGGTGAACTGTTTGTGGGCAGTCAGTATCTGCTGGCATGGGCTGATAAGCTGGTTGAGCTTAAAACTATCTGTCACTGCGGCCGCAAGGCCAGCATGGTGCTGCGACTGGATAGTGAAGGTAAACCGTTCAGTGAAGGTGAGCAGGTCGTGATTGGCGGTAACGAAAGTTATATCTCCGTCTGTCGTAAGCACTATAAACAGGCGATAGAGCAGGGCTCGTTACAGGCGATTCATGGTGCACAGACTCCGCTGCCGTAACCCTCTTTTCAGGTAATAAAAAACCCGCCGTGGCGGGTTTTCTTATCACAGTGTCAGCGGGTCATTATCAGACCTTTTTCGCCTTCTTATCAGCCTTGATTCCTTTAACCGGCTGCTCAGCAACCGCCTGAGCGACGCTTGAGAACGGTTCAACAAATTCACGACCGTAGAAAGTGTCGAGCATAATCTGTTTCAGCTCAGCAATCAGCGGATAACGTGGGTTAGCACCGGTACACTGGTCATCAAAGGCATCATCGGCCAGTTTGTCGACTTTTGCCAGGAAGTCCGCTTCCTGCACACCCGCTTCACGGATGGAGGTCGGGATACCCAGTTCAGTTTTAATCTCATCCAGCCATGCCAGTAACTTCTCGATTTTTTGAGCAGTGCGGTCGCCCGGCGCGCTCAAACCTAAATGGTCCGCAATTTCAGCGTAGCGACGACGGGCCTGCGGACGATCATACTGGCTGAAAGCGGTCTGTTTAGTCGGGTTGTCATTGGCGTTGTAGCGAATAACGTTCGAGATTAACAGCGCATTAGCCAGGCCGTGAGGGATATGGAATTCTGAACCCAGTTTGTGCGCCATTGAGTGACAGACCCCAAGGAAGGCGTTGGCGAACGCAATGCCGGCGATAGTAGCAGCGTTGTGGACACGTTCACGCGCAAGCGGATTTTTCGCGCCTTCAGCATAACTGGCTGGCAGATTCTCTTTTAACAGTTTCAGTGCCTGCAGTGCCTGCCCATCAGAGTACTCATTTGCCAGCACAGAAACGTAGGCTTCCAGCGCGTGGGTCACTGCATCCAGACCACCAAAGGCGCAGAGTGAACGCGGCATATCCATCACCAGGTTAGCATCGACAATCGCCATATCCGGGGTCAATGCATAGTCAGCGAGTGGATATTTCTGACCTGTCGCGTCATCGGTCACCACGGCGAACGGTGTGACTTCTGAACCGGTCCCGGAGGTCGTGGTGATGGCCACCATCCGTGCTTTTACGCCCATTTTCGGGAATTTGTAGATACGTTTACGGATATCCATGAAACGTAACGCCAGCTCTTCGAAGTGGGTTTCCGGATGTTCGTACATCACCCACATGATTTTCGCGGCATCCATCGGGGAACCACCACCCAGTGCGATGATGACATCAGGCTTGAAGCTGTTCATCTGCTCGGCACCTTTACGCACGATGCTCAGCGTCGGGTCAGCTTCAACTTCGAAGAAGACTTCGGTTTCGATGCCGTGTGATTTCAGCACGCGGGTGACCTGGTCGGCATAGCCGTTGTTGAACAGGAAACGGTCAGTGACAATAAAGGCACGTTTCGCGCCATCCGTTGCCACTTCTTCCAGCGCAATAGGCAGTGAACCCCGACGGAAGTAGATGGATTTAGGAAGTTTATGCCACAACATATTCTCAGCTCGCTTGGCGACAGTTTTGGTATTAATCAGGTGTTTTGGACCGACGTTTTCTGAAATAGAGTTACCGCCCCATGAACCACAACCCAGCGTCAGAGAGGGGGCCAGTTTAAAGTTGTAGAGGTCACCGATACCGCCCTGTGAAGCCGGCGTGTTGATCAGAATACGCGCAGTTTTCATTTTGTCGCCGAAGTAGTGCACGCGCTCAGTCTGGTTGTCCTGGTCGGTATAAAGGCAGGAGGTGTGACCGATACCGCCCATCGCGACCAGTTTCTCCGCTTTATTAACCGCATCCTGGAAATCTTTCGCCCGATACATCGCCAGCGTTGGGGAGAGTTTTTCATGGGCAAAAGGTTCAGATTCATCCACGAGTTTCACTTCACCAATCAAAATTTTCGTGTCTGCTGGTACGGTTAGCCCGGCCATCTCCGCAATTTTAAATGCCGGTTGACCCACGATGGCCGCATTGAGGCCGCCGTTTTTAAGGATGATATTCTGAACTGCACTCAGCTCGGCGCCCTGCAGCATGTAACCACCATGGCTGGCAAAACGTTCACGCACTGCGTCATAGACCGAATCAACCACGATTACCGATTGTTCTGAGGCGCAGATCACGCCGTTATCAAACGTTTTCGACATCAGAATTGACGCAACGGCACGTTTCACATCGGCGGTTTCATCAATCACCACCGGCGTATTACCGGCACCCACACCAATTGCCGGTTTGCCGGAGCTGTAAGCCGCTTTCACCATTCCCGGTCCACCAGTGGCGAGAATCAGGTTGATATCGGGGTGATGCATCAGCTGGTTTGACAGCTCAACAGATGGGGCGTCGATCCAGCCGATAATGTCTTTAGGCGCACCGGCGGCAATCGCGGCCTGCAGGACGATATCTGCCGCTTTATTCGTCGCGTCTTTGGCACGTGGATGTGGCGAGAAAATGATACCGTTACGGGTTTTGAGGCTGATTAAGGCTTTGAAAATGGCGGTTGAAGTTGGATTAGTAGTCGGGACGATACCGCAAATCAGGCCAATCGGCTCGGCGATGGTGATGGTGCCGAAAGTATCGTCGGTGGCTAACACACCGCAGGTCTTTTCATCTTTATAGGCGTTGTAGATATATTCTGAAGCAAAATGGTTTTTAATGACTTTGTCTTCGACGATGCCCATACCGGATTCGGCAACAGCCATCTTAGCAAGGGGGATGCGGGCATCTGCGGCAGCGAGGGCGGCGGCACGAAATATGGCGTCGACCTGTTCCTGAGAAAAATTGGCATATTCACGCTGGGCTTTTTTTACACGTTCAACCAGTGCATTGAGTTCAGCGACATTGGTTACGGCCATGGTGTTCTCCTGAAGGAAGTTAAACTTTTTTAGTAAACAATCCTGCGCCCTGAGTATAGCTATGCTCAAAAAATGCGCTATATCAGGATGTAATGTCAGGATTTTCAACTGCTTACTGAATAAGTCTTGCGTTGTCTGTGAAGACGTTTTCATTGATGCCGCTAATACTTCCGTTGTGAAAATATTACCTGGTTTGGGGTAGGTCAATTTTGATGCAGATCAATTTAACCGCAGGCTGACACCTTTCAGCACGGCGCTGATCCTTTATCAGCTCAAATGGACTTTCACATGCTGGCAGTCAGCCTGGTAGCGTCTAAATCCAGTCACTTTTTAATCTCTGGTGTAAAGCGCTAAAGGAGCGTTCATTCATCTATATAAATAGCTGGCTCAGCATCTGGTGTACGGGTCTGTTTTCACATACATTAGGCGCGTTTCCCCCCTGTGGTACGGAGTTAAAGTCGTGAACCCTGCGCTGTTAGATTTATCAGGCTATATAAAATTTTTTGTCGGGCTCTTTGCGCTGGTCAATCCAGTGGGCATTATTCCGGTGTTCATCAGCATGACCCGATATCAGGGCGTGGCTGAGCGTAATAAAACTAACCTTACCGCTAATCTTGCGGTGGCCATCATTCTCTGGACGTCACTTTTTCTGGGCGATGCGATTCTGCATGTGTTCGGTATTTCGATTGACTCTTTCCGCATTGCGGGTGGGATTCTGGTCGTCACCATTGCGATGTCGATGATCAGCGGCAAGCTGGGTGAGGATAAGCAGAACAAGCAGGAAAAGTCAGAAACGGCGATCCGTGAAAGCGTGGGCGTTGTGCCTCTGGCGCTGCCACTGATGGCGGGGCCAGGTGCTATCAGCTCGACAATCGTCTGGAGTACCCGTTATCACAGCTGGCTGAACCTGATGGGGTTTACCCTGGCAATTGCTATCTTTGCCTTCTGTTGCTGGTTACTGTTCAGGGCTGCACCATTAATGGTGCGTATTCTCGGCCAGACCGGCATCAACGTCATTACCCGTATCATGGGTTTGTTACTGATGGCACTGGGCATTGAATTTGTTGTAACCGGTATGAAGTCTATTTTTCCCGGTCTGCTGAATTAAACCCTCACTTATTTCAGGCAATGAAATGAAGTAATGATCCGTAATGGTGCAAAATGGCCTTTCATTGCACTATTACGATGCAATTATTCGCGATACTTAAAATAGAGGCACGATTATAAATTTCATTACTGCGTGTTTGCTCACAGACTTTTTCGTGGGAAATAATGTCACTATTTTCACACGATATTCTCCTCTGCACTTTTAACTCTGCCTCATAATCCGCCACAATATTACGGTAAGCCTGAATTTCATCATGCTGAAGCCGGATTTATCAGTATGAATGCCAAAACAGGCACAATTTGTCACCTGATCCTGCTTCGCAAAGAGCTTTCCGGCTAAAACGCCTATTTTTCATATTGATATGAAATTTTCAGAACGAAAATTAACACTTCCGCTTCGTGACATCTCATGATAAAAGAGAATTAGTTAACATTTTCGTTATTTTGCTTTGGCGCCCCTTAACGCCTTCTGATAATTTTTGGCTTAACGTGAATTTTTTCTCTGAAAGCCCAAAGTGAGAACGCTTTTTGCTTAAGCCTATCGGGATACTTAAATAAGGTTGGCGTTTCGGATGATTGGGATAAAGAACTTGCAGCAAAAGCGGTCCTCACTCGCAGGTGTTCTGTTACTGGCGTTTTCACCGGCCTATGCCGCCACCGTTCCGCCGGAAACGGCACTGGCTGCGCAACAGCAGATGGTGATTAATAACGGAAGCGAAGTCTCTTCACTGGATCCGCATAAAACTGAAGGCGTGCCGGAGTCCAATATTATTCAAAATCTGCTGGACGGACTGGTCAATACTGACAACAGCGGTCAGGTCGTGCCAGGCGTCGCCAAAAGCTGGGAGAATCCGCAACCTACCGTCTGGATTTTTAATCTGCGGGGTGATGCAAAGTGGAGCAATGGTGAGCCGGTGACCGCGAATGATTTCGTCTACAGCTGGCGTCGCCTGGTGGACCCGAAAACGGCGTCGCCTTATTCAAGCTATCCGCAGGCAGCCCATTTTGCCAATATCGATGCCATCCTTGCCGGTAAAGCGTCACCTGATCAACTGGGTGTGAAAGCGCTGGATGCCCATCGTCTGCAGATTACCCTGAGTGAACCAGTGCCTTACCTGGTCGCGATGCTGGCGCTTACCGCGATGAAGCCGGTTTATGAACCGGCCATTAAGCAGTGGGGTGAAGCCTGGACGCGTCCGGGTCATTACATTGGTAACGGCGCTTATACGCTGGACGACTGGATCGTCAATGAAAAAATCGTCCTGAAACGCAATCCACAATACTGGGACAATGCCCATACGGTCATTGAGCAGGGGACATTTCTGCCTATCGCCTCTGAAAACAGTGATATCAATCGCTACCGCAGCGGCGGCACGGATATGACCAACAGTGCGGTGCCGCCGGAGATGTTTGGCAAACTACGCAAAGAGCTGGGCGACGAAGTGAAAGTCAGTCCATTGCTCTGTACGTTCTACTACGAAATTAACAATAAAAAGGCGCCGTTCACCGATGCACGGGTTCGTGCCGCGCTGAAAATGACCCTCGATCGCGAAGTGATTGCCAATAAGATCATGGCCCAGGGACAAATTCCCGCCTATAGCCTGACACCGCCTTTCACCGCCGGTATCAAACTCACGCCGCCTGCCTGGTTCACCTGGACGCAGGCGCAGCGTAATGACGCCGCGAAGAAGCTGCTGGCCGAGGCAGGCTTCGATGCTGCCCATCCGCTGACCTTTACGCTGCTCTATAACACCTCAGATCAGAACAAACGGCAGGCGATTGCAGCTGCCTCGATGTGGCAGAAAAACCTTGGCGCGAAAGTGACACTGCAGAATCAGGAATGGAAAACCATGCTGGAGACCCGCCATCAGGCGCAATATGACGTGGTTCGTGCTACCTGGTGTGCCGATTACAACGAACCCTCAACCTTCCTGAATATGCTAATCAGCAACGCCTCGATCAACACCGCGTTTTACAGCAGCGCGACCTTCGATCGTCTGATGAAGGAAACGCTGACGGCGGGCAGTGAGGCGCAGCGTGCCGACCTGTATCAGCAGGCTGAAACACAACTCGACAAAGACTCACCAATTGTGCCAGTTTACTACCGCGTAAGTGTGCGCCTGGTAAAGCCCTGGGTTGGCGGCTTTACGGGCAAAGACCCGCAGGACATGACAGACCTGAAGTACTATTTCATCAAACAACACTGATCTGATCGCCCGTACGGCGAGACAGTCGGGAACGCATCAACGTACAGACCATTTTGGGGTCAATCTCCCTGGTAACAGGCCAGGGAGCCCGGAGACGGGGGACGCCGGGGCAGCGCATCGCCACGGTGACGATAATAAAACTGGAGTGTAATAATGAACAACATCACGAAAAAAAGCCTGATAGCAGCGGGTGTTTTCGCCGCAGTGAGTGCTTTGGCAGGGAATGCGGCTTTCGCAGCAAATGTGCCCGCAGGCGTTGAGCTGGCCGCTAAACAGGAGCTGATTCGCGGCAATGGCGATGAAGTGCAGTCGCTCGATCCGCACAAAATCGAAGGCGTGCCGGAAGACAACGTGGCGCGCGATCTTTACGAAGGTCTGCTGGTCAATGACAGCAACGGTAAACCGATTCCGGCTGTAGCGGAAAGTTACGAAAATAAAGACTTCAAAGTGTGGACGTTCCACCTGCGTAAAAATGCTAAATGGTCCAACGGCGAGCCGGTGACCGCGCAGGACTTCGTTTACAGCTGGGAGCGTCTGGTCGATCCTAAAACCGCTTCACCGTACGCCAGTTATCCGCAATATGGTCATATCCTGAACGTCGATGACATCATTGCCGGTAAAAAACCGATTACCGATCTGGGCGTGAAAGCCCTGGACGATCACACGCTGGAAGTCACGCTGAGTGAGCCGGTTCCCTATTTTGATAAACTGCTGATCAACTCCGTAATGTCACCGGTTTATAAACCGGCGATTGAGAAGTTTGGCGATCAGTGGACTCAGCCACAGAACTGGGTCGGCAACGGTGCCTTTAAACTCGACGCGCACGTGATCAACGAGCGTATCACCCTGGTGCGTAACCCGAATTACTGGGACAACGAACACACCGTGCTGAACAAAGTCACCTTCCTGCCAATCAGTTCCGAAGTCAGCGACGTTAACCGTTACTTCTCCGAGAACGGCAGCGACATGACTTACAACAATCTGCCGATTGAGCTGTTTAAGAAACTGCAGCGTGACAACGGCAAAGAGCTGCACGTCGATCCTTATCTCTGCACCTATTACTACGAAATCAACAACCAGAAAGCGCCATTCACCGATCCACGCGTTCGCGCCGCCCTGAAGCTGGGTCTGGATCGTGACATCATGGTTAACAAAGTGCTGGCGCAGGGCCAGAAGCCGGCCTACAGCTACACGCCGCCATCAACCGACGGCATGGATATCCTGCCGCCAGACTGGTTCAAATGGTCACAGGACAAACGTAATGCCGAAGCGAAAAAGCTGCTGGCTGAAGCCGGCTATACCGCCGACAAACCGCTGACCTTTAACCTGCTGTATAACACCTCCGATCTGCATAAGAAGCTGGCGATTGCCGCCTCGTCGATCTGGAAGAAAAACATCGGTGTGAACATCAAGCTGGAAAACCAGGAGTGGAAAACCTTCCTGGATACCCGTCATCAGGGTAACTTCGATGTATCGCGTGCGGCCTGGTGTGCGGACTATAACGAACCCACTTCATTCCTGAACACCATGCTGTCTAACAGCAGCAGTAACACCTCGCACTATAAGAGCGAGGCGTTTGACAAAGTGATCCGTGACGCGATTAAGGCACCGGATGCGAAAGCCCGCGCAGTGGATTATCAGAAAGCGGAGCAGATCCTGGATAAAGACAGCACCATCGTACCGGTTTACTACTACGTAAATACGCGTCTGGTGAAGCCTTATGTCGGCGGTTATACCGGTAAAGATCCACTGGATAAAACCCTGGATAAAGACTTCTACATTATCAAACACTAATAGCATTCAGGCTATCAGCAGTGGCGGCGCCTCTGGCGCCGCCTTTTTTACTTATTTATATGTTGTGATGCAACAGCCTGGTAGGTACGGCAATGTTAAAATTCATCCTGCGTCGCTTGCTTGAAGCGCTTCCGACGCTGTTCGTCCTGATCACCATCTCCTTCTTTATGATGCGACTGGCACCCGGCAGCCCGTTTACCGGCGAGCGCACCCTGGCCCCGGAAGTGATGGCCAATATTGAGGCGAAATATCACCTCAACGATCCCATCGGTAAGCAGTATGTTGATTACCTGCTGCAGCTGGCGCACGGCGATTTCGGCCCTTCGTTTAAATACAAAGATTATTCGGTCAACTATCTGGTCGCGCACGCGTTCCCGGTCTCAGCCAAACTCGGCCTGGCCGCGTTCCTGCTGGCGGTGATACTGGGCGTCACGGCGGGTGTGATCGCCGCGCTTAAACAGAACAGTATATGGGACTTCGTGGTGATGGGGGTGGCAATGACCGGCGTGGTGATACCGAGTTTCGTGGTCGCGCCGCTGCTGGTTCTGCTCTTCGCCATCACCCTGAAATGGCTGCCCGGCGGTGGCTGGAACGGTGGTCAGTGGAACTACATGCTGTTGCCGATGGTGGCGCTGTCGCTGGCGTATATCGCCAGTATTGCGCGTATCACTCGTGGTTCAATGATTGAAGTGATGCACTCCAATTTTATCCGCACCGCGCGCGCCAAAGGCTTGCCGCTGCGCCGCATTGTGCTGCGTCATGCGCTCAAGCCCGCATTGCTGCCCGTGATTTCCTACATGGGACCGGCGTTTGTCGGCATCATCACCGGTTCGATGGTGATTGAGTCGATCTACGGTCTGCCGGGTATCGGTCAGCTGTTTGTGAACGGCGCGCTGAACCGTGACTACTCTCTGGTGATGAGCCTGACCATCCTGGTCGGTTTGCTGACCATTCTGTTTAACGCGATTGTTGACGTGCTCTATGCCGTTATCGATCCCAAAATTCGTTACTGATTGCGGAGTTCGCCATGATGTTAAGTAAGAAAAACAGCGAAGCTCTTGATGCGTTCAGTGAAAAGCTGGAAGTAGAAGGGCGCAGTCTCTGGCAGGACGCGCGTCGTCGTTTTATCCATAACCGGGCAGCCTTAATCAGTCTGCTGGTGTTGTTAGTAATCACGCTGTTCGTGATTTTTGCGCCGATGCTGGCGCATTTCACCTACGACGATACCGACTGGTCCATGATGTCCTCACCGCCCGATACGACATCTGGTCACTGGTTTGGCACCGATTCATCGGGACGTGACATACTGGTCCGTGTGGCCATCGGTGGTCGTATCTCACTGATGGTGGGCGTAGCGTCTGCGCTGATTGCGGTGATCGTCGGCACGCTGTATGGCTCAATAGCCGGTTACCTGGGCGGCAAAACCGACTCGGTGATGATGCGTATTCTGGAAATTCTCAACTCCTTCCCGTTTATGTTCTTCGTGATCCTGCTGGTGACCTTCTTTGGTCGTAATATCCTGCTGATTTTTGCCGCTATCGGCATGGTTTCATGGCTGGATATGGCGCGTATTGTGCGCGGCCAGACGCTGAGCCTGAAGCGCAAAGAGTTCATCGAAGCGGCGCATGTCGGTGGGGTATCAACCTGGAAAATCGTGGTACGTCACATAGTGCCAAACGTACTGGGCGTGGTGGTGGTTTACGCCTCGCTGCTGGTACCGAGCATGATCCTGTTTGAATCCTTCCTGAGCTTCCTGGGTCTGGGGACACAGGAGCCGCTGAGTAGCTGGGGCGCGCTGCTGAGCGACGGGGCTAACTCAATGGAGGTGTCGCCGTGGCTGTTGCTCTATCCGGCGGGCTTCCTGGTGGTCACGCTGTTCTGTTTCAACTTTATTGGCGATGGCCTGCGTGATGCCCTCGACCCGAAAGATCGTTAAGGAGTTTCCCGATGACTATTCATGAATTCCAGCCAGCGATGGCGGCCCGCGCGGGAAGCGAACAGCTACTTACGGTCAAAGATTTACGCGTGACCTTTGGCACGCACGATGGGGATGTTACCGCCGTCAACGACCTGAACTTCTCGCTGCGCGCCGGTGAAACGCTGGGCATTGTTGGCGAGTCTGGTTCTGGCAAGTCACAAACCGCCTTTGCCCTGATGGGGCTGCTGGCAAAAAATGGCCGCATTGGCGGATCAGCAATGTTCAACGGTAAAGAGATCCTGAATCTGCCTGAGAACCAGCTCAATAAACTCCGCGCCGAACAGATTGCGATGATCTTCCAGGATCCGATGACCTCACTGAACCCCTATATGCGGGTAGGCGAGCAGCTGATGGAAGTGCTTAAGCTGCACAAAGGGATGAACAGCGCCCAGGCATTCGAAGAGTCCGTAAGGATGCTGGATGCGGTGAAAATGCCGGAAGCACGCAAACGCATGAAAATGTACCCGCATGAATTCTCCGGCGGAATGCGTCAGCGTGTGATGATCGCCATGGCGCTGCTGTGCCGCCCAAAATTGCTGATTGCCGATGAGCCAACTACCGCGCTGGATGTGACGGTGCAGGCGCAGATTATGACGCTGCTCAACGACCTGAAACGCGAGTTCAACACCGCCATTATCATGATCACCCATGATCTCGGCGTGGTGGCAGGCATCTGCGACAAAGTGCTGGTGATGTATGCCGGACGCACTATGGAGTATGGCAGCGCCCGTGATGTCTTCTACCAGCCAGCCCATCCTTACTCAATTGGCCTGCTTAATGCGGTGCCACGTCTGGATGCGATTGAAGGCGAAACCCTGGCCACCATTCCGGGCAATCCACCGAACCTGCTGCGTCTGCCGCAGGGCTGCCCGTTCCAGCCGCGTTGTCCGCACGCGATGGATATCTGCACCCAGGCACCGCCGCTGGAACCGTTTGGCAATGGCCGTCTGCGTGCCTGCTTTAAGCCGGTGGAGGAGTTAGTATGAGCACCGTAGCTGAAAAAAGAGTGTTACTGGAAATCGCCGATCTCAAGGTGCATTTCGACATTAAAGATGGCAAACAGTGGTTCTGGCAGCCATCAAAAACCCTGAAAGCGGTGGATGGTGTCAGCCTGCGTCTGTATGAGGGTGAAACCCTGGGCGTGGTGGGCGAGTCGGGTTGCGGTAAATCGACGCTGGCGCGCGCCATTATCGGCCTGGTTAAGGCCACCGAAGGTCGTGTCGCCTGGTTAGGCCGCGATCTGCTGGGTCAGAGCGAAGAGGAGTGGCGCAAAGCCCGCAGCGATATCCAGATGATATTCCAGGATCCCCTGGCGTCCCTGAACCCGCGCATGACCATCGGCGATATCATCGCAGAGCCGCTTCGTACTTATCATCCAAAAATGGCGCGTCAGGAAGTCAAAGACCGTGTCAAAAATATGATGATGAAAGTCGGGCTTCTGCCAAACCTGATTAACCGCTACCCGCATGAGTTCTCGGGTGGGCAGTGTCAGCGTATCGGTATCGCACGTGCGCTGATTCTGGAGCCGAAGCTGATTATCTGTGACGAGCCGGTGTCTGCACTGGATGTCTCGATTCAGGCGCAGGTGGTGAACCTGCTGCAGCAGTTGCAGCGGGAAATGGGCTTGTCGCTGATTTTCATTGCGCACGATCTGGCGGTGGTGAAACACATCTCTGACCGGGTGCTGGTGATGTATCTGGGGCATGCGGTGGAGCTGGGGACTTACAAAGAGGTCTACACCAATCCGCAGCATCCATACACCCGTGCGCTGATGTCTGCTGTACCGATTCCCGATCCGGATAAAGAGAAGAACAAGGAGATTCAGCTGCTGGAAGGGGAGCTGCCGTCGCCGATTAATCCGCCATCCGGCTGCGTATTCCGCACCCGTTGTCCGATTGCCGGTCCGGAATGTGCGAAAACCCGTCCGCTTCTGGAAGGCAGTTTCCACCATGCGGTATCCTGTCTGAAAGTCGACCCGCTATAATGCAAAACGCCGGGCACTTGCCCGGCGTTTTCTTATCTGCTTTGACGCTTATTCACGCCACAGGATATGACAGAGCTTGTGATCTTTTTCGCGACACAACAACACGCGAGCAAAGACGTCGGTAATCGGTTCACCGTCCGCTTCACCCAACCCAATCACCACCTCGGCGAAAAAGTCAGGGTTCAGATCGAAATCGACATGATCTTTCCAGTCTTCAGACGGATCAAACAGCTCTGCGCCACCGCGCTCTTCGAACTGCAGATTGAAGAGAATGACGTCTGCCGGATCAAGATTGTCGACAGCCAGTTCAAGAAAGATATCGTAGGCTTGTTCCAGCGTTTCATCTTCGGTAAGGCGATTATTTAAATCCATAGTCTGTCCTGTCGGCCTGCGGCCATTTACACAATCTGGCTCGTTTTACAGTAAAGGGCTGAAGAAGTAAAACAGTCGTTCGACGATGCGCTGCCACCACGCACGTTTTGCCCAGCGCTTGCCATCCAGCAGGCGGGAACGGGCGATATAATCATCCTGCACACAGGCGAGATCGCTGCCAAAACCGGCATCATCGACCACCAGCGTCACTTCAAAATTGAGCCATAAACTGCGCATATCCAGGTTCACGGTGCCCACCAGGCTCAGCTGTCCATCGACCAGCACGCTTTTAGTGTGCAGCAGACCATCTTCAAACTGATAGATTTTCACGCCCGCTTCCAGCATCTCGCTGAAGAAGGAGCGGCTGGCCCAGCCGACCAGCAGCGAGTCGTTGTGACGCGGCACAATCACGCTGACATTAACGCCACGCTGTGCGGCCGTACAGATAGCATGCAGCAGGTCGTCGCTCGGCACTAAGTAAGGAGTCGTCATGATCAGCTGCTCACGCGCTGAATAGACCGCGGTCAGCAGCGCCTGATGAATCATATCTTCCGGGAAGCCAGGACCGGAGGCGATGACCTGCACCGTGTGGCCGCTCTCCTGTTCAAACGGCATGATGTTGCGATCGGGCGGCGGCGGCAGAATGCGCTTACCGGTCTCAATCTCCCAGTCGCAGCTGAAAACAATGCCCATCGCGGTCGCTACCGGACCTTCCATACGCGCCATCAGGTCAATCCACTGGCCTACGCCCGCGCTTTGTTTAAAGAAGCGCGGATCGACCAGGTTCATGCTGCCGGTATAGGCGATGTAATTATCAATCAGAACGATTTTTCGATGCTGGCGGAGATCCATTCGTCGCAGGAAGACGCGCAGCAGGCTAACCTGCAACGCCTCTACGACATCGATCCCGGCATTGCGCATCATGCCCACCCAGGGACTGCGGAAAAAGTCGACGCTGCCCGCTGAGTCGAGCAGCAGTCGGCAGTGAACGCCACGGCGCGAGGCCGCCATCAGCGATTCTGCGACTTCATCTGCCAGCCCACCGGGATGCCAGATATAAAAAACCATCTCTATGTTGTGGCGTGCCAGTTGAATATCACGAATCAGCGCCTGCATAACATCGTCAGAGCTGGTAAGCAGCTGAAGCTGGTTTCCCTTGACCCCGGCAATGCCCTGGCGATGGTAACAAAGCTCGAAGAGCGAGCGAGCAACGTCACTGTGTTCAGTGGCAAAAATTTCACGGCACTGTTTCAGGTCACTGAGCCAGCGGGCGGTAGACGGCCACATGGTGCGCGCACGCTCCGCACGACGTTTACCCAGATGCAGTTCGCCAAACGAAAGATAAGCGATTATGCCTACCAGTGGCAGAATATAGATAACCAGAAGCCATGCCATGGCGGATGTTACCGCACGTCTTTTCATTAATACGCGCAGCGTCACCCCGGCTATGAGCAGCCAGTAACCAAATACCAGTAACCAGCTAATCAGGGTGTAAAAAGTGGTCATAAAGTGGACGTCCCTTTCGCGCTTTCGTCCGGCAAGTTTACGTGCAGAAGCCGGTTAACGAAACCCTTAATCCAGGACATCATCGATGAAGGATCCGATTTGGCATTGCCGCAAAGATCTCTATAATGCCCCGGCATAGATGACGTCAGTGAGGAAGTGATGAAACGAAGCAGAAATGAAGTGGCGCGCTGGAGAATGTTACGTCAGGTGCATCGCCGTCGTTCACGCTGGCTGGAAGGGCAGTCGCGACGCTATAAACGCATCCACTGCATCCGCCATCAACTGGCCCAGCAGCAGCGTCGCTCGATTCTGTTTATTACGCAGATAATATAATCAGGCTTCCAGAAACCCTAATTCATCCATCACTCGTCGCGCCATGGAATGTTCCTGTCGTGACGCTCCCCGATCGGTGACTTCACGCATCAGACAATCCACTACGCTGCCCAGCGATGTGGGTCTGCGATAACCCACACGGTCATACCATTCAAAAGACCATTTATCAGACTTACGATGATAATAAACGGTCAGCCACGCTGAGCAGTTGGCCGGATAACCACTCAGAACTTCAATTTTTGGATCGGCAATAGCCTGAATCCGTGATAACAGCGGATCAAACAGCGTAATAGTCTGGCGAGTATAGGTTTTATTCATAATGAGCCCGCGACGATACTGCGCATCCCTTCGAGGTCAGAGGTGTAACTAATCAGTAATAAATGTAGACAGCCCTTCTGAATAATTCCTCTTTAAAGCTAAAAAAATGATGTTCAGATCATAATTAGCCGAACAACAGCGCGTAGCGGTCAGGATACCAGAACAAGAGGTGATGAATGACAGGAAACCTGTACAACTTTACATTTAGTCAAGCTACTGAAATTTATGATTTTATTTTTTTAAATGTACAAATCAGCGATTTTTTTACCTAAATACCTGTACAACTAAGGCCTGGTTGTATAGCTTTACCGCATCGGTTAGTAACTTTTAATGAATCCTATGAGGGTCAACCATGCAGACTAACGTTCGTATTCCCGCTTCAGTATCTGATATCTCAGCTTATTTGCACAGTGCTGCGCAGCCTTCCCAGCAGGCCATTCTTGGATCTGTTGTGACAGAAATTATCAGTTCTGGCCGTAGCCTGAATCGTAAAGCTATCTGCTCAAAACTTATCAGCCGTTTACAACATGTCGACAACCCGGAAGAAGAGCAGCACTACCATGCATTAATTAGCCTGATCCTGGACCGGAGTTAATCGCGCGCCGATATTGTGTCAGCAAGAGATGTGTAAAGCAGAGTGCAGGCGAATCTCACTACGCGATCGAATTCAGTCAGTCAGGGGCAACGCCTTTATTAATTGTGGTCCTGCATAAACGCCACGGTATTAAATTGGGTTGCCTTATGATTATCTCGCAACACAGTTAAGGTTAAAGCGTTAATCAATTATTCTGTGAACCAGATGCATTGCTAAGTGAACATTATCCCGGAAGACGCTGCGCCGTCATCATCAGCGTAACGTTGACCAGTTGCAGGGCGGCCGCCAGCACAATCAGCATGACAATCCACTGTTTTTTATTACGCCACCCCTGGGTGCGCCAGAGATAAACTGCACCGCCAATCAGCAGCGTGATAATTGCCAGCAGTCCCATAATGATTATCTGCATCTTTCCTCCTTCAATGATAAAAACAAAAATGGCTTCTGTGCCAGGCACAGAAGCCATTTTGACTGCATGTTCTCTATCAGAAGACGCGTTTGAATGGTTTAACCGAGACCTGTTTGTAGACGCCTGCGGCAAAATAAGGGTCATCCTGCGCCCAGGATTGTGCGGCTTCTAATGATGGAAACTCAGCAATCACCGTTGAGCCGGTAAAGCCCGCCACGCCCGGATCGTTACTGTCAACTGCAGGCATCGGCCCTGCAATGATCAGGCGTCCCTCTTCCTGCAGCAGTTTAAGCCGCGCCAGATGGGCGGGGCGAACGGCGTTACGTTTTTCCAGTGACTCTGCAGTATCTTCTGCATAAATGACGTAAAGCACTAAGGAACTCCTGATTATCCGAATTTTGCAACACGTTAAGGGATTGACGATTAGAGTGCAAACGAAACCTGTAGAGGGTGAATCGCTCAGCATAAAGGGCTAAAAAGCGCTTTTCTTCAGAGAGGATGGCGGGAGTTATTGAAACTGATTGCTATTTGCATTTAAAATCGCTGCTTCATTCAATCGCCGCGACTGTTATGACCACGCTGACTATGCCATTACCTAAACGCACGCCTGTCTCCATGTTGTTGTCTGTAGCTTTGCATGGCGCTGTGATTGCCGGAATTCTGTATATGTCATTCCAGCAGGTGAGTGAGGTGCCTAAGGCGTCGCAGCCTATCAGCGTGACGATGGTCGCGCCGGAGGTCCAGCCCGAGCCTGCACCGGCCATCGTGCAGCCGCCTGCGCCGCAGCCAGAACCCCAGCCAGAACCCGAACCGCAGCCTGTACCGGAGCCGCCGAAAGCAGAGCCGGTGCCGATCCCTAAACCTGAACCAAAGCCCAAACCTAAACCCAAACCGGAGCACAAGCGGGAGCAGCCCAAACGCGAGGTGAAGCCGCGTCGGGAGACCAAACCGCAGGCTGACCCCTTTAAGCAGGATGTTCCGGCGACCCAGAACAAACCTGCTGCAGCGCCAAAAGCAACGCCGTCACCCACGGCATCGGCCTCAACCGGTCCCAAAGCCCTGGCCGTTACCAAGCCAGGTTATCCGCCGCGTGCTCTGGCACTGCGGATAGAAGGGCGCGTTCGGGTAAAATTCGATGTGGACAGCGACGGACGGGTGGATAATATCCAGATCCTCTCTGCACAGCCGAGCAATATGTTTGAGCGGACCGTCAAACAGGCGATGAAAAACTGGCGCTACGAGAAAGAGAAGCCAGGACAGGGGCTGACGATGAATATCGTTTTCAAAATCAATGGCGGTGCCAGTATTGAGTAAGGCGCCGGGTCAGGCTCAGATTGCCTGACCCGTCAGTTATCCTGCAGGCTGCTGATTGGCGCGGCCGGCTGGCAGAGGACGTGAATTCCCCTCATTGTCGACTGCCACATAGATAAATACCGCTTCCGTTGCACAGTAGGTTTGACCAATCGGCTCAGATGACACTTTTTTGATCCACACTTCCACGTTAATCGTCATGGAACTGTTACCGGTACGGAGACAGCTCGCATGGCAACTCACCACATCGCCCACCGCGACAGGCTTCATGAATGACATACCGTCAACGCGCACGGTAACCACACGTCCTTCAGCGATCTCTTTTGCCAGGATAGCGCCGCCCATATCCATCTGTGACATCAGCCAGCCACCAAAAATATCGCCGTTGGCGTTGGTGTCTGCCGGCATGGCGAGCGTTCGCAGCACCATTTCGCCTTGCGGTAATTTATGTTTTTCGCCCATTGCTTCCACTTTTTATGCAGGTAAATGCTAAAAAAATGCCCGGCGAGCCGGGCAGATGATTATTTTTGTTCCTGCTGCGGCATCTGTCGCCAGATGTAAAGCCCGCTAAGCAGGGTAAACAGTAAGGTCAGACCCGAGAGACCGAACACTTTAAAGTTAACCCAAAACGCCTGAGATAACCAAAAGGCAACATAGATGTTGACCAGGCCGCAGACCAGGAAGAACAGCGCCCAGGCGACATTGAGCCTGCGCCAGACCGCATCAGGCAGTTGCAGCTCTTTACCCAGCATGCGCTGAATCAGCGTCTGCTCCATAAACCACTGACTGTAGAGCAGGGCGGCGGCAAACAGGCTGTAGATCACCGTGACTTTCCACTTAATGAACTCATCGTTGTGGAACACCAGCGTCAGGGTGCCAAAAACGGCCACCAGCACAAAGGTGAAAATCGTCATCTTTTCCAGCTTGCGATAAAGCACCCAGCTGACCACCAGGGCCAGACCGGTTGCCACAATCAGGGCGCCCGAGGCGACAAAAATGTCATAAAGCTTATAAAAGATGAAAAAGACCACCAGGGGGAGAAAGTCGAGTAGCTGCTTCATAGTTTTTCCATTCAGAGTTGGCTTCAAATGCGCCCGAAGGCACACCGTCAATCAACGTAACAGCATATAGAGCCGATAGAGGTAGATAATCAACATTGCTGAAACCACATTGCCTGCTGCAGTGAAAATCACCGAGGAAACATTCAGCGGAAGTACCGTCAGCGAAGAGAAAAACAGCATCACGATCACTTTGGCCAGCAGCCAGAGCAGTATTGCGGGGGCAATCAGCTTCACATTCTTCCAGGCCATCCGCATACTGGCGCGCATCGCGGCAAAGACACCCATCTTCTCACTGGCGACCATCACGGGCGCCAGCGACAGCAGAATCGTCAGCAGAATGCCTGGCACCACCAGCACCATAAAGCCCAGTTGCGCCACCAGCGTCATCAGGAAGGTCAGGAGCAGCAGCTTTGGCAACAGCGGCGCTGACGCACCAATCGCCCGCAGCGCACTGACACGCTGGCCTGAGGAGACCATCGGGATCAGATAGAGCATGCCGCCAAGCAGCAGCGTATTCCCCATCAGCGCCGCAAAGGTGCTGGCCGCCGAGGCACGCAGCAGCACCTGCTGCTGTTCCGGTGACATATTCTGCACCATCTCAAACAACGAACTGGCACTGTCATCGCCCTGTTGCAGGATGGCCATCTGATCGGCACCGGGTGTCAGCACATGCACCAGCATGACAGTGACAAAAGCGGCCAGCAGCGACATCAACAACACTGTAGAGAGTTGATGCCGCGCAAAATTTCCTGTGTCACGGTATAACGAGCTTGCCGTGATAGACATGTACACTCCTTGAAGGAACCGGGTTAATTAACCCGGCGATTGTACATGTTCTGGCAGCTCCGGGGCACCCGGCAGGGCATAACTTTCTGTCATAACAGGTAAAGATGGCGAAAAAAGGGCAGGAAGACCATAACGGGCGCGGGCACGATCGCAGGCTTCATTATGAATACCTCCTTCACCGGACAAAGTGAACTCCCGACAGGGCGCAGGACGCTGTTCATAGATGCCGCAAGAGACACAGCCGCCAATTTCGCCCTGTAAAGCAACGCAGCGGGGTGCTGCACGGTTAGTGCCACGCATATTACGCATGAACAGGTTAAGCGGTTCGGTTAATTCGGTCGGCACCAGGCCGCCCGCATCATCGGCTTCAGCCCAGTAAAATGAGACACGGAAATGGGCGCAGCAGGCGCCACAGCTGACACAAGGGTTGGAAAGCTCACTCATTTGATCATCCGCCCCTCCCAGGGCATCGAACCAAAATCAACAATGAAGATAAGCAACATAGAGCGGGCAAAATTATTCAGCAAGGGGAATTTGGCTGTGGCCGCCGCAGTTGAAATTGATCTAAATCAATCCATTGTTTTTTAAAAACTTTATCTGAATGTTACAGAGTGCAATTTTCTCTGAATCACGTTAAATAATTGCCAGCTAAAAAGCGATGACAGTCGCTACATTCACATTAAGCAAAGGAGTGATGATGAAACTGGCAAAATGCGCGATGCTGCTGGCGCTGGCTCTTCCCCAGCTGGCAATGGCACACGAAGCGGGCGACTTCTTTATGCGGGCCGGCAGTGCCACCGTCCGTCCTACCGAAGGTTCCGATAATGTGTTGGGGATGGGGTCTTTCAGCGCTTCCAACGACACGCAACTGGGTCTGACCTTTACCTATATGGCAACGGATAACATTGGCGTCGAGCTACTGGCGGCCACGCCATTCCGCCATAAAGTGGGTCTTGGTCCGACCGGCACGCTGGCTACCGTGCGCCAGTTACCCCCCACGCTGATGGCGCAGTACTACTTTTTTGACAGCAAAAGTAAAGTGCGTCCTTATATCGGCGTAGGTATCAACTACACCACCTTCTACGATGCCGATTTCAATCAGACGGGCCGCGATGCGGGACTGACCGATCTCAGCGTAAAAGATTCCTGGGGTATGGCAGGTCAGGTTGGTCTGGATTATCAGATTAACCGTGACTGGATGCTGAACGCGTCGTTGTGGTACATGGATATTGACACGGAAGTAAAGTTTAAAGCCGGTGGCGAACAGCAGAACATCAATATGCGCATCGATCCCTGGGTCTTCTTCTTCGGAGCGGGTTACCGTTTCTGATGAGAAAAAGGCCGCTGAATCAGCGGCCTTTTTGTGTCTGTTAAGACGTTATTTGATCTGCATGTTGTTGACGACTGACTTCACGCCCGGCACGCTGCGCGTGACCTGTACGGCACGATTAGCCATCTGTGGTGATGAAACAAAGCCGCTCAGCTGAACTTTACCTTTAAAGGTTTCTACGTTGATTTCAGTTGATTTCAGCGACTCATCTTTCAGCAGCTCACCTTTAACTTTCGTGGTCACTACGGTGTCATCAATATAGCCACCGGTTCCCTCTTTGGTTGCGGTTGGCGCACAGGCGCTCAGTGTCAGCGCAACCACGCCCGCCAGTACAGCACCTGTCAGCAGTTTAACGAATTTCATTGCCTTCTCTCCCTGTCACAAAATGGATGCGACGTTACCGTAACGGCGCATTGTCATTGTGGTGCAGATTTTGCAAAAAGGGCAAATAGCGAAATGAAAAAAAAGGAAACAAATCATGCCTTATCGTGGGATAAGGCATGCTGGCAGGATTAACGGCTGGCGGCTTTGAGGCGGCTGACGAAATTTTTCAGTTCGCTCAGCATCACTTCAGGTTCTGCATGATGCTTTTCAATGATTTTGACAATCGCAGAACCGGAGATCGCACCTGCGGCGCCGGAAGCAATCGCTTCTTTCACCTGTTCAGGCTCTGAAATCCCAAAGCCCTGCAGCGGTGGTGCCGCGTGGTATCCGCGCAGCTTGTCGATCAGATGCTTCAGCGGCAGGCTGGCGCGATTTTCGGCCCCCGTGACACCGGCGCGTGACAGCAGGTAGGTATAACCCCGGCCGTGCGACGCAATCTCGCGCAGCAGGTCATCGCTGGCGTTAGGCGGACAAATAAAGATAGGGGCAACGCCGTGACGCAGAGCCGCCTGGCGGAAAGGCGCTGACTCTTCAACCGGGACATCCGCCACCAGAACCGAATCGACACCCGCTTCGGCACAACGGGCATAAAACGCATCCACGCCGTTAGTGAAGACCAGATTGGCGTACATGAGTAATCCAATCGGCAAATCCGGGTATTTCCGGCGGATAGTCGCCAGCATTTCAAAACACTGGCTGGTGTTGGTGCCCGCCGCAAAGGCGCGCAATGTTGCGTTCTGAATGGTCGGCCCATCCGCCAGCGGATCGGAGAAGGGAATGCCCAGCTCCAGCGCATCCGCGCCACCTTCAACGAGGGCGTCAATCACGCGCAGTGAAAGCTCGGGAGAAGGGTCGCCCAGCGTCACAAAAGGAACGAAAGCCCCTTCGTTGTTCGCTGACAGACGGGTAAAAAGTTGATTGTAACGTTCCATCAGATTTCTCCCTGCGCTGTCAAAATATCATGAACGGTGAAAATATCTTTGTCGCCACGGCCAGAGAGGTTAACGACAATCAACTGCTCTTTTTCCGGTTCGGCGTGAATCATCTTCATAGCGTGCGCCAGGGCGTGAGAGGATTCCAGCGCCGGAATGATACCTTCCGCACGACACAGCTGTTTAAACGCGTCCATTGCTTCGTTATCGGTAATGGAGACATATTCTGCACGACCGATGCTGTTCAGGTGCGCATGCTGCGGACCAACTGAAGGGAAGTCGAGACCGGCAGAAATCGAGTAAGACTCTTCAATCTGGCCATCATGCGTTTGCATCATCGGTGATTTCATTCCGAAGTAGATACCGACGCGGCCGTGCTTAAGCGGTGCGCCATGCTCGCCGGTCTCAATGCCGTGGCCGGCAGGCTCAACGCCAATCAGCTTCACGCCGGGTTCGTCGATAAAGTCGGCAAACATCCCGATAGCGTTGGAGCCGCCACCCACACAGGCGAGGATGGCGTCTGGCAGACGGCCCTCTCTTTCCAGAATCTGCTTTTTAGTCTCTTCGCCGATCATGCGCTGGAACTCACGCACAATGGTCGGGAAGGGATGCGGACCCGCCGCGGTGCCGAGCATGTAGTGAGAGGTCTCGTAGCTGCCAGACCAGTCGCGCAGCGCTTCGTTACAGGCATCTTTGAGCGTGGCGGAGCCGCTGTGAACCGGGATCACTTCTGCGCCCATCAGACGCATACGGAATACGTTAGGTGACTGACGCTCGACATCTTTCGCACCCATATAGATGCGGCATTTCATGCCCAGCAGCGCACAGGCTAGCGCGGAAGCCACACCGTGCTGACCGGCACCGGTTTCGGCAATGATTTCGTTTTTGCCCATGCGTTTGGCTAACAGCGCCTGACCCAGCACCTGGTTGGTTTTGTGCGCGCCACCATGCAGCAGATCTTCACGCTTCAGGTAGAGGCGGGTTTTCGTGCCTTTTGTCAGGTTTTTGCACAGCGTCAGGGCAGTAGGACGACCCGCATAGTTCTTCAGCAGGTCGGTAAATTCGGCCTGAAACTCAGGATCTTTCTGGGCGTCGACAAACGCCTGTTCCAGCTGCTGAAGAGCGGGCATCAGGATCTGCGGAACATACATTCCGCCAAACTCGCCAAAATAGGGATTCAGTAACGTCATTTTTATCTTCCTTTCTCGGGCCCGCTGTGGAGCAGGCCGGGCAAATCAGTAGGCACGCAGTGTCTGAAACACAGCGGCAATTTTACGGGCATCTTTGATGCCAGGCGCACTTTCCACGCCAGAGTTGAAGTCCAGTCCGGCACAGCCCAGCTGCGCGGCTTCAACACAGTTATCTGCGCTCAGGCCACCGGCCAGCAGCACATCGTTCAGCGTCTGACCCTGCAACAGCGACCAGTCGAAACGCTGTCCGGTGCCGCCATCGCCATTATCAAAGACATAGCGGTCAACATGGGGCCAGTCGCGCGCCGGTAACGTGCCTTCAATGCGCAGCGCCTTCCAGATCTGAATCTCTGCGGGCAGCACCGCACGCAGTTCGGCCACAAATTCCGGTGTCTCATTGCCATGTAACTGCACTGCGGACAGTGAAAGTTCGGTGGCATGCGTGACAATGTCACTAACTGAGTTGTTGCGGAATACGCCGACATAGCGCAGCGGCGCGGCAGCAATCACGGTAAGTGCAGTGGCGGTGTCGATCTGGCGCGGTGAACCTTCAGCGAAAATCAGACCACCGTAGATCGCGCCAGCTTCATACGCAGCACGTGCATCTTCGTCACGGGTTAAGCCGCACACTTTATTGCTGCCCAGCGTGACGCGACGCACCGCGCCCGTCAGGTCAGCTTCTTCCATCAGGGCTGAGCCAATCAGGAAGCCATTCGCAAAGTGGCTCAGCTCGCGAATATCAGCGTAGCTGTTAATACCCGATTCGCTGATGACCGTCACGCCGTGCGACAGGCGTGGCGCCAGTTGGCGGGTACGGTTGAGATCAATAGAGAGGTCACGCAGGTCGCGGTTGTTAATTCCCACGACTTTAGCCTGCAGCGCGATAGCCCGCTCAAGCTCCTCTTCATTACTCACTTCCGTCAGAATGCCCATCTTCAGGCTGTGCGCCACGGCGGCCAGTTGACGATACTGCTCATCGTCAAGTACCGACAGCATCAGCAGGATCGCATCCGCCTGGTAGTAGCGGGCAAGATAGATCTGATAAGGGTCGATGATAAAATCTTTGCACAGCACAGGCTGGGTGATGGCAGCGCTGACAATCGGCAGAAAGGCGAAGTCGCCCTGAAAATATTTCTCATCAGTCAGCACGGACACCGCGGAAGCGTAATGGCGGTAAACCCCGGCAATGGCGGCTGGATCGAAATCCTCGCGAATCACGCCTTTTGAGGGTGACGCTTTTTTACACTCCAGGATAAACGCGGTTCTTGCGCCCTGCAGCGCGTCGTAGAAATGACGGCTGGCAGGTTCAATGCTGTTCTGAAAGGTGGAAAGAGGCTGCTGCTGCTGGCGGGCTTCAACCCAAATCGCTTTGTCCTGAACAATTTTTTCTAACACGGTGCCTTTCATGATTATCCTCTTGCTGCCAGTGCGACTACACGCTCATAAGCCTGTCCGCTGCGGATGGCGTTAAGCGCCTGCTGTGCGTTTTCACGCAGATCTTCCTGACCAAATACTTTAAGCAACATCGCCACGTTGACGGCGACCGCCTCCTCATGGGCCTGCTGGCCATTACCCTGGAGTAAAGCCGTCAGAATGTCACGATTTTCTTCCGGCGTGCCGCCCGCCAGCGCTTCTTTGGGATGGAAGCCAAAACCAAAGTCTTCTGGCGAAAGCTGATAGCGGGTGATTTCCCCTTCACGGAGTTCAGCCACGTGTGTCACATCGTGCAGCGCCACTTCATCCATGCCGCCACCGTGAACCACTGCGGCGCGCTGATAACCCAGCACTTTCAGCGTCTGGGCAATCGGCATCACCAGGTCCGGGCTATAAACACCGATTACTGCCAGTGGAGGGCGCGCCGGGTTGATCAGCGGACCTAACACATTAAATAGCGTACGGGTCTTCAGCTGCTGACGGACCGGCATCGCGTGGCGAAAGCCGGTGTGGTACTGGGGCGCAAACAGGAAGCAGACGTTCAGATCGTCCAGCGCCTGGCGCGCACGGTCAGCGGGCATATCAAGATTAATACCAAAAGCGGCCAGCAGATCCGATGAACCCGATTTACTGGAGACGCTGCGGTTGCCGTGCTTCGCGACTTTCAGACCGCAGGTCGCGGCCACAAAGGCGCTGGCCGTCGAGATATTAATGCTGTTACTGCCATCTCCACCGGTGCCCACGATATCGGCAAACGCGTAATCCGGGCGGGGAAACGGTTTGGCATCTTCCAGCAGCGCCGTGGCGGCTCCGGCAATCTCTTCCGGCGTTTCACCGCGTACTTTCATGGCAACCAGCGCGGCAGCAAGCTGCGTGGGCTCCAGCTGTCCGGTAATAATGGCGCTGAACAGCGCATGACTTTCAGCCTGATTCAGCGTCTGCGCCTGGTAAAGTTTTTCCAGTGTCTGTTGCATCGTTATTCTCCCTGTTACTTCGCCAGCGCCCAGGCCAGCGTCTGTTCAAGCAGACGCGCGCCCTGAGAAGTCAAAATCGATTCTGGATGGAACTGGAAACCGCAGACGCGATCGGCTTCATGGCGAACAGCCATGACCATCCCGTTGTAACTGGCGTTGACCGTCAGCTCATCCGGCGTGTTGCTGCCCACCAGCGAGTGATAGCGCGCCACCGGCAGTGGATTACTCAGGCCGTTAAACATGGCTTCGCCGTCATGAACGATGGAAGAGGCTTTGCCGTGCAGGATCTCGCCTGCCTGACCCACATGGCCGCCATAGGCTTCGACAATTGCCTGATGTCCCAGACAGATACCGATAATTGGCAGACGACCGCGCAGCACCCGCAGCAGCGCCGGCATACAGCCAGCATCTTTTGGTGCACCGGGGCCGGGGGAGAGCATCAGCACCGGATTTTCCATCCGCTGCAGCTGTTCAATTAACAGTTCAGCGGGAAGATTGTTGCGATAAATCACCACGTTGTGACCAAAGGTCCGCAGCTGATCAACCAGGTTATAGGTAAATGAGTCGATGTTATCGAGCAGCAGAATATCGGCCATCAGAAGATCTCCTTGCAGTGATGGGCAGTTGCAATAGCGCGCAGTACGGCGCGGGCTTTATTGCGGCTTTCATCCGCTTCAGCCTGCGGATTCGAGTCCAGCACCACACCGGCGCCCGCCTGCACAGTGGCAACGCCGTCTTCGACATAGGCCGAACGAATAACGATACAGGTATCGAGATCGCCCTGGGCAGTGAAGTAACCCACCGCGCCGCCATAGCTGCCGCGACGCGTGCGTTCAGCACCGGCAATCAGCTGCATGGCACGAACCTTCGGTGCACCACTTAGCGTGCCCATGTTCATACAGGCGCGATAGGCGTGCAGGACGTCGAGGTCGGCGCGCAGCGTGCCCACGACGCGGGAAACCAGATGCATCACAAAAGAATAGCGGTCGACTTTGGTCAGATCAGCGACATAACGGCTGCCGGGCACGCAGATACGCGCCAGATCGTTACGCGCCAGATCCACCAGCATCAGATGTTCAGCCAGCTCTTTATGGTCGGTGCGCATCTCCAGTTCAATGCGGCTGTCGAGATCGCGGTCCAGTGAACCATCTGCATGGCGGCCACGTGGACGGGTACCGGCAATCGGGTAGATCTCAATCTGACGCGAGGTGGCGTCATACTTCAGCGAGCTTTCAGGCGACGCGCCAAACAGGGAGAAATCCTGATCCTGCATGAAAAACATGTACGGGCTTGGGTTGCTGTTTTTCAGCGTGTCGTAGGCGGTCAGCGGTGACGGGCACGGCAGCGAGAAGCGGCGCGACGGCACGACCTGGAAAATCTCGCCGATGCGAATCGCCTGCTGCATGGTGCGAACCACGTCGCAGTACTCTTCATCACTCTGGCTGGTCGTCAGCGACATCTGCTCTACCGTCTGAACCGGCAGGGCCGGAGCAGGCTGCAGCATCTGACCATGGAGCTGCTCAATGCGACGTTGCAGGCGCTGGAATTCGCTGGTGGACGGGCAGAACAGGCTGGCCTGCAGACGCGCGCTGCGGGTCTGGTGATCAATCACCAGTAAGGTCTCTGCCAGGTAAAAACAGTAGTCGGGGCAGCGTTGCTGATTATCCAGCTCCGGCAGGGTTTCAAACCCTGCGACCAGGTCGTAAGCAAACAAGCCTCCCAGCAGAACGGCTTCACGTTCGTCGGCAGAGGAGTTAACCAGCTGTGGAATAAGACGCAGTGCATCAAACACCGACAGGGCCTTAAGGCGGGAATCTTCATCCTGCTGATGATCGGTGCTCTGCGGGAAAGTCAGCTCGCGTCCATCGGGACGGACCTGATTGCTGACGGAGGCGGGCAGCGCCTCATCCAGCAGTGGCAGCACGGCGCGGCCATTTTCTGACAGCGCCTGAACGGTAACCGTATTACCCATGGCGCTGATACGCAGCGCGCTGTCGACAATCAGCAGGCTTTTCAAATTGCGCTTGCTGTCGATGTCAGCAGATTCGAGCAGCAGGGTTGCCGGACGTGCGCCGCACAGCTGATGAAACACTGCGGCCGGATCTTCGCGGTAGGGCGCGTTGCCGGTAATCAACTTCACTGTAGGTTTCGCATTTGGCATGATGATTTCTCTGAATTTCGCTCAAAAAAAAGCCCGCTCGGTGGCGGGCTCAGGTATTAGCACAGCGTTTACGCAAAGTGTGCACGACCCAGTCGCCCGTATTCGGGAACATCGCGCCAACCGTTTAAATGCGTGATTACAACAGCCATGATTCAATACCCGTTACGTGTGAACTTGTGTACTAGTTAACGGGTTCAGCGCGGAAAAGTCAATAGCCTTTTTCACTGAGCATTAAAATCGTTATCATGCTGGCCGGTTTAGTATTAGCAGGAGTTCTTTTGAGCGATATCGCCCGTTTCCCGGTTTACGATTTACACAGTCACACGCGTGCCTCCGATGGCTTTCTGACGCCAGCTGCGCTGGTGCAGCGAGCTGTAGAGATGCGCGTCGGCGTACTGGCGATCACCGATCACGACAGCGTTGCAGGTGTAGAAGAAGCGCAGCAAACGGCACTCGACCAGGATTTACCGATAAAAGTGCTGGCAGGTGCAGAGATCTCCACATTGTGGGAGAACCATGAGATTCACATCGTGGGCCTGAACATTGATATCCACCATCCGGCGATGGTGACCTTTCTGGCCGGACAACATGCGTGCCGTCGGATACGGGCCGAAGAGATCGGTGAACGACTGGCCAGGGCGCGTATTCCGGATGCGCTGGCGGGAGCGATGCGACTGGCAGATGGCGGCATCATTACCCGTGGTCACTTTGCCCGCTTTCTGATTGAGCAGGGCAAAGCTGAGAACATGGTGCAGGTGTTCAAAAATTATCTGGCGCGTGGCAAAACCGGCTACGTGCCGCCACAATGGTGTACAATTAAACAAGCTATTGATGCGATTCATCATTCTGGTGGTTGTGCCGTGCTGGCGCATCCTGGCCGTTACGGTTTATCGGCAAAGTGGCTTAAACGACTGGTCGCCCATTTCCGCGAAGCGGGCGGCGATGCGATGGAAGTCGCACAGTGCCAGCAGCCACCTAATGAGCGCACGACACTGGCGCAATACGCCAGAGATAATGAACTGGCCGCATCACAAGGTTCTGATTTTCATCAACCCTGCCCGTGGATTGAGTTGGGCCGCAAACTCTGGCTGCCCGCGGCGGTTGAGCCGGTCTGGGAACGCTTCCCGGATCTCGCTCCCAGCCTGGCAATCACGGAAAGGTGACACGAGGTTTTTATGAGTCAATTGTTTCACATTCATCCGGATAACCCACAGCCGCGCCTGATTAATCAGGCGGTCGACTACCTGAACAAAGGCAGCGTCATCGTCTATCCGACCGATTCCGGCTATGCGCTGGGCTGTCGGCTGGAAGAGAAGGGCGCGATGGAGCGCATTTGCCGTATCCGTCAGCTCGATGGGCACCACAACTTCACCCTGATGTGCCGGGACCTCTCAGAACTGTCGGTTTATTCGCAGGTGGGCAACTCCGCCTTTCGTCTGCTGAAAAACAACACGCCGGGTAACTACACCTTTATTCTCAAGGCGACCAAAGAAGTGCCGCGTCGCCTGATGAATGAGAAGCGTAAGACCATTGGTCTGCGCGTGCCTTCCAATCCAGTCGCACTGGCGCTGCTGGAAGCCCTGAATCAGCCGATGATGTCGACCTCATTAATCCTGCCGGGCAACGATTTCACCGAGTCCGATCCGGAAGAGATTCAGCACAGCATTGGTAAGCTGGTCGATCTGATCATTGACGGCGGCACGCTGGGTCAGCAGCCGACCACGGTGGTCGATCTGACCACCGATGCGCCGGAAATTGTGCGTGAAGGGGTGGGCGATACCCGCCCGTTCCTGTAATTAAGTCGGGCTTCAGACACCGCGGGTCGGTGTCTGAGCCAGATTCGACTCTAGCCAGCTCTTAAACTGGCCGTAAGGAATATAAAGTGACACATCTTTCAGGATCACTTTGTTATTACGACCATTCTTAATCGAATCAGAATAGCCAACAATAACGCCGCTTAGCGTATCATCACGGTTGTAAACGCCGCCGCCCGACATTCCCTGAACCACGCCTGCGTTAGACGCCATGGCGATACACGGGCTTTTATTCCAGTTATTCCTGATAGCCGTGCGGGCTAAATTAACCCCTGTCGATTCAACGGGCATCGCGGAAATAAAGCTGTAGCCATACATTTTAACGGGATCGCCGATGTCACCGCTGCGGAATTTAGCCAGCGTGCTGGCATCATTCTTGTGATAAATAATCGCAAGGTCGCAATAAGGGTGATATGACTTCACGCGCTGTACGGCAGTTTTAGCAACGTGCGCAGCGGTGAGGCTATATTCAGGCGTCAGAGGTATGCTGGTGCCCAGTGTGCCCAGGCCGAGGATCGTCGGAATGCCCGTCACGCTCATATCTACGTGCTGCATCGCCGTGCGACTGTACTCAGTATGGCCCACAGAGCAACCGCTCAGGACCAGTGCAGCAAGCACCGGGCACAGAAACAGGTTTCTCATAATGGTTTTCTTTATTCAGGCATGTCGGAAAATCCCTGGTGAAGATTTGTGACATGCAAGCGAGGTTCATCACTGAACCGTATTAACGCAACAACTCCGGATGCGCCGGTTTATTGGATTAATTAAAAAACGCTATTTTTATTAACGTATGGCATAACCACACGCTGATGTTGCAAAAACGCTTTATCGCGTTTTTATGCTTTTTTATTGTACTGCTGAGATTAAGTGTACCATCTTAATAGTATCGTACAATTTATTAAAGTTAATAAAAAAAAATATTACGGAAAATAAGGTTTTAAATAAATCTCCCTAAGGAATCAACTGCCTTTTTTATATCGACCGATCGCTTGTCATGGATAAAATCAAACAGGCAGTTTTTTACACTAGCACTGGCGCTTTTTGCAGAGCATCAAAAGCACGAGCCCAGCAAAAGAAGCTTAAGGTAGTGTTAAGGTTTTTATCATCAGAACATGGTTTTGCCTGGAAATGAATGCTTAAGAAATTTAATTACGCTCAGCTATAAAGTTTTTGATGTCTGCGTTTTATTAAACATATTTTCTTATGATAAAGGGTGATGTTATTTAAATGTAAATTAAAGATTATCAGATATAAAACAATCAGAAACCAAACTATTATTAAGCCATTGCTCTGCTCATAAAGCACGTTACATCAGCGTTAAATGCCTGTATAATGGGGCAAACTTACTAAGTTAACCTGTTGATTTAGAAAGGATTATCACCCAATCATGACGCCTGGGAAGGCGACAAAGAGGAAGCTCAATGAGCGAAAAGTTACAGAAAGTCTTAGCGCGTGCCGGTCATGGCTCGCGTCGTGAAATCGAATCAATGATAGCTGCTGGCCGTGTCAGCGTTGACGGCAAGATCGCCACACTGGGCGACCGCGTCGAAAGCAGCAAATCCCTGAAAATCCGTATTGATGGCCATCTGGTATCGATTGCTGAATCCGCAACCGAAGTATGCCGTGTGCTGGCTTACTACAAACCGGAAGGCGAACTCTGTACCCGCAGCGATCCTGAAGGCCGCCCAACGGTGTTTGACCGCCTGCCTCGTCTGCGTGGTTCACGCTGGATTGCCGTTGGCCGTCTGGATGTGAACACCTGTGGTCTGATGCTCTTCACCACCGACGGTGAACTGGCGAACCGCCTGATGCATCCGAGCCGTGAAGTGGAACGTGAATATGCAGTGCGCGTCTTTGGCCAGGTCGACGATGATAAAATTCGTCAGTTGAGTAAAGGTGTTCAGCTGGAAGATGGCCCGGCTGCGTTTAAAACGCTTAAGTTTGGCGGCGGGGAAGGGATCAACCAGTGGTATAACGTCACCCTCACCGAAGGACGTAATCGTGAAGTACGTCGTTTGTGGGAAGCGGTCGGCGTGCAGGTCAGTCGTCTGATGCGTGTCCGCTACGGCGATATCACCTTACCAAAAGGCCTGCCACGTGGTGGCTGGACTGAACTGGATCTGCCAGCGGTAAACTACTTGCGTAACCTGGTTGAGCTGGATGATGAAACCGTCACTAAGCTGGTGGTCGAAAAAGATCGTCGTCGTACCAAGGCGAACCAGATTCGTCGTGCCGTGAAACGGCACACTAAAGTGAGCAGCACACCTCGTGCGCCACGCCGCAATCCGGGCAGCAAACGTAACTCCGGTTAATAGCGTTGCCTGAATGCTAAAAACGCAGCCCCGTGGCTGCGTTTTCTTTTTCTGTTACCAGTCAATTCCCTGCTGAGCCTGTATACCGGCATCAAATGCGTGTTTCACTGGCCGCATCTCCGTTACCGTATCTGCCATCTCCGTCAGGCTGCGATGACAGCCTCGTCCGGTAATAATCACGCTCTGATGTGCCGGGCGCTGTTGCAGGGTGGTGATCAGATCGTCCAGCGGCAGATAATCCATGCTGACCATATAGGTGATTTCATCGAGCACCACCAGATCGATCTGCTCATCGGCCAGCATCCGCTTTGCATGCTGCCACACAGCCAGACAGGCGGCGGTATCCGTTTCGCGGTTCTGCGTGTCCCACGTAAACCCGGTTGCCATCACCTGAAACTCCACACCGTGCTGTTCCAGCAGGTTTCGCTCGCCATTCGGCCAGTCACCTTTAATAAACTGCATCGCTGCTGCTCGCTTGCCATGTCCGGTGGCGCGAAGTGCTGTGCCAAAGGCTGCCGTGGTTTTGCCTTTGCCATTGCCGGTGAACACCATCAGGATGCCACGAACCTCGGTGGCCGCTGCAATGCGCGCATCGACCTGCTCTTTTAAACGTTGCTGACGTTGTTGATGACGATCGTCAGCCATTATTCCGCGGCTCCCGGTTTTCTGCCCGGCTGTGCATCAAAGCTGATACCGGTTTTGCGTCGGCTGTCATCACCCATCAGATAAAGGTAGAGCGGCATCAGATCGGCAGGGGTTTTCAGCTTATTAGCATCTTCCTGCGGGAAAGCACTGGCGCGCATTTTGGTGCGCGTGCCGCCCGGGTTGATACAGTTTACCCGCAGCGAGTGCGTCTTATATTCATCAGCCAGTACCTGCATCATCCCTTCGGTAGCAAATTTAGAGACGGCATAAGCGCCCCAGCCCGCGCGACCCGTACGGCCAACGCTGGAGGTGGTAAAGACCAGTGAACCGGCATCCGATTTTAACAGCAGCGGTAACAGTGCCTGGGTCAGGAAGAAGGTCGCATCCAGATTGATATTCATCACCTCCTGCCAGATCTGTGGGTCCAGTTCCGCCAGCGGCACAATCTCACCCAGGATACCGGCGTTGTGCAGCACGCCGTCAAGACGCGGAAACTGCTGAGCCAGTTGCTCTCCAATCTGATGGCAACGTTCCGGCGTCGCATCGGCCAGATCGAACACCACAGTGTGAGCAGGGCATTGATTAAGTTGATTGATAGCCTGTGCGACCTGCTGAAGCTTATCAGCGTTACGGCCCATCAGGATCACTTCAGCGCCATAACGGGCGTAAGTCAGCGCCGCCTCCCGGCCAATACCATCGGAAGCACCCGTGACCAGGATAATACGGTGATTGAGCAGGTCGCTTTTCGGTTGATAGTGCACAGCGGGATCCTCCAGCGAAAACAGCATGATTCCGCTTTATGCCTGAATTTACGAATGGGCGCAATCGCCAACCTGCGCATTCTGTGCCGGCTGCTGGCATTTCAGGCGACGGAGCAGGGCAAAACGGCTAAACTGGCGAACTGTTTTTGATTCTCTGTAACTAAGGCGACCTGATGGATTTTATTTCAACGTATGGACTGTTTTTAGCGAAAGCGGTGACACTGGTGGTTGCCGTCGCCGCGATCGTCATGATTATTATGAATGCTGCGCTGCGCAAGCGGGCACAAAATGGTCAGCTTCGCCTGACGCATCTGGGTGATGACTATCAGCAGATGAAAGAGGATTTGCAGCTGGCAAAAATGAAACCCCAGGCGCAAAAAGTCTGGCTGAAAAACCATAAAAAAAGCGAAAAGCTGAAAGCGAAAGCGGAAAAACAGGCGGCGAAGCAGGGGCAGACTGACAGCGTCAAACCCACCCTTTATGTGCTCGATTTTAAAGGCAGCATGGATGCCGGTGAGGTGACCTCACTGCGTGAAGAGATATCAGCAGTACTGGCCGTAAAACAGCCCGGCGATGAAGTGCTGTTGCGTCTTGAAAGTCCGGGCGGCGTGGTACATGGCTATGGCCTGGCGGCCTCGCAGCTGCAGCGTCTGCGCGATCAGGGACTGTGTATTACGGCAGCCGTGGATAAAGTGGCGGCCTCCGGCGGATACATGATGGCCTGCGTAGCTGACCGCATCGTGGCAGCACCGTTCTCAATCATTGGCTCAATTGGTGTGGTTGCGCAAATTCCTAACTTCAACCGCCTGCTGAAACGTAACGATATCGATGTTGAGCTGCATACCGCCGGACAATATAAGCGTACGCTGACGCTCTTCGGTGAAAACACCGAAGAAGGGCGTGAGAAGTTCCAGGAAGATCTTGACGAAACACACCTGTTATTTAAACAGTTCGTTCACCAGATGCGCCCGTCACTCGATATCAATAAGGTTGCAACCGGTGAACACTGGTATGGCCGTCAGGCGCTGAATCTGGGGCTGATTGACGAAATTGGCACCAGCGATGATTTGATCATTCGTCAGATGGATCAGTTCAACGTTCTTGGCGTGCATTATGCCCGTCGCCGTAAAATGATGGACCGCTTTACCCAGAGTGCCGGTTCGGTGGCCGAGCGGCTGTTGCTGAAACTCTGGCAGCGTGGTGAAAAGCCATTGCTCTGATGCGAAACCCGGCCTGTGCCGGGTTTTTTATTTCAGGTGCGGGTGTTTTATTCCAGGTGATAGCGCGGCGACAGCACCACTGCAAGGTGTTTAAAGACGTTAAACACGGCGGTGGTTTTCGCGGTCGGCAGTCCGTCCGCGTCAAGAAAAAACGGTCCGCGAAAGACCAGTACATCGGCCTGCTGAGTCACCTCGTCCGCCTGCATGCCTGCTAAATAATCGTCATGCTCTTTGATCAGCGTATTGGCCTTTTCCAGCAACGCCTGGCGGGAAATAGCCTGTGTCGTTCTCTCCATTTATTCGTTCCTTTTTGACAGCACCCAAATCCTTTCTATATTACTGGCGTGCCAGACGGTATGACAAATCGGTCTGAACGATGAAATCTGGCGTAAGTTCAGGCTGAGTGCTAATTAGGTTGCGTAACAGATTTTATCAGGTAGAGTGTGGGCGATTCCGATTTCAGGGATTTTGCACCGGGATGTGTGAAGAGTTCAGATGGAAAAAGTATGCCTTATCATGCAGTTGCATTACACCGCATCATCTGTTCTGAGATTGACCCCTCCGCCTTGAAATGTTAAACAGGCGCAGCAATATTGAACCCGATGGGTTTTTGGGCATCCAATCCTCTCCCGTTAAGCAGGATGTTTTCATTAGGTAAAGGTAAATATGGGTAAAGCACTCGTTATTGTTGAGTCCCCGGCAAAGGCTAAAACAATCAATAAATATCTGGGCAATGACTACGTGGTTAAATCCAGCGTCGGTCATATCCGGGATCTGCCGACCAGTGGTTCAACCGCAAAGAAGAGTGCTGACGCCTCGACTGAAAAGAAAGCCAAAGACGCTGCGACTGACAAGAAAGTCAAAAAAGTAAAAAAAGATGAGAAAGCCGCACTCGTCAGCCGCATGGGTGTTGACCCCTATCACGGCTGGGAAGCGGATTATCAGATTCTGCCCGGCAAAGAGAAAGTGGTTGCGGAACTGAAGGCATTAGCCGCCAATGCTGACCACATCTATCTCGCAACCGACCTTGACCGCGAAGGGGAAGCTATTGCCTGGCACCTGCGGGAAGTGATCGGGGGTGATGACTCACGCTTTAGCCGCGTGGTATTTAACGAAATTACGAAGAATGCGATTCGTCAGGCGTTTGAAAAGCCGGGCGAACTGAATATTGACAGGGTTAATGCTCAACAGGCGCGTCGTTTCATGGACCGCGTGGTGGGTTATATGGTCTCACCACTGCTGTGGAAAAAGATCGCCCGTGGTCTTTCTGCCGGACGTGTTCAATCCGTTGCCGTGCGTCTGGTCGTGGAGCGTGAGCGAGAAATTAAAGCCTTTGTGCCTGAAGAGTACTGGGAAGTTAATGCCGCGCTAAGCACGCCGAAAGGTGATGAGCTGTCGATGGATGTGACGCACAAAGGCGATAAAGCCTTCCGTCCGGTCAATCGCGATGAAACCTACGCCGCCGTCGCGCTGCTCGAAAAAGCGCGTTATGAGATCGTCGATCGTGAAGATAAGCCGACCAGCAGTAAGCCGGGCGCGCCCTATATCACCTCAACGCTGCAGCAGGCTGCCAGTACCCGTCTTGGCTTTGGTGTTAAGAAAACCATGATGATGGCCCAGCGCCTGTACGAAGCGGGTCACATTACTTACATGCGTACCGATTCAACCAACCTGAGTCAGGATGCGGTCGCCATGGCACGGGGTTATATCGAAAGCAATTTCGGTAAAAAATATCTGCCTGACAATCCTGTGACTTACGCCAGCAAAGAAAACTCCCAGGAAGCGCATGAAGCGATTCGTCCTTCTGATGTGGACGTGGTGGCGGAACAGCTGAAAGATATGGAAGCGGATGCACAGAAACTCTATCAGCTTATCTGGCGTCAGTTTGTTGCCTGTCAGATGACACCGGCAAAATATGATTCCAGCACCATCACCGCCGCCGCGGGTGAGTTCAGACTCAAAGCAAAAGGGCGTATTCTGCGTTTCGACGGCTGGACCAAAGTGATGCCAGCGCTGCGCAAGAATGATGAAGATCGTACGTTGCCTGCGGTCAGTGTGGGGGATGTTCTGGACCTTAAAGCACTGCAGCCGGGTCAACACTTCACCAAGCCACCGGCGCGCTTCAGCGAAGCATCCCTGGTGCGCGAGCTTGAGAAACGCGGAATTGGCCGTCCATCAACCTACGCAGCCATTACCTCGACCATTCAGGATCGTGGCTATGTGAGGGTGGAAAATCGCCGTTTCTATGCGGAAAAAATGGGTGAAATCGTTACCGATCGTCTGGAAGAGAACTTCCGCGAACTGATGAATTACGATTTCACCGCCCGCATGGAGAGCAACCTTGACCAGGTTGCCAATAACGAGGCGCAATGGAAAGCGGTGCTCGACCACTTCTTCAGCGACTTTACTCAGCAGCTTGAACTGGCTGAGAAAGATCCTGAAGAGGGTGGCATGCAGCCAAACCAGATGGTGCTGACCTCAATCGAGTGTCCGACCTGTAGCCGTCAGATGGGAATTCGCACCGCCAGTACCGGCGTCTTCCTGGGCTGTTCTGGCTACGCGCTGCCGCCTAAAGAACGCTGCAAACAGACCATCAACCTGATTCCGGAAAATGAAGTTCTCAATATTCTGGAAGGGGATGATGCTGAAACCAACGCACTGCGTGCCCGTCGCCGCTGCCAGAAGTGTGGCACAGCCATGGACAGCTATCTGATCGATAACGAACGTAAACTGCATGTCTGTGGTAATAACCCGGAGTGTGATGGTTACGAAATCGAGAAGGGTGAGTTCCGCATCAAAGGCTATGACGGCCCGATAGTGGAGTGTGAGAAGTGTGGTTCTGAGATGCACCTGAAGATGGGACGCTTTGGGAAGTACATGGCGTGTACCAATGAAGAGTGCAAAAACACCCGTAAGATTTTGCGTAGTGGTGAGGTTGCTCCACCGAAAGAAGATCCGGTTCCACTGCCAGAGCTGGCGTGTGAGAAGTCCGATGCTTACTTCGTGTTGCGAGACGGCGCAGCGGGCGTTTTCCTTGCAGCCAACACCTTCCCGAAATCACGCGAAACGCGTGCGCCGCTGGTGGAAGAGCTTCAGCGCTTTAAAGATCGTCTGCCTGAAAAGCTGAAATATCTGGCCGACGCGCCAGCAGCCGATCCGGAAGGTAACAAAGCGATGGTGCGCTTTAGCCGTAAAACCAAACAGCAGTATGTTTCCTCTGAAAAAGAGGGCAAAGCAACAGGCTGGTCCGCCTTCTATATAGACGGTAAATGGCAGGTCGCGAAGAAGTAATCCAATCAGGCCAGCGCTCGCTGGCCTTTTTCTGAGCCTTATATCAATCCGTTCTACTCTTTAACGTAAACTGATATAGTTGTTATAGCATTTCCGACCTTTCCTGATGCATAGCATTTTCTACCCTAGCGACTATACGTCAACCGGGGATGCGACTCTGTAACTTACCGGATGGAACAGATATGAAATTACAGCAGTTGCGCTATATCGTCGAAGTGGTAAACCATAATCTCAATGTCTCTTCGACAGCGGAAGGCCTCTACACCTCTCAGCCTGGCATCAGCAAACAGGTTCGCATGCTGGAAGATGAGCTGGGCGTGCAAATCTTTGCCCGCAGCGGGAAACATCTCACTCAGGTCACGCCGGCAGGTGAAGAGATCATTCGTATAGCGCGTGAAGTGCTCTCAAAAGTGGATGCGATCAAATCGGTGGCGGGTGAGCATACCTGGCCGGATAAAGGCTCGCTCTATGTGGCGACCACGCACACTCAGGCTCGCTATGCGCTGCCTGGCGTGATCAAAGGCTTTATTGAGCGTTATCCGCGTGTCTCACTCCACATGCATCAGGGTTCCCCGACTCAGATTGCCGAAGCGGTCTCCAAGGGCAATGCGGATTTTGCGATTGCCACCGAGGCACTGCATCTCTATGACGATTTAATCATGCTGCCTTGCTACCACTGGAACCGGGCGATTGTCGTCACCGCTGACCATCCGCTGGCGGGAAAAGGCCAGGTGACCATTGAGGAGCTGGCTGAGTATCCTCTGGTCACTTACACCTTCGGCTTTACCGGGCGTTCTGAACTGGATACGGCCTTTAATCGCGCAGGATTAACGCCACGCATTGTTTTCACCGCCACTGACGCAGACGTCATCAAAACTTATGTTCGCCTGGGCCTGGGCGTAGGGGTTATTGCCAGCATGGCGGTGGACCCGGTGGCCGATCCTGACCTTATTCGTATTGAAGCCGCTGACATCTTTACCAACAGCACCACAAAAATTGGCTTCCGCCGAAGTACCTTCCTGCGTAGTTATATGTATGATTTTATACAACGTTTTGCGCCACATTTGACGCGCGACGTGGTGGACACAGCGGTAGCCTTACGCTCAAACGAGGATATTGAGGCGATGTTTAAAGATATCAAACTGCCGTTTAAATAGAGTTTACGCGCTTCACTTAAACTTAAGGCTGCCAGGTGCAGCCTTTTTTGTTTCCAGGCTTTAGCGCCAAATGAGAATCAAAATTTTTATGATTTTTTTGTAAATGAAACATTGATCACATGTTTTCCCATTGGGCTTTCTTAAATGCGAATTACCACACATTTTTAACTATGTCACTTTGCGACTTGCCAGGATTATTCCCATACTCCAGTTAAGAGTTAATGCAGGAAGCCAGTAAACATAAGGGTCTTTAGCGATCTCTTTAGTTTTAAATGGACCTGTTTTTAAATTAACTCAAATTTATTAGCTCTCTGTTTAATTAAATATTTGTTCCGAAGTTAATGGTTTCTTACGTTACTGGCTCCTATTGATTAATACCGTTAATCGTTTTACTCAATAAAAATAACTGGATTTTTGGCCTTAACGCGTTTAGGATTCCTCCTAAATCTTAATCGATGTTATCAATCATTTTGTTGAGAGTGATTATCAAAAACTATGAATACACGACTGACTGTACAACCGGGTTTCCCGGCAAAAAGCACCAAGGTTGAGCGTACCGGCAACACCCGTCGCAATGCCTGGTTAACCGTATTCGCTGCCTCTGCGCTGTTCTGGGTGGTAGTAGCGTTAATGATTTGGCGTATCTGGGGCTAAAGCCATGTGGGCAAACACACTCAGCCATAAACGTTCCCTGACTTCACGTCAGCACAAGCCGGTTGCCTGCAAAGGAAAAGAACCACTTGCAAAGGACGAGAAAGTGTCTATCCCCGAATCGTGGGATTTGAGTGATAACCAGAGACTTTTTATTGAGTCATTCCTGGACCCTAAGAGTAAATAACCTTTTCAGACCATTTATTAGTCGCAGTTTTTATTACCGGAGTTTCCGGCGGGCTTGTTAATTGCCCTTTACCACATTGCGTACGACCAAAGGGTGTCGCCTTGATGAGGTGACCGCAAAAACTTTTACGCCAGATTCCGGCGAAGGAGTGAACCAAATGAATATGATTAAAATGTCCTGGCTCAGCGCGTATGCCTTCTCCTTTGCGTTCTGGTCTGCGGCGGTGTGGATAACGCTGTAATTTGAATTAAATCACCTTTTTTATGATGCCTCGTGATCTCACGGGGCATTTTCGTTTGTGAGCGATTGTGGCAATTTGTGTTGTAATCAAATCGTTAACGAATTTTGGTCTATCTTTAACATAAACCTTTGTCTCTCTAAGGTTTAAGACCATGAATGAAAAAGGAGGAGCTATGTCGTCTACCCTACGCGAGCAGAGTCAGGAAATACTGCAGGTCGACACCAAAAAATATCACATCTTCAGTCTTCCCCGCGCTGCTCAACATCTCGGCAATATAGACAGTCTGCCCAAATCTCTGAAGGTCCTGCTGGAAAATTTACTGCGCTGGCAGGATGGTGATTCTGTTACGGCAGAAGATATTCAGGCGCTGGTTGACTGGCAAAAAGATGCCCACGCCGATCGTGAAATCGCCTATCGTCCCGCCCGTGTATTAATGCAGGACTTTACCGGCGTACCTGCCGTAGTTGACCTGGCGGCGATGCGCGAAGCGGTAAATCGCCTGGGTGGCGATGTGGCGAAAGTGAATCCGTTATCGCCAGTGGATCTGGTCATTGACCACTCAGTTACCGTTGATCACTTTGGCGATGATGACGCTTTCGAGGAGAACGTCCGGCTGGAGATGGAGCGCAACCATGAGCGTTATGTCTTCCTGCGCTGGGGACAGAAAGCTTTTGATAAGTTCCGGGTTGTACCGCCGGGCACCGGTATCTGCCATCAGGTGAACCTGGAGTATCTGGGTAAGGCGATCTGGCATGAAACGCTCAACGGCGAAGAGTATGCCTGGCCCGATACACTGGTCGGCACTGACTCCCACACCACCATGATCAACGCGCTGGGCGTGCTGGGATGGGGAGTAGGGGGAATCGAGGCAGAAGCTGCCATGCTTGGCCAGCCCGTCTCCATGCTGATTCCGGATGTAGTGGGTTTCAAACTCACCGGCAAACTCAAGCCAGGCATCACCGCGACTGACCTGGTGCTTACCGTTACCCAGATGCTTCGTAAGCATGGCGTCGTGGGCAAATTTGTCGAGTTTTACGGTGATGGTCTGGCCGATCTGCCGCTGGCTGATCGCGCCACTATTGCCAACATGGCCCCGGAATATGGCGCGACCTGCGGTTTCTTCCCGGTCGATGATGTCACGCTCAGTTACATGACGCTGACCGGCCGCGATGCCGACCAGGTCGCCCTGGTGGAAGCTTATGCCAAAGCGCAGGGCCTGTGGCGTAACGCCGGCGATGAGCCGCGCTTTACCAGCACCCTGTCACTGGACATGAACGAAGTGGAATCGAGCCTTGCCGGACCAAAACGTCCGCAGGATCGGGTTTCGCTGGGTGATGTGCCTGCCGCGTTTGACGCCAGCAACGAGCTGGAAGTAAATCAGGCGCAGAAACCGCATAAAAATGTCGAATACACCGACAGTGACACCGGCCTGACGCATACACTGACCGACGGTGCCGTTGTAATCAGTGCGATTACCTCCTGTACTAACACCTCTAATCCCAGCGTGCTGATGGCGGCTGGCTTACTGGCGAAGAAAGCGGTCGAGCGTGGCCTGAAACGTCAGCCGTGGGTTAAAGCTTCACTGGCACCCGGTTCTAAAGTGGTTTCAGACTATCTCGCCGTCGCGCAACTCACCCCTTATCTTGATGAGCTGGGCTTTAATCTGGTCGGTTATGGCTGCACCACCTGTATCGGTAACTCTGGTCCGCTAAAAGATGAGATTGAGTCTGCCATTAAAGCGGGCGATCTGACTGTCGGTGCAGTGCTGTCCGGCAACCGCAATTTTGAAGGTCGTATTCATCCGCTGATTAAAACCAACTGGCTCGCGTCGCCACCGCTGGTGGTAGCCTATGCGCTGGCGGGTAATATGAAAATCAACCTGCAGACTGAGCCACTGGGCCACGATCGTCAGGGCCAGCCGGTCTATCTGAAAGATATCTGGCCAACGCCGAAAGAGATCGCCACAGCCGTGCAGCAGGTTACCAGCGACATGTTCCATAAAGAGTACGCTGAAGTCTTCGACGGCACGCCCGAGTGGCAGGAGATCAAGGTCAGTGAAGCGGCGACGTATGACTGGGATGAAGGCTCGACCTATATTCGTCTGTCGCCGTTCTTTGATGATATGGAGAAAGAGCCTAAGCCGGTGCAGGATATTCGCGGTGCGCGGGTCCTTGCTATGCTGGGCGATTCCGTCACCACGGACCATATCTCACCGGCGGGCAGCATCAAAGCTGAAAGTCCCGCTGGACGTTATCTGCTGTCACACGGCGTTGAGCGAACCGACTTTAACTCCTACGGTTCCCGTCGCGGTAACCATGAAGTGATGATGCGCGGCACGTTCGCCAACATCCGAATCCGCAATGAGATGGTGCCAGGCGTGGAGGGCGGTTATACCCGTCATTATCCGAGTGGCGAGCAGCTGGCTATCTATGACGCGGCGATGAAATATCAGGCGGAAGGTATACCGCTGGCCGTGATTGCCGGTCTTGAGTATGGCTCCGGTTCAAGCCGCGACTGGGCGGCGAAAGGCCCACGTTTGCAGGGTGTGAGAGTTGTCATTGCTGAATCTTTTGAGCGTATTCACCGCTCAAACCTGATCGGCATGGGCATTCTGCCGCTGGAATTCCCGCAGGGCGTGACCCGCAAAACCCTGGGCCTGACCGGTGAAGAGCGTATTGACGTGGAGAATCTTCAGGCACTGACGCCAGGCTGCAGCGTGAAAGTGACGTTGACCCGTGCTGACGGCAGTAAAGAGGCGCTGGACACCCGCTGTCGCATTGATACCGGTAATGAGCTGACCTATTACCGTAACGACGGCATCCTGCACTACGTTATCCGCAATATGCTGGACTGACAAAAAAAGCCGGGGCGACCCGGCTTTTTCATTCAGGATTTCGGCAGCAGATGCCCCATCTTCGCCGCTTTGGTATCCAGATAGTGCGCATTCTTCGGGTTACGTCCCACGACCAGCGGCACACGCTCAACGATGTTGATCCCGGCTTCGCTGAGGATCTCAACTTTACGCGGGTTATTGGTCAGCAGGCGCACTTCATTTACGCCCAGCAGTTTGAACATATCGGCGCACAGGGTGAAGTCGCGTTCATCAGCGGCAAAGCCTAGCTGATGGTTTGCTTCCACGGTGTCATAGCCTTTGTCCTGCAACGCATAGGCGCGGATCTTATTCAGCAGACCGATATTACGGCCTTCCTGGCGGTGATACAGCAGCACACCGCGACCTTCTTCTGCGATGGCATTAAGGGCGGCTTCAAGCTGAAAGCCGCAGTCGCAACGCAGGCTGAAGAGCGCATCGCCGGTCAGGCATTCGGAGTGAACGCGCGCCAGTACCGGCTCGTTATCATTAATATCGCCAAAGACCAGTGCAACGTGGTCATGTCCGGTTGCCAGTTCTTCAAAACCAACCATCAGGAAATCTCCCCATGGCGTGGGCAGTTTGGCTTCTGCCACCCGTTTAAGCTGCATGTGACTCTCCAGAACCTTCAGAGGATGCACTATCATCATGATAGTGCACAGGCCAGTGTGGCCCGACAAACGTGCAATATTGTGCCACAACCCGCAAGCGGGCTGGTAATCTCTGATACCAATTGCAGTGATAAAGCACAATTATCCAATCGGCAACGGTTATGTTATTCTTTTTTAAGCTAAAGTTATGCAATTGTTGTCTTTTAACACCGGGATAAGGGAAGAGGATGTTTAAGATTTCGCGTCGAACCACCTTCGGAATGCTGCTGCTGCTGATCATGCCCGTTGCCGTCTGGCTTACTGGCTGGCGCTGGCAGGCAGGTGAAAGCAATGCGGTGCTGAAAGGTCTGTTCTGGATGACCGAAACCGTTACCAATCCGTGGGGCATTGTCACCAGCGTGCTGCTGAGTGCATGGATGCTCTGGTGCCTGCGCTTTCGCCTGAAGCCCGCCATTCTGCTTCTGCTGATCATGAACGCGACGATTCTGGCCGGGCAATACACCAAATCCTTTATTAAAGAGCAGATACAGGAGCCGCGTCCCTATGTGATCTGGCTGGAACAGCATCATGGTCTGGACGAAAAGACCTTTTACGAACTTAAACGTAAACAGCGTGGGGAGATGGTGACCTCGCTGATAGCCGATGAGACGCAGATCCCGGGCTGGCTGAAACGTCACTGGGCGTTTGAAACCGGTTTCGCTTTTCCCTCTGGTCACACCATGTTTGCCGCCAGCTGGGCGCTACTGGCATTGGGCCTGCTCTGGCCGCGTCGTCACTATAAAACCGTGGTGGTGATCTTCCTGTGGGCCACGGGCGTGATGGCGAGCCGTCTGTTGCTGGGCATGCACTGGCCGCGCGATCTGGCAATGGCAACGGTACTTTCCTGGATACTGGTCACCGTCGCTACCTGGCTGGCACAGCGATTCTGTGGACCACTGACGCTGCCGCCGGAAGAGCAAAAAGAGGTGGCGCAGCGGGAGCCCTGATTGTAATTCACCCTTAAGACCCCATATTATTAGTCAGGCCTGCGCAAAAGTGACCTGGCCGATGCTGCTGGGAGCAGCATTTTTGCTGGAGTTTTGGCATAATTCTACCCGACAACCTCACAACAGGATGCACTGTGAAATATTTGCTGATTTTTTTAGTGGTACTGGTCATTTTTATTATTTCCGTCACTTTGGGTGCGCATAACGATCAGGTCATTACTTTTAACTATCTGCTGGCGCAGGGTGAGTTCAGCATCTCGACCTTACTGGCATCGCTGTTTGGCGCAGGTTTCGTGCTTGGCTGGATTATCTGTGGGCTGTTCTGGTTACGGACCCGCGTCGCACTGGCAAATGCCAACCGGAAAATCAAGCGTATGCAGACGCAAATCGAGCAGAGTACTGCTCTGGCGACCACGCCAGCTTCGCCGGCTGGCCGGGAATAATCCCCGATGCATGAATTGCTGTTTCTGTTACTGCCGGTGGCGGCTGCGTATGGCTGGTATATGGGCCGCCGCAGTGCACATCAGGACAAGCAACAGGAAGCCAACCGACTGTCGCGTGAATATGTCGCTGGCGTAAACTTCCTGCTCTCAAATCAGCAGGACAAAGCGGTCGATCTGTTCCTTGATATGCTCAAAGAGGACAGCGGCACGGTAGAAGCACACCTGACGCTGGGTAATCTCTTCCGATCGCGTGGCGAAGTTGATCGCGCTATCCGTATTCATCAGGCTCTCATGGAAAGTGCTTCCCTGAGCTACGAGCAGCGTCTGCTCGCCGTTCAGCAACTGGGGCGTGATTATATGGCGGCGGGCTTTTATGACCGCGCTGAAGATATGTTTAAGCAGCTCACCGATGAAACGGACTTCCGGGTGGGCGCGCTGCAGCAGCTGCTGCTGATCCATCAGGCAACCAGCGACTGGCAGCAGGCGATTGAGGTGGCAGAACGTCTGGTTAAGCTCGGTAAAGATAAGCAGAAGGGCGAAATTGCCCACTTCTACTGTGAACTGGCGTTACAGGCCATGAGCAGCGACGACCTGGATCGCGCAATGAGCCTGCTGAAGAAAGGGGAGGCGGCCGATCGCAACAGCGCGCGCATCTCTATCATGATGGGCCGTATTTTCATGGAGAAAGAGGATTTCACCAAAGCGGTGGGCCATCTGCAGCGGGTGCTGGATCAGGATAAAGAGCTGGTCAGTGAAACGCTGGGGATGCTGGAGACCTGTTTCCAGCGGCTTAATCAGCCCGAAGCCTGGGCTGATTTCCTGCAGCGTTGTGTGGAAGAGAATACGGGAGCCGCAGCGGAACTCTATCTCTCGGATATCCTGGAGCAGCAGCAGGGTGCTATAGCGGCGCAAAACTACATCAGTCGACAGCTGCAACGCCATCCAACGATGCGTGTGTTCCATCGCCTGATGGATTTGAACCTGCATGATGCGGAAGATGGCCGTGCCAAAGAAAGCCTGATGGTGCTGCGTGACATGGTGGGCGAACAGATTCGCACCAAGCCGCGCTATCGCTGCCAGAAGTGTGGTTTCACCGCGCATGCACTTTACTGGCACTGCCCATCCTGCCGTACCTGGTCTTCCGTTAAACCTATTCGTGGGCTCGACGGCCAGTAAAACTGGCCGCCGCGCACAGCACACACCTTATTATAGTTACAACATACTATTGAATTATCACCTCCCTGACCTCCGCCATCGTGCATAAAACGCCGGGCAGAGGGGCAAAGGCGATTGTGATGGTCAGATACCGCAGGTAGAATGCTTGCCGTTTGTCTAATGCGCCTGCGGGCGCCTGTTGCAGAGGAAATGCCATGCCTTCACCCCACAATGTGACCGCTTCGCCGATTCTGGTCGCGCTGGATTACCATGACCTCGACAGCGCGCTGCGTTTCGTAGACCAGATTGATCCCCGCAGTTGCCGACTGAAAGTGGGCAAAGAGATGTTTACGCTGTTCGGACCCTCGCTGGTTAAAACCCTGCAGCAGCGCGGTTTTGAGCTCTTTCTCGATCTGAAATTCCACGATATTCCTAACACCACTGCCCATGCCGTGGCTGCTGCTGCCGATCTCGGCGTCTGGATGGTCAACGTCCATGCCAGCGGTGGCGCGCGGATGATGAACGCAGCGCGCGAGGCGCTGCTTCCTTTTGGCAAAGATGCGCCTCTGCTAATTGCGGTGACCGTACTGACCAGTATGGATGCAGACGATCTCAAAGAGCTGGGCATTACACTTTCGCCTGCCGAACAGGCAGAACGACTGGCGAAGCTGACGCAATCATGCGGGCTGGATGGCGTGGTCTGTTCTGCACATGAAGCGGTTCGCTTCAAACAGGTTCTGGGTCAGGATTTTGCGCTGATCACGCCGGGAATTCGCCCGGCAGGCAGCGATGCAGGCGATCAGCGTCGCATCATGACACCCCAGCAGGCGAAGCAGGCGGGCGTAGACTACATGGTGATAGGGCGTCCGATCACCCAATCCGCCGATCCCGCCGCCACCCTGCAGGCGATCCTGCACAGTCTGGAGACACCATAATGGCAGAGGATAATCGACTGGTTTACTCCACCGACAGCGGGCGCATTACCCAGCCTGAGACTAAAGCAGAGCGGCCAAAAGGGGATGGCATTGTACGCATCCAGCGCCAGACCAGCGGACGCAAAGGCAAAGGCGTCTGTCTGATCACCGGCATTGATCTGGATGATGCAGCACTGACGCTGCTGGCCGCTGAACTGAAAAAGAAGTGTGGCTGTGGTGGATCGGTAAAAGAGGGTGTTATCGAGATTCAGGGTGACAAACGCGATTTACTGAAAAGCCTGCTGGAAGCTAAAGGGATGAAAGTCAAACTGGCGGGCGGCTGAATTAAAAAAATCGGGCTACCGAAGTAGCCCGATGGTCATGTAGATGCTTAGCGTAGCCGTTTATTCTTTTAATAAGGTCCTTAGTGGACCTGATGACCGATAATACCACCAACTGCGGCGCCACCGACTGTGCCGAGCGCGCTACCATTGGTCAATACTGAACCCCCAATCGCACCCGCGCCCGCGCCAATGGCGGTGTTGCGGTCACGCTTAGACCAGTTAGAACAGCCGCTCAGGGCAACAGCTAACGTGGTAGCCAGTACAACGGCAGTGATTCGTTTCATTGTTGTAGTCATACACTTCTCCTTTGATGTGCTCACAGAGGCAACACTCTTAGTATAGCTCCGATATTTCCTCAGCCCGCTTGTGCCGCATTATTGCCTCATCCCTGACGGCATAGAAATGTGATCACCATGGACAAACCGTTTGTAGCGGGTGAGTCACAATGCGCCAGGCCAACAGGTCCACGCATTGTCTGAGAGGATTCTAAGCGTTCTGCAATAATTCCGAAGATGGAAAATTCTGAAATCACGGCACATTTTTTCATTCACAGCCATTCCTTCTGCGTTTATAGCCATTTGCTCCATAACCCTTTCGCGTCCGACTCCGCAAAATTCAGGGACGATTGTCAGCAGGAGAAAAGAGATGCTGGAACACCTTAAACAACAGGTTCTGGAAGCGAATCTGGATTTACCCAAATACAACCTGGTGACCTTTACCTGGGGGAATGTCAGCGCGATTGATCGCGAGCAGGGTTTGCTGGTGATTAAACCTTCCGGCGTGCGCTATGAAGTGATGAAGCGCGACGACATGGTTGTGGTCGATCTGGTGAGTGGCAATGTAGTAGAAGGGGATAAACGCCCTTCATCGGACACGGCGACGCATCGTGCGCTCTATCTCGCCTGGCCGGAAGTCGGTGGCATTGTCCATACGCATTCGCGTCATGCGACCATCTGGGCGCAGGCAGGACGACCCATTCCGGCCTGGGGAACGACGCACGCCGACGATTTCTATGGCGAGATCCCCTGCACCCGCGCGATGCGTAACGAAGAGATTCAGCACGAGTACGAGTGGAACACGGGCGAAGTGATTATTGAGACGTTCGCGCAGCGCGGATTATCGCCTTCGGCGATCCCGGGGGTACTGGTCAACTCCCACGGCCCGTTTGCCTGGGGTAAAGACGCCCATGCCGCTGTACACAGCGCGGTTGTCCTGGAGGAGGTGGCCTATATGGGGCTCTTTAGCCAGCAGCTTACCGCTAACCTGCCGCCCATTAATCAGACGCTGCTCGATTTACACTACCTGCGAAAGCACGGTGAGAATGCCTGGTACGGGCAAAAATAACGAACGGGACGCGATGGCGTCCCTTTTTTTGTCGCCATTGCCGCTGGTATGGCGATCCCCGTCATAGTTATCAAAACATCAATCCTGAAAAAATAAAACAGTGTTTCATTTATATCGAGGCTATCACTGTTTTAATAACCTCAAATCACTACTTTGCTTTCATCGCCTTCGGGCACTTCCTGCTCCAACACTGGCAAAGCAAAGGTGAAACCTGTATGCACATCAAACGGGCAATAGACAAAATTCCGGGCGGCATGATGCTTATTCCGCTGTTTATCGGCGCACTCTGCCATACATTCTCTCCCGGCGCCGGGAAATACTTCGGCTCTTTCACCAACGGTCTGATGACGGGGACGGTGCCGATTCTGGCCGTCTGGTTCTTCTGTATGGGAGCATCGATAAAGCTCAGCGCTACCGGCACGGTACTGCGTAAATCAGGCACGCTGGTGTTAACGAAAATTGCCGTTGCCTGGGTTGTGGCGGCTATCGCCTCACGCGTGATGCCGGAGAATGGGGTAGAAGTGGGGATGTTCGCGGGCTTATCCACGCTGGCGCTGGTAGCTGCAATGGACATGACGAATGGCGGCTTGTATGCCTCGATCATGCAGCAATACGGTTCCAAAGAGGAGGCTGGCGCGTTTGTGCTGATGTCACTGGAGTCCGGGCCATTAATGACCATGGTTATTCTGGGTACTGCGGGTATCGCCTCATTCGAGCCACACGTGTTTGTGGGCGCTGTCCTGCCGTTTGTGGTCGGATTTGCATTAGGGAATCTTGATCCGGAATTGCGTGACTTCTTCGGAAAAGCGGTACATACGCTGATTCCTTTTTTCGCTTTTGCGCTGGGTAACACCATTAACCTGGGTGTGATTGCGGAAACCGGACTGCTGGGCATCATGCTGGGCATCGCCGTGATCATCATTACAGGTATCCCGCTTATTCTGGCCGACCGGCTGATTGGCGGCGGGGATGGCACGGCCGGTATAGCCGCATCCAGTACGGCAGGCGCCGCAGTGGCGACACCCGTACTGATTGCCGAGATGTTGCCGCAGTTTAAACCGGTTGCGCCTGCCGCAACGGCGCTGGTTGCCACATCTGTCATTGTGACCTCAGTGCTGGTGCCCATTATCACCGCTATCTATTCAAAACGCCTTAAGCGTCTCCATGTTGCCGTCGGGCAGCGTGCCGCTATTAAGTAACCTGCCTAATCAATCCCCGGCGCGCCAGTCGGGGATCACTCTGGATTTTGTGTTGTAAATCAATCTCTCATTTGGTCTGGCCTCACTCTGCATTACGCTGATGTGGCGTATTTAACGCATCAAAATATAAACAGAGGATGAGACAATGACAGTTATTAACCAAGCAACGTGCAGATTATTTACCGAAGTCGGCAATACCACGCAGTTAGTCGCCTATTACGAAGAAGGGCGTCGTACCATGTGGATGATGTTGCGTGCACAGCCCCGTCCGAGTTTCAACCATGAACTGATTGAGGAGATCATGAACCTGAGCTACGCCGCTCAGCGTTCCGGCCTGCCAATCGATTTCTGGGTCACCGGGTCACTGGTACCGCAAATGTTCAACGCCGGTGGCGATCTGCGCTTCTTTGTTGAGTGCATTCGCAACAACCGCCGCGAGGCGCTCCGGGCTTATGCGCGTGCCTGCGTGGACTGCATCCATTCTGCAGCACGCGGTTTTGATACAGGCGCGGTGACGCTGGCGATGATCGAGGGCAGTGCGTTAGGCGGCGGATTCGAAGCGGCGCTGGCGCATCACTTCATTCTGGCGCAAAACAATGCACGGATGGGCTTCCCGGAAATTGCTTTTAACCTGTTCCCTGGTATGGGCGGCTACTCACTGGTGGCACGTCGTTCCGGCATGAAACTGGCCGAAGAGCTGATTTGTGAAGGGGAGTCTCACAGCGCTGAGTGGTATGAGACGCGTGGACTGGTCGATAAGGTCTTCCAGCCAGGCGACAGCTATCGTGCCACTCGCACCTTTATCGACACGTTACGGCCTAAACTCAATGGCGTGCGGGCGATGCTGAAAGCGCGCCAGCGCGTGCTGCAATTGTCACGCGCTGAGCTCATGGATATCACAGAAGATTGGGTCGATTACGCGTTTACTATCGAACCTAAAGATATTGCTTACATGGAACGCCTGGTACAGTTACAAAACCGCCACAGCGCATCACTGCGTAAAGCGGGTTAATCCGGACCAGCATTAAACGCGGGCAGGATGCTTAGCCAGCCAATGCCCAAATTGTTCCGCGGGCATTGGTTTTGCGTAATAGTAACCCTGACGCCCATCAACACCACTTTTAAGCACGAACTTCTCTTCATCCGGCGTCTCAATACCTTCTGCAATCACCTGCAAATCAAGCGCCTTAGCGACGGCGACGATTGCACGCACCAGCGATTGTGATACCGGCTGTTTATTGATGTCGCGGATAAAGCTTTGATCGAGCTTAATCGCATTGATCGGCACACGTGCGAGCTGAGAAAGCGAAGAGTAACCGGTGCCAAAATCATCCAGATGAACCTGTGCGCCCAGCTCCTGAAACTGTTTCATCAGCTTCAGCGCTTCAGTTTCATTCTCAATCAGACAACTTTCTGTGAGCTCAATATCAATCGGACAATCAGTGATATTCGCCTCATGCAGTGCCTGTTTCAGATCGGTGTAGATACTTTGGTCGAGCAGCTGACGGGCAGACACATTGACAGCGACGCGCAGGAAAATACCCTGCTGACGCCAGACGATAATCTGCTGAAGCACGTTGAGCATTACCCAGCGTCCCAGCGGCACAATCAGCCCTGACTCTTCGGCATAGGGAATAAAATCTGCGGGCGAAACCATACCACGCTCTGGTGAGTTCCAGCGTACTAATGCCTCGGCGCTGCGAACCTGTCCATCGCTATCAATCTTAGGCTGGTAATGTACCAGCAGATGATCGAGTTCAAGCGCCTTGCGCAGGTTGGTGTCCAGCCACAGATACTCAAAGACCCGCTGGTTCATCTCGGCGGCAAAGACACAGAACTTGCCGCGACCATTCTCTTTAGCGTGATACATCGCGGTGTCCGCGTTACGAATCAGGCTCTCTCTATCTTCGCCATGCAGCGGTGCGAAAGCGATACCGATGGAACAGCCACTGTAAACTTCAATCAGTCCGATACGGAAAGGCTGTCGCAGGCGCTCAAGAATGCGGGAGGACATCGCCTCCAGCGCAGCCTGGCTGGTGTGTTCAGCCAGCACCACAAACTCATCGCCACCCAGACGGCCAAGCGTCTGGTCCTTACCCAGACAGCTAAGAATCGCGAGAGAGACCGCCTGCAGTAATTGATCGCCGAACATATGACCGTAGGCGTCGTTCACTTTTTTGAAATTATCGAGATCGAGATAGACGACACCGGTCTCATCATGCCCGGCGCGCTCCAGCGCCAGGCTAATCTGCTGATGAATGGCGTTGCGATTAGGTAAACCGGTGACCGTATCGGTGTTTGCCAGCACCCGGAGGCGTTCCTGGGCACGTCGCTCCTCGGTAATGTCTGTACCAGAACAGATGAGGAAAATTTCATTTTTGCCGCTGCCGCTGTGAACAAACTTATTACGAAACAGAAACAGTCGCTGGCCCTTTTTGGTTTTAACCCAGCGCTCCACCTCGTACGAGTTACCGTCACGGAAGAAGCCTGCAATGTTGCGCCGCGACTGTGAGGCTTCCTGCCGGGTCATAAACAACTGAAAGACATTTCGGCCTATAACTTCATGTTCATTCAGACCGGTATATTCTTCACTCAGGCGGTTAAAACGCTGAATATTGCCCCGCTGATCGAGGATAACAATCACTGAATTAGCTTCAGAAACCACCTGTTCGGCGAATGAAAGGCCCAGGGTCAGGTCACGGGCGACCGCAGACGTATCTCCCCAGGCAGAAGCGGTTCCGGCCCAGGAGGCCTGGTTCACTTTACGTCCGACAAAATGCATTGGCACATCAATGCCTTGCAGGGACATGGTCAGATTGATACTTGAAGTAATGACGGGCATTGCGCGGATCATTGCAGCCTGGCCGGGTGTCAGCGGCAGGGCGATATTAGTTTGTGACGACTCATCTTCGGCAAAATGCAATGCATCGCTGTCCGCGGTCAGACGCCAATGAGGGCTGGTTGTACCAAAAAGGGTGTACAACAACGTTTGCCCTTGTTCATCGGTCATGGAAACTTCCTCCGGGAAGTGCTCTGCAGGCGTTATCTCATTATTTTAGCAACAGTATTCATCATCTGAGGCAAGCACAAGGTGCAAACCAAATATATTTTCCCATCCAGATAAGAATGGCACAAAAAAGCCCCGACGGTGCGGGGCTGTTCAGTGCGTTCAGCAGGGACATTTGCCCAGTTTACCGGCCTGGCTGGGGAAGCGCGCATCCAGGCAATAACGGTGAAAATCGCGCTCACTCATCGGCGCCTGCCCGGGATGATGCCGTCGCATATGCTGCAGATATTTTTGATAATCCTGCACCCCGACCATTAAGCGAAAACATTGTTGCAGGCCGCGCCAGAATCCCCGCCAGCTAAACCTCTGCGGCGGAGAAGCAGCAATCACATTACAGTGCAGAATCTGCCAGTCACAGTGTGGACGGTGGACCTGATGAATAGCATCAGACATGGCGCACCTCCTTGTTGCGCATTGCTACCGGCGTCTCGCGGGTGGTCGGCACCGAGCTGTTCAGTGCACGACGAATGACAAAGAATGCCGAGATCAGCATGGTGACCGCCACCAGCATAAAGAAAGCACAAAGCGCGGCGTTAATCTGATTGCTGAACACGATGGTCTGCATATCCGCCACGCTTTTTGCTGGCGCGATGATCACGCCTTCATCCAGCCCTTTGCGAAATTTATTCGCCTGCGCCAGGAAACCGATAGAAGGTTTCTCATGGAAGATTTTCTGCCAGCCCGCGGTCATTGAGGTGATAAACAACCAGACGGTCGGCAGAATCGTCACCCAGGCGTAACGCTGTTTTTTCATTTTGAAGAGCACCACAGTACCGAGAATCAGCGCCATCGAGGCCAGCATCTGATTGCCGATACCAAAAAGTGGCCACAGGGTATTAATGCCGCCCAGCGGGTCGACCACGCCCTGATAAACAAAGAAACCCCAGCCTGCAACGGCGACTGTCGTGCCCGCCATATTACCCAGCCAGGAACGGTTGTTCGCCATAGAAGGCACCACTGTTCCCACCAGATCCTGCACCATAAAGCGGCAGGCGCGGGTACCGGCATCGACCGCGGTCAGGATAAATAGCGCTTCAAACAGAATGGCGAAGTGATACCAGAATGCCATCATCGCCCGACTGTTGAAGATCTCGGTAATAATATGGGCCATTCCCACTGCGAAGGTAGGTGCGCCGCCTGCGCGAGAGAGAATGGAACCTTCACCGACATCGCGGGCGATGCCACTCAGCATTTCTGGCGTGACCACAAAGCCCCAGCCATTAATGACCTGAGAGGCGCTCTCAACGGTGGTACCAATCAGCGCGGCAGGGGAGTTCATGGCAAAATAGACGCCGGGATCCAGCACCGAGGCACAAATCAGCGCCATGATCGCCACAAAAGACTCCATCAGCATCGCGCCATAGCCAATAAAGCGGATATGACTCTCCCTCTCCACCAGTTTTGGTGTAGTGCCGCTGGAGACCAGCGCATGGAAGCCTGAGATTGCTCCGCAGGCAATGGTAATGAACAGGAACGGGAACATCGCGCCGGAGAATACCGGACCGGTACCGTCGATAAATTTGGTCACTGCTGGCATTTTCATCTCTGGCATGGCAAAGACAATGCCCACCGCCAGGCCGACAATCACGCCAATTTTAAGAAAAGTGGAGAGGTAGTCGCGCGGTGCCAGCAGTAGCCAGACCGGCAGCACAGAAGCAATAAAGCCATAGATGACGAGAACCCAGGTCAGCGAGGTGCCTTTCAGGGTAAAGAAGGGGCCCCAGTACGGATGTTGTGCCACGTCGCCGCCATAAATAATCGCCGCCATCATCAGCACAAAGCCAATCAATGACACTTCGGCGATTTTACCGGGGCGGATAAAGCGCATGTAGACGCCCATAAACAGCGCAATCGGAATGGTGGCCGCGATAGTGAACAACCCCCACGGGCTGTTCGCCAGTGCCTTCACGACGACCAGCGCCAGCGCCGACAGGATGATGATCATCACGCCCAGCGCGCCGAGCATCGTCACGACACCGGCGAATGCGCCCAGCTCCTGCCGCGCCATTTCACCCAGCGAACGGCCATCACGGCGGGTCGAGATAAACAGGATCAGGAAATCCTGAACCGCGCCTGCCAGCATCACCCCGACCAGAATCCAGATAGTGCCCGGCAGAAACCCCATCTGCGCGGCCAGAATCGGACCGACCAGAGGACCGGCGCCCGCAATGGCCGCGAAATGGTGGCCAAACAGCACCCATTTATTGGTGGGAACATAATCAAGCCCGTCGCTCAGCCGCTCGGCAGGCGTCATCCGGCGGTCGTCCAGTTCAAAAATATTGCGGGCGATAAACAGGCTGTAGAAGCGGTAAGCGATGCTGTAACAGGCGACAGCGGCGATCACCAGCCAGACTGCATTGACGTGTTCGCCGCGGCTGAGGGCCAGCATGGCGAAAGCGCCCGCGCCGATTAACGCCACCACTAACCAGATCACACTGGTTTTGACGTTCTTCATGACTAACTCCTTGTGAGGACCGAGAGGAAAGCGATCGAAAACAACGAGTTAAACTTAATGTAATGGAATGTAAGTGAAAGTTAATCAGTGGAGAAGTGTGAAGCGGGGTACAAATTTAACTTTTTTGCAATCAGAACGGGGCGGGAAAGGGCGGGATAACCAGCGTTATCCCGCTTGTGTCAGCGCTTAAATACGCGACATTCAGACGGCGGGCCGGGCCACGACGCTGCGAGTTTCCATGCGGACTTCGGCGATGGTGACATCAATCACGTCGGTCACACGGTAAACCACGTCACCTTTGATCTGTACGCTGCCATTCTCCTGACTTAAGACCAGCTCATCACGCACCGCGTGAATGAACGGTGCCGGGATAAAGGCAACCGCACCAAACTCGACCAGGCGAACACGCATGCCGCCACGCGACACGTCGATAATCTCGGCGCTGAAACGACGATCGGTAGCCGCAAAGGGTGCCAGATAACGGGCGTAGAGCCAGTCACCAACGTCACGTTCCGCCATCCGGTTCAGGCGACGGCGTTCACTCATCGTTACCGTCACCGCATCATCCGGACGTGCGATCGACTCACCGCGAATAATTGCTTTAAGCAGACGATGGTTGATCATGTCGCCGAACTTACGAATCGGTGAGGTCCAGGTGGCGTAAGCCTCCAGACCCAGACCGAAGTGCGGGCCGGGCTCGGTGCTGATCTCAGCGAAAGTCTGGAAACGACGGATACGGCTATCAAGGAACTGGGTCGGCAGGGCGTCCAGCTCACGACGCAGCACACGGAAACCTTCCAGTGTGGTGATCGCCTGCGCATCCACGGTAATACCGTGATTGGCCAGTACCGCGGCAGCCTGTTCAGCATTGGTGGCATCGAAACCGGCATGCACGTTGTAAATACCAAAGCCCAGACGATCACGCAGCACTTTTGCCGCGCAGACGTTGGCCAGAATCATGGACTCTTCAACAATACGGTTAGCGATGCGGCGAGGTTCAGCCACAATTTCCAGCACTTCGCCTTTATCACCGAGCAGGAAGCGGTAATCCGGACGGTCCTTAAACACCAGCGCGTGGGTCTGACGCCACTCGCTGCGCGCCAGGCAAAGGCGGTGCAACAAGCGAATCTGTTCAGCAATTGCCTCGCTTTCTGGCTGCCATGTGCCGCTGTTTTCCAGCCAGTCAGAGACATCGTCATAAGCCAGCTTGGCTTTAGACTCGATCCAGGCAGCAAAGAACTCGACGTCATCACCCAGGGTGCCATCGGCAGCTACCGTGACGCGGCAGGCCAGCGCCGGACGACGCACATTCGGACGCAGCGAGCAGACATCATCAGAGAGTTCGCGCGGCAGCATCGGGATATTAAAGCCCGGCAGGTAGTTGGTAAACGCACGCTGTGCCGCCAGCTTATCAAGCTGACTGCCCTCTGCCACATAGGCGGTCGGATCGGCGATAGCGATAGTCAGACGCAGGGTGCCGTCGTCCTGTGCTTCTGCATAGAGCGCATCATCCATATCCTGGGTGCTGGCGCTGTCGATGGTGACGAAATCCAGCGCGGTCAGATCTTCACGCGTCAGGTTTTCATCCATCATCTCGCCAAAGCTGACATCAGGTGCTTCACGCTCAAGGTTGTGACGCGACAGCGTCACCCACCACGGAGCAAGATGATCATCAGCTTTGACAATAAAATCGGTAAGTTCGGCATAGAAGCCGCGATCGCCTTTTAACGGATGGCGACGCATTTCTGCTACTGCCCAGTCGCCATTCTCAAACTCATGGCTGACATCGCGTGCGGGGCGACACTGAATCGCATCTTTCAGCAGGGGATGGTCCGGCACAATCGACAGGCGATCGTCTTTCTTCTGCACCCGACCAACAAAGCGGGTCAGGAACGGCTCAACCAGCGTTTCCGGCTCAGCGCTTTCGCGATCTTTCTCGCTATGGATCACAGCGGTAATACGGTCGCCATGCATCACTTTCTTCATCTGCGGGGGCGGAATGAAGTAACTTTTCTGCGCATCGACTTCCAGAAAGCCGAAGCCTTTTTCGGTGCCTTTAACGACGCCTTCAGCTCGAGGCGTTTGCGAATGGAGCTTCTGTTTCAGCTGCGCGAGCAGCGGGTTATCCTGGAACATAATTTTTACGTTTCGTGGCCTGATTGCGGCTGACAGTTTTACGCGATTCGGCGGCGCGCGGCAAGGCAAAAAGCCGGACGAACCGGCTTTTCAGAGAGGAGTGAAAGGGAGGTCAGGCAATGCGCTGTTCAGGCAGTGCCGCTGACAGTTCCAGCTTCACCGGCACCGACTTAGAGGTCGGTGTGCCACTGCCATCACCAAAGCTGTTCAGCGGCACCAGCGGGTTGGTTTCCGGGTAATAAGCCGCCAGATTACCGCGCGGAATATTATAGGGAACCAGTTTGAAGCCGCTGACGCGACGGGTAATGCCATCATTCCAGAGTGTCTCGATATCGACATTCTGACCTTCGGTGAAACCAAGGTCTGTCATATCATCCGGGTTGATGAACACCACTTCGCGCTGACCAAACACGCCACGGTAACGGTCATCAAGGCCGTAAATCGTTGTGTTGTACTGGTCATGTGAACGCAGCGTCTGAAGAGTGAAAGGGACCTCTTGATCCAGATTCGGGAACAGCGAGGTCGGCAGCGCCGCGGCATTGAACTCTGCTTTCTGGCTCGGCGTATTGAAGCGCAACTCGGCAGCGGCATTACCCAGGTAGAAACCGCCGGGGATATCACATTTCGCATTGAAGTCGGCAAAGCCCGGAATCGTTGCCGCGATATGCTCACGAATCAGGTTGTAATCACCGGCCAGCTCGCGCCATTTCACTTTCTCATCACCCAGCACCGCCTGCGCGATACCGGCAACAATCCAGGTCTCAGAACGCTGTGTTTCCGCCAGCGGAATACCAATCCCTTCAGAGGCGTGCACCATGCTAAAGGAGTCTTCCACGGTAATAAACTGATTGCCGGTCGCCTGCAGATCGCGTTCGGTGCGGCCCAGCGTCGGCAGAATCAGCCCTTCATGACCCGGCACCAGATGGCTGCGATTCAGTTTGGTACTGATATGCACAGTCAGACCACAGCGTGACATCGCTTCTTCGGTGCGCGGTGAATCCGGCGCAGCCGCAGCCAGGTTGCCACCCAGCGCGATCAGCACTTTGACTTCATCACGCAGCATCGCGTTCAGCGCTTCAACGGTGTTATGGCCCGCGGCACGTGGTGGCTCGAAATTGAAATGATTACCCAGCGCGTCCAGGAACGCTTTAGCCGGTTTCTCATCAATCCCCATGGTGCGGTTACCCTGCACGTTGCTGTGACCGCGAACCGGGCAGAGGCCTGCGCCTTTTTTGCCCAGTTGACCAAACAGCAACTGCAGGTTGGTGATTTCGCGAACCGTGTCTACCGAGTGTTTGTGCTGGGTGATGCCCATTGCCCAGGTACAAATCACCCGGTCAGCGCTCTGGTAAATCGCCGCCGCTTCACGGATCTGCGCCTGCGTCAGGCCAGACTGCGCCACAATCTGCATCCAGCTGGTGTTATCCACCGCATCCAGATAGGCCTCAATGCCATTGGTTTTAGCATTGATAAAGGTCTGGTCAAACAGGCCACTTTCACCGGCTGCCAGACGCGCGCGATGGGTCTCCAGCAGGGATTTCACCATGCCGCGCACCGCCGCCATATCACCACCCAGATTGGGCTGATAATAAGACGAGCTGATGTTACCCGCTTTTGAAGTGACGACTTCCAGCGGCTTCTGCGGATCGGCAAAACGCTCCAGGCCGCGCTCGCGCAGGGTATTAAAGGTGACGATCTTCGCACCATGATCGGCAGCATGACGCAGGCTGTGCAGCATACGCGGATGGTTGGTGCCGGGATTCTGACCGAAGACGAAAATCGCATCGGCGTGATCGAAATCATCCAGACGAATCGTGCCTTTACCGACGCCAATACTGCGCTTCAGACCGGTGCCGCTGGCTTCGTGGCACATATTCGAGCAGTCAGGGAAGTTATTGGTTCCCATCAGGCGACCAAACAGCTGATAGAGCCAGGAGGCTTCGTTGCTGGCGCGACCGGAGGTGTAAAGCTCCATCTGATTCGGATGATCCATCGCCTTGATGTGCTGCGCGATCAGCGCAAACGCATCTTCCCAGCTGATCGGCTCATAGTGGTCAGTTTCCGCGTTATAGCGCAGCGGATGAGTCAGACGCCCCTGATACTCCAGGAAGTAATCACTCTGGGTATAGAGCGTGGTTACGCTGTGTTTAGCAAAAAAGTCGGTGTCGACCATGCGGCGCGTCGCTTCCCAGGTGACCGCTTTGGCCCCGTTTTCGCAGAAGCTGAAGGTACTTTTGTTGTCATCACCCCAGGCGCAGCCCGGACAGTCAAAACCGCGTGCTTTATTCATGCGCATCAGGTTGCGCATATTTTTCAGGGCCGCTTTGCTGTCAAGCACGAAACGCGTGGTGGCTTCCAGAGAACCCCAGCCGCCCGCAGCCGCGCGATAGGGTTTGATTTGGCGTTTAAATTTCATAGTGAGTGCAGGCTTTTATAGTAGGCATTATTGTTTGGTGTTTGTTATCAGGTTATAGCCTGATGGTGAAAGGAAGTCTGCAGCTATCGTTATACCTTGTCTAATTGATTGACATAATGGTGCGATAGCTGGCGTTTATCGTGAACAGGCCTTAAATGTGATGGTGCTCAGATTTTACCCGCCTTAAACCGGCCGATAACGGGAGTTCTGCTGACAACAGGCTAATACTTGCTGTTCACAATCAGAGAGAGCGTGACGCCATGAAACAGCTGACCAGCCAGATCCATGCGTTTGGCAAAGCATTGATGATGCCCATCTCAGTCATCGCGGCCGCCGGTATTTTTCTCGGACTGGCGGCGGCGATGCAGAATCCGGCGGTAACCGGCGATGCCTTTGCGCAGATGCAGATTCCCCAGATAATCATTGGCTTTATTCGCAAAGTGGCGGGCGCGCTCTTTGCTAATCTGCCCGTCTTCTTTGCGGTAGCGAGTGCCATCGGCCTGGCTAAAGCAGAAAAACCCACGGCCGCCTTTGCCGCAGTGATCGGCTACATCGTGATGAACGTCGGCATCAGCGCCACGCTGGCGGCGAAAGGGATTACGGCGGCGACGACCACTCCGGCAGCCCTGCAGCAGGCGGGAATGGATCAGACCACCGCCATGATGACCTCGGCGGAGTACATCAACATGCTGGGTGTCTTCACTTACAACATGAGCGTGCTGGGTGGGGTCATTGCCGGACTGATCACGGTGGCGCTGCACAATCGTTTTTACACGCAGCAACTGCCCACGGCAATCAGCTTTTTTGGCGGACGGCGTTTTGTGCCGATCATTACCGTGGTCTGTCTGCCGCTGATTGGCGTGTTACTGGCGCTGATCTGGCCGACCATTGGCAATGGCATCGCCTGGATTGGACAGATGATTGGTAAAAGCGGCCAGTATGGTGCTTTTCTGTTGGGGGCTTTTGAGCGCATCCTGATCCCCACCGGCCTGCATCATATTCTCAATGAAACCGTGCGCTTTACACCCATTGGCGGCATGGCCGTGGTCGATGGCCAGACGGTTGTCGGCGCGCTGAACATCTTCAACGCCTCGCTGACCCATCCGGGGTCGATCCCCGATGAGACGTTGCGCACCGCCACGCAGTTTCTGGCGCAGGGCAAGATTCCGGTCATGATGTTTGGCCTGCCCGCGGCGGCACTGGCGATCTATCACACCGCGCGGCCTGAACATAAACAGCGGGTCAAAGCGCTGGTGATGGCGGGCGCACTGACCTCATTCACCACCGGCATCACGGAACCGCTGGAGTTCTGCTTTATCTTTGTCTCGCCAGTGCTCTACCTGCTGCATGCTTTCCTGACCGGCCTGTCGTTTATGCTGATGTCGATGCTGCATCTGATGATCGGCAACGTGCAGGGCGGCGTCATCGACCTGGTGGTGTTCGGCATGCTGGGCGGGGCGAAAACCCACTGGTGGTGGACGCTGGCGCTGGGCGTAATCTATGCGCCGATCTACTACTACGCTTTCCGGCTGGTGATTACCCGAATGAATGTGGAAACACCGGGCCGGGAGTCGGAGGATGAAAAACCGCAACAGGTGACCGCGGATGAACGCACGCAGGTGATTATTAGCGGACTGGGTGGGCAGGCCAACATTGAGGATGTCGATTGCTGCTTTACCCGTCTGCGGGTTCGGGTTAAAGAGATGAATCAGGTGGTTGATCAGACGCTGATGAGCACCGGTGCGAACGGTGTTAATCGTGTCAGCGAGCACGATATTCAGGTGATCTATGGCCCGCAGGTTGAGAAGATCGCAAATGAGGTGAAAATGGCGTTGGGTGTTGCATAACCCCAGCCCATTTCAGGCGTGAGCATCACGTTAACCGCCCGGTGCAGCGGGCGGTTTGCACCATTCCTGGTGGAGATACTGACCACTGCCAACCCGCCTATTGTAACTAAAAAAATCCTTACCCTAATGGGGCACCTCTTTCTGCCGATATAGCGATTAATCCCCTCATTACTGGAACACCGCAATGTCGTTAAAAAAATCTTCCCTGATGATATTTTCCTTCCTGCTGGCCTTGTTTCTGACCAGCGTGGCAATCAGTACCTGGCTCCTGATTCAGAGCAATCACTCCCTGAATGCGGTTAACAAAGAGATCCGTGTGGTGCTCTCAGTGATTGACCCGATCAACCACAGCCGAACGCTGCGTGTCCGTCTGATGGAATATATGAAGGAGATTGAGGGCAGCGACGCAAACAATCCCGCCACGCTGGACAGTGTGCGGACCGTAGCCGGTAAAGCGGATGCCGCATTTCAGGCCTACATGAATGCGCCGCGTCTGCCAGGCGAAGAAGCCGAAGCTGACGCCTATAGTCAGGCTTATCTGGCCTATCGTCAGCAGGGACTACAACCCTTAATTGATGCCGCTGAGGCGCATGATCAGGTGCGCTTTAAAAGTCAGATCCCTAACGTGGTTCGCCTTGATCGCCAGTACGAAATCATTCTGGATCGGGTGCTGGCCCAGCATGAAACGTATGCTAAAAAGCTGAACAGCGATGCCCAGAGTCACTTCACCGCCGGCATTACGCTGCTTGGGCTGTTTGGCGTCCTGTTTTTTGCCATTATTATTGCCATTTACATCTTCATGAAGCGCTACGTACTTTCACCGCTTAATGACGCGCAGGAACACTGCAAACTGATTGCGGCGGGTGTGCTGGATACCACGGTACCGGCCAGGTCAGGTTCACGCAGCGAAATTCAGCTGCTGATGGGCTCACTGGAGCAGATGCGCAGTGCGCTGACCACCATTATTCTGCAGGTGCGTGATTCAACCCGCTCCGTTTCCACCGCCTCGCAGGAGATTGCAGCGGGTAACATCGATCTTGCCTCGCGTACCGAACAGCAGGCCGCCGCACTGACTGAAACGGCGGCCAGCATGGAGCAACTGGGCGCCACGGTGAAACAGAATACCGAAAACGTCTTTGAAGCCTGCCGTCTGACCAGTGAAGCGGTGAAGAATGCGGAGAGCGGTGAAAAAGTCTCGCAGGAAGTGGTGACATCAATGGCGTTGATTAATGCCAGCTCGAAGAAGATTGAAGAGATCACGACCGTTATCGACAGCATCGCTTTCCAGACCAATATTCTGGCGCTGAACGCAGCCGTTGAAGCCGCCCGTGCAGGTGAGCAGGGACGTGGCTTTGCGGTAGTGGCAGGGGAAGTGCGTAATCTTGCCCAGCGCAGCGCCACCGCTGCCAAAGAGATTGAAGGGCTGATAGCAGAATCGGTTTCGATCATTCATGCCGGTTCTGATCAGGTCAGCCGGACCGGTGATGCCATGAGCGCGATTATCTCCTCGGTCAGCCGCGTCAATCTGCTGATGGAGCATATCTCCACGGCCTCTGATGAACAGAGTCGCGGCATCGGTCAGATTGAGCAGGCCGTCACCGAGATGGATAGCGTTACTCAGCAGAACTCGGCGCTGGTGCAGGAGTCTGCGGCGGCCTCTGCCTCGCTGGAAGAGCAGGTGCAGTACCTGACGCAGTCGGTCTCCACCTTCCGGCTGGCAACGCATTAATCAGCCCACTCTGCGCTGAGTGTATGCAGCGCAGCGTGCTAAGCAAAGCATGGCAGAGAGGCGCGAGTTTGACGCAGCGCCTTGTCGCGGGCAGAGATTCGGCGGATTATAAGGCTTTCCATTGAACACAGGGTCGTCATGCTAACCAGCACCCATGGCCGCAGCAATAGCGCCGATACCCGACTCGCCTGCACGCTTGCCGCTGCTGCAGGCGCGCTGAATACCGCAGCCTTTGAGATCGTCGGTTTTTTTTCAGCCAACATGACAGGGAATGTCTCGCTGTTGTCCGATCATCTGGCAAAAGCGAATCTGGGGCCCGGCCTGTTTTTTCTGTCGATCGTCCTGTTATTTATTGTCGGTTCCCTGTTTTCGACCCTCGTCATTAATGCCGGGCACCGCAGAAACATCCGCACTATCTATGCGTTTGTCATCCTGCTGGAGGGCACCGCGCTGATTGCGCTGGGCGTGATCGAGAATCACTTTCCGCCGCTGTCACCTGGCGTGGTGTTAATCATGAGCCTGAGCTTCCTGATGGGGTTGCAAAATGCGGTTGTTACGCGGATCTCTAATGCACGTGTTCGTACAACCCATATTTCTGGCACAGCGACCGACATCGGCATTGAAATGGCGATGCTGTTTGAGGTGCTGCGGCGTAAAACCTCGCCGAAAGATGCGCCGCTTTATCTGGACCGGCTGCGACTACACACGCTGACATTGCTGGCTTTCCTCGCAGGAGGAATAGCCGGAATCGGGCTTTACCGGGTGCTAGGCTACGATTTTTTGCTACCGGTGGGGTTCGGCTTAATCTGTCTGGCGCTGAATGCCATATTCACTAAACCCGCGAAAACAGCGGTCGTGAAGATGTAGAGGGGCATACGCTCTGCCGCTTTTTCAGGGCACATCGGTTGCTGATTCATCGTTCCCCTTGCGCCAATGAACCGTGCGGTTAAAACCGCCATGGTTAAGCAGGGTAACATCTCACTCTTAACTCGGGTTGACTCTGACAGCGAGACAGTGACGAAAACACGCTTTAACCTGCAGATGGATAAATAACATCGACATTAAACAACTGATCTACCTATGTAATCTGGAGCGTGAACGCCATTTCGGGCGGGCCGCGGAAGCCAGTTTTGTTACACAGCCAACCCTCTCAATGCGCCTGAAAAACCTGGAGCGCGAGCTGGGCCTGCCGCTGATTAACCGCAGCAATAACTTTGCCGGATTTACGCCAGAGGGCGATCGCGTGCTGGCCTGGGCGCGGGAAATCGTGTCGGTGTATCAGGGGCTGAAGCTGGAAGTTGAATCACTGAAACATGGGGTAAACGGCACGCTGCGGGTTGGCGTGGTGCCGCAGTGCAGCATGGCGCTGCCGTTGCTGCTGAAAGCGGTGCAGGCGCGTTATCCTCAGCTTGATTACCGCATTGCGGTGCTGAGTGCTGATCAGCTGCTGGAAGCGCTCAATAGCCACACCGTGGATGTCGGTATCGGTTTTTTTGAGATGGCGACGCTACGGGAACTCCATTTTCAGACCGAGATGCTGGCAGACCGGGGCGCTGAAGCTGTATTCCATCCCGACCATTTCCCCGAGCTGGTGGGGGGAACCCCGCTGACGCTGGATGAACTGGCTCAACAGCCACTTTGTCTGGCGGAGCCCACGCGCTATTTCCGCCGCTACATTGATATGGCGTTTCGCGAGGCGGCACTGGTGCCGCGAGTGATCGTTGAGAGTGCCTCTATTATGCAACTGATGCAGTGTGCGCAGGTCGGGCTGGGGTTGCTGGTGTCACCGGTTGGTCACCTGCTGCCCGCTTCACTGCAGGGACTGCAGCAGCGCGCCATTACGCTGCCGCCGATGGCACGTCAGGCGGCACTGGTGATAGCCGAACCTGGCCGTGCCACACCGCTGGCACAGCACTTTTTCGACGAAGCGCGTGGTCTGCTGCCGGTATAACGCAGTTACTTCGCCTCGCCCAGCGCGTAAAACAGGCGGCTGTTCCAGTTGCCTAGCGCAACACGCTGTATTAGCGCGAACAACGCTTCAGCCTCCCAGCCTGCCTCCATCAGCGGTTGCAGGTGGGCGGCGCTGAATCGCTCAGGTGACCGGGTCAGCTGGACCGACAGCGCAATAATCAGCTGTTCTTCACCTTTTGACGCCGTCTCCTCCACACCCTCAATCAGGATGTCGTTCCCGTCCAGCAGCCGGAACGCCCAGCGACTGCCCAGAATACGCGCAGCGGTTGCCTCGGCCAGCGTATCCTCCTGAGAAAGATGCTGACACAGCTGCGCCCAGCCATAGAGCGCCGAGGGATCATGGGCCAGCAGCCATACCGCCTCCTGCATGCCGGGCAGAGACTGACAGCGGGTAACGGCAGCGAGCTGCTCAGCACTGGCATAGCGCAACTCCAGCGGTTTCAGCACGGGCTGCCAGCGGGCAGGCTGGTCAAAACCGGTGGAATCAGCATCAGGGGGCAGGGAGCTGCCCGGCAGCCAGCGTACCGGCTGACCCTGCAGCGCCTGCAATCCGGCAACCACGCGTGCCTGGTAACTGACAAACCCGATCACCTGATTCAGCGTGACAATATCGGGTTCAGTCAGGCCGACCGCATCGAGGGCGGTGATCGCGCTCGCGTTGATGAGCTCAGGCTGCATCGCCAGCTGGCGGGCATACTGTGTGATCTGGGTCAGGCGATTATTACTCTCGCGTGAGGAGTCGGGCCCGGGCAATGGATTTAATCGGGCAGAGTAGTGATTACACAACCGCTGCACGCCCGCGACCTGCGCGACGGTTAGCGCAGTGCTGAGGCGATCGTAGAGCGTTAGTGTATGGGTGAGTGAGTTGTTAACGCGATCAGGAAAAAGCAGTTGTGCCAGATCGCGCGCGGCCAGCAGGGCCGGCTGATGCGTGCTCAGCAGTGACTGCACTACGGTGTTATCGGCGTAGCATCCCAGCAGAAAACGGTCATCAATGTGGGCAGCCTCTGGCACCAGCGGTGCGGCCTGAGCAATACGTGGACTGGTCTGGCTTTCATAAAACCAGTGGTTATGGCCCGGATAGCGGCGTTGTTCCATGATCAATCCTTTTGCAAAATCGGGTTCGGCATGCAGGCGGCAAAATCTGAAAATGTGCATAAACCGAAGGTCAGGCTTATCGTCGCTGATGGGCAGGCCGGGGCAAAAGAATGATCGGTGATAATTAATAGCGTTACGGTATAACGGGAGTGAAATCAGGCAGGAAGAGCGAGGCGGGGATAAAGAGAAGGGCGAGCCAGGCTCGCCCTTGCAGAACTTATTTCAGTTCCAGCTCGTTCATTGCAGCGATGCTAAAGCCGCCATCAACGTGTACCACTTCACCGGTGATGCCGCCAGCCAGATCAGAGCAGAGGAATGCTGCTGAGTTGCCGACATCTTCAATGGTGACAGTACGGCGAATCGGGGTGACCGCTTCGCAATGCGCCAGCATCTTACGGAAATCTTTGATGCCTGAAGCTGCCAGGGTGCGGATTGGACCCGCAGAAACGGCGTTAACACGCACGCCTTCCGGCCCCATGGCGTTCGCCATATAACGCACGTTAGCTTCCAGCGACGCTTTCGCCAGACCCATCACGTTGTAGTTCGGGATTGCGCGCTCAGCACCCAGGTATGAGAGGGTCAGCAGCGCAGACTGTGGATTCAGCATCTCGCGGCACTCTTTGGCCATCGCGACGAAGCTGTAAGCACTGATATCATGCGCGATTTTAAAGCCTTCACGAGTCACGGCGTTCACGTAGTCGCCTACCAGCTGGTCGCCAGGCGCGAAACCGATAGAGTGAACGAAACCGTCAAATTTTGGCCAGGTTTTTGCCAGTTCAGTGAACAGAGATTTGATGCTCTCATCTTCAGCTACGTCACATGGCAGCACGATGTCTGAACCCAACTCTTTGGCAAACTCTTCCACACGACCTTTTAACTTGTCGTTCTGGTAGGTGAAAGCCAGTTCTGCGCCCTGTTTGTGCATCGCCTGTGCAATACCGTAGGCGATGGAAAGTTTACTGGCAACGCCAGTAATCAGAATGCGCTTACCGGAAAGAAAACCCATAGCTGTAATCCTTATGGTCATTGTAGTTGGCGGCCGCATGATTAAAAAGTAAGCGACCGACGTTAATCGACGTGCGGATTCTAGCACGTCTCTCATAAATCAGGTAAATCGCCCCGCAATTTCCGCGATATGCAGCAAAAATCAGCGCTCACGCCGCCAGGCTTCGGCACTCAGTGCTTCGCCAAAGTGGCTGCTGATCAGCCGTCGTGTCAGATCATGCAGCGGGGAGGCCAGCACGTCCGCCGTGCCGCCGCGCTCGACCACTTCGCCCTGATGCATCACCAGCACTTTATCGCTGATGTGCTTCATCATGCCCAGATGCTGCGTGACATAAATGTAGGCGATCCCGTGCTTCTCCTGCAGTTCCAGCATCAGATTCACCAGCTGAGATCGCATAGTCATATCCAGCGAGGCCAGCGCTTCGTCGGCCACAATGACTTTAGGCTGGAGGATCAACGCACGCGCCAGGCCCAGACGCTGTTTCTGACCGGGGGCCAGCATGTGAGGATAGTACCCGGCATGATCGCGCAGTAAGCCAACCTGGCGAAGCGTAGCAATAATGCGTTTCTCGCGCTCCTCCGCATTCAGCTCGGTATTGAGCCGCAATGGAAACTCCAGGATCTGACTGATGCGCTGTCGCGGATTCAGTGAGGTTGAGGGATCCTGAAAAATCATGCGTATGCGCTGACTGCGATAGCCATAATCGCCGAAGGTCAGCGGATGATCGTCAATCAGAATCTCACCTTCAGTGGGGGCGACCATGCCGCTGAGCATCTTCGCCAGGGTGGATTTACCCGAACCGTTTTCGCCGATAATCGCCAGCGTCTGTTTCTCACGCAGGGTAAAGCTTACCGATTTCACTGCTTCAACGTGCTGACGGCGAAACAAGCCCGTACGATAGCGAAAGGTTTTACTCAGGTTGCGCACTTCCAGCAGGGTCTCCATGTTACTGGCCCTCCATATTCAGCGGGAAATGACAGGCGTAGAGATGGGTTTTGCTGCCGGTGAGCCGTGGCGTTTCGATACATTTACGCTGGGCATAGGGACAGCGAGGCCCCAGACGACAGCCAATCGGTAAACTCTCCAGCGACGGAATCGCGCCTGACAGGGTATTAAGACGACTTTTGTGCGGCAGGGCGCGCCCAAAATCGGGCATGGCCCGAATCAGCGCCTGGGTATAAGGGTGATGCGGCGTACTCATCAAATCTTCGCTCTGGGCGGTTTCCACCGTCTGACCGCAGTACATCACGTTGATTCGATCTGCCCACTGACTCATTGTGCGCAGGTCATGGCTGATCAGCAGAATAGTGGTGTTGTTATTCTGGTTGAGACGGCTCAGCAGGCGGAAAATCTGCGCCTGGGTGGTCGGTTCCATGGCATTTGTTGGTTCATCCGCAATCAGCAGGCGCGGCTGGTTAGCCAGCGCAATGGCGATCATCACTTTCTGGCACTCACCTTCAGTCAGCTCATAAGGGAAGCTGCGCATAATATCTTTGTGATCTTTAATGCCGACGCGATGCAGCAGTTCGATAGCGCGGGTTTTGCGCCAGAACCAGAAGCGTTTCAGCCATGGCCCTTTGTACGTCCAGCGCGGGATCACCTGCATCAGCTGGCGACCAATGCTCTCTGAGGGATCCAGACAGGATTGCGGCTCCTGAAAAATCATTGAGACGTTGTGTCCGATAATGCGACGACGCTCGCGCGGCGATAAGCGCAGCAGGTCCACATCATCAAACACCATGCGGTCAGCGGTAACACGCCAGTTATCGTTGGTGACGCCGCAGATAGCTTTGGCGACCAGACTCTTGCCGGAGCCGGATTCTCCGACCAGTCCCCGGACTTCGCCTTCGCCCAGCGTCAGATTAACGCGGTCAACGGCTTTGACCGGCCCGTCAGCGGTCATAAATTCAATGGTGAGATTACGGATATCGAGTAACGGCATTTATTCCACTCCCGCTTCGACGGCGCGACGGATGCCGTCACCGAGCAGGTTAACAATTAATACGCTCACCATCAGCGCCACGCCGGGCAGCATAACGGTCCAGGGTGCGACGTAGATCAGCTCCAGTGAATCGCCGAGCATCGCGCCCCATTCTGGCGAAGGCAACTGCGCGCCAAGGTCGAGAAAGCCAAGTGCGGCAATGTCCAGAATGGCCATCGACAGCGCGCGGGTTATTTCGGTAATCAGCAGCGGCAGAATATTGGGCAATATGGCATAGCGCAGAATGTTGCGACCGCGAGCGCCATCAAGGCGAGCAGCCACCACATACTCCTTTTCCAGCTCATCATGCACGGCGCTGTATATTTCGCGGACCAGACGTGGCATCAATGCCAGCCAGACGGCCAGCAGCGCATGTTCGAGTCGTGGCCCGAGAAACGCCACCACGATAATCGCCAGCAACAGCGACGGAATCGAGAGCAGGGTGTCCAGGACATGGTTCATGACGGCCGAGCGGATACCGTGCGTCATGCCCGCCAGCACGCCCAACACCAGCGCCCCGAGGGTGGCGGAGAGCGTCACAAGAATCGCAGAACCCACTGTGGGGCCTGCGCCACTCAGCAGGCGGCTCAGTACGTCGCGACCCAGATCGTCAGTCCCGAGAAAGAACGAGACATCGCCATAGCGTGACCAGGAGGGCGGCAGCAGCTGATAGCCCAGGAACTGCTGGTCAATACCGTAGGGTGCTATCAGACCGCCAAACAGGCAGAGCAATAATAGTGCGCCAAAGCCATACAGTCCGACCATTGAAATCGGGTTGCCGTAGAAATGATGCCAGCTTTGACGAAATGCGCTGGGCAGGCGTTTTTCGGCGTAGATATTATCGGACGGCATACCATTCCTTATGTTTCAGCGGATTCATGGCCGCGCCAATGACGTCAGAAATTACATTCACCAGGATCACCAGTCCGCCAATAACCATGACACCGGCTGAGATCGCCGCATAATCCTGCTGGCGAATCGCGTTAATCAGCCAGCGTCCCAGACCAGGCCAGTTAAAGACCATCTCCGTAATCATCGCCAGCGTCAGCATGGTGGAAAATTGCAAGCCAAGACGTGGTATCACCGGCGGCAGCGCGTTATGCAGCACGTGGCGGCGGATGACGGTAAAGCGTGAAAGACCGCGCGTGGCGGCCGCTTTGACATAATTTTTGTCCATCACGTCGCTGGTGCTGTTGCGCAGCAGACGTATCACCTCTGTTGTCGGTGCCATCGCCAGCACCAGCACCGGCAAAATAAGGTGCGAGAGGACACTGATAATCATCTCATGTCGCCACGGCGAACGACTCAGCCAGGCGTCAATCAGCGCAAAACCAGAGACGTTCTGAACCGGATAAAGCAGATCGTGGCGACCTGACACTGGCAGCCAGCCCAGCGTCAGCGAGAAAAAGAGCGTCAGAATCAGCGCCAGCCAGAAGATCGGCGCAGAAAAGCCAATCAGCGCCAGCGCACTGATGGTTTTATCCTGCCATTTGTTGCGCATCACACCGGCACAGATTCCCAGCGGAATGCCCACCAGCAGCGCAAACAGAAACGCCAGGATACAGAGCTCCATGGTGGCCGGGAACACCTCGCGCAGCTGTAAACCAATCTCCTGACCGTTAGTGCTGGAGACGCCGAAATCAAACTGCAGCATCCCTTTAAACCAGAACCACCAGGCGTCCGAGAGTGCAGCGCCTTCCAGTGGCGCATTAGGGGTAAAATAGCTCAGGCTGAAGCTGACCAGCGACAGCAGAAACAGGGTAATGAGCAGCAGTAGCAGGCGCCGCAAAATATAGATAATCATTTACTCCCCTCATCAGCTTCACGATAAACCCCGGCAAACGAGGCGTTGCCAAACGGACTCAGCACCAGCCCCTTGATATCATGACGAAACGCCTGGAGCCGCAAAGAGGATGCCAGCGGCAGTACCGGTAACTCCTGTGCCAGAATCTGTTGCGCTTTGTCATAGCTGTCGATGCGGCCCGAAAGTTGTTGTGATAACAGGGCGTTCTGCAGTGTTTCGTCAAAGGCCGGCGAGCACCAGTGCGCGTAATTGGTCTGTGAGCGAATCGCCGCACAGCTGAGCAGAGGACGGAAGAAGCTGTCAGGATCGTTACTGTCAGTGGCCCAGCCTGACAGCGTCAGATCATGATTCATCGCCATCAGCTGCGCCTCCTGGAAACGGCCTTCTACCGGTACAATCGTCAGCCGCACACCAACCTGTGCCAGATCTGCCTGTAACAATTCGGCGGTTTTAAGCGGGCTGGGATTCCAGGACTGCGATGCCACTGGCACCACCAGTCGCAGATGCAAATCGCTGATGCCCAATGCCGCCAGCGCGGCCCGGGATTTATCCGGATCATAGCTGGTAATACGCGCATCATTGTCATAGGCCCAGGAAGCGCGCGGTAATATGGAGGCAGCCGTTTCGGCGGTGCCGTAATAAATCGACTCCATCAGCCGCTCATTGTTGATTGCCAGCGCCAGCGCGTGACGCACTTCAGGACGGTCGAGCGGCGGCTTGCGGGTATTAAAAGCCAGATAGGCGATATTCATGCCAGGACGCAGGGTCATCCGCAGGCGCGGATCATCGCGCAGAATGCTGAGCTGGCTGGCCGCTGGATAGGCCAGTACATCGCATTCGCCGGTTAACAGTTTGGAGAGCCGCCCGGTACCGCCAGACCCCAGATCGATTACCGCCTGTTGCAGACGCGGAACACCCTTCCAGTAATGAGGATTGCGCGCCAGACGGATGTACTGGCCGGTGCGATATTCGCTGAGCTGATAAGGGCCGGTGCCAACGGGTTGCCTGTCCATCTCTTCCTGGTGTCCCTGCGCCGTCAGCTGGTCGGCATACTCCTTCGACAGCACCGGCGCATAGTGGGTCGCCATGTGCCACAGGAACGACGCATCAGGGCTGTTGAGTCTGAACTCAACCGTCCTGCTGTCGATTTTCTTCACGCTCTGCACTGAGTCGGAAAATTGCAGGCTATCAAAATAGGGATAATTACCGCCGTTGACGTTATGCCAGGGGTGATTACGGTCAAACATCCGTTCGAAGCTGAAAACAACGTCGTCTGCGTTCAGCGGCCGGGTAGGGTGGAACTGATTGGTCTGCTGAAACTGCACGCCGCTCCGCAGATGAAAGCGATACGTTGCGCCGTTGTCGCGCACTTCCCAGCTGGACGCAAGATCGGGTTTGAGACGATAGGTGTAGGGATCAACATCCAGCAGGCGGTCATAAAGTTGTGCCGCCAGGGTATCGACAGTCAGCCCGCTGCTGGCCATCTGCGGGTTAAAGGTATTCAGCGTGCCGCTGACGCAATAGACAAAGCCGGTCTGGCGGATATCACCCGCAGGCGCTGACCACGCAGGGGCACTCAACACGCTGAGGCTGAGCAACAGCGAACATAGTAGTTTTGACATAGAACTCAACGATTTTGAGGCATTAGGCAGAGTGTATCTCAAAGCGGGCATTGTCCCAAAACCTGCAGCGGCTACCAGGCTGTTTTTCATCCTGCATCAGGAAAAAGAGCGCACAGAAGGTGTGGTAATGAGAAAAATTCTCAACGGGTGCTTTACAAATGATAATAGGAATGATTATTATTCATATGCACTTCGACGGTGGCTCTGCCGAAGAAGAGCACGACATTGCTCACATTGCTTCCAGTATTGTTGCCCGCCTCATGGCGGGCTTTTTTTTGTCGGGTGCATAGCGCTGAAGAGCAGGATCACCGCTGACTGAACAGGTGCACTGATTGCGGTTTTGCATGAAAGCATGGGGATGGAAAAAGAGTAAAACAGAATGATATCTGTAATGGCCTGGCATTTACCTGAGCAAGACCGGCTTAAAACCGGACTTAACTATTACAGAAACGCCGTTACTATAAGCACAACCTCTGCCCAACCAACGCCGGACAATGACTAAATTCCAGAAAAGCGCTCAGGCTTTCCACTATCCCTCCTTTCGTTATCTGTTTTTCGGACGTTTGTTTACCGTGCTGGGCAATGGAATCGCGCCCATCGCGCTGGCCTTTGCAGTTCTGGATATGGATGGATCTGCCTCTGATTTAGGCGTCGTGGTGGCATCCCGCTCCCTGTTCAACGTGCTGTTTCTGCTGGTGGGCGGTGTGGTTGCCGACCGTTACTCACGTAGTCGGGTATTAGTTGTATCGGCGCTGATAGCTGCTGTTTCTCAGGCTTTCGTTGCGTGGACTGTGCTTGAGGGTTCAGCCACAGTAATCAGCCTCACCTTGCTGGGCGCGCTGAATGGCGCGGCATCGGGGATTGCTCTGCCAGCTTCCTCTGCGCTGGTTCCGCAGGTCGTGCCTGCACAGCACCTGCGTCAGGCCAATGCTTTCATTCAGCTCAGTGTTTATGGCGGCACGGTACTGGGAGCGTCGCTGGGAGGCGTGATGACCAGTGCTGTCGGGCCGGGCTGGGGGCTGGCGATAGATGCGCTGGGATTTGCGGTCTCCGCGCCGCTTTATTTCCTTATGCGTGTGAGCCCGAATAAGGGCGGGACGATGCAAGGCAATATCCTGCGCGATATTAAAGAAGGCTGGGCAGAATTTGCCGGGCGAAGCTGGATTTGGTCGATAGTCCTTCAGTTCGCCATTATCAACGTCGCGTTTAATGGCATTGTAGAAGTCTATGGCCCGATAATTGCTGACGCCTCTTTCGGGCGGGCGCAGTGGGGGATGATTGTGGCCGCCCAGAGCGCAGGTTTAATTGCTGGATCATTTCTGGCTATGAAATGGCATCCACGTCGTGATCTGCTGATTGGCGCTATGCTGGCAGGTCTCTGTGCACTCCCGATAATGATGCTAGGCCTGAATGCATCAGCAGCATGGCTGATTGCAGGGTTCTTTATCGCTGGCGTTTCATTAGGCCTGTTTGGCGTAACCTGGGCGCATTCATTACAGACTCATATCCCAGCCGATAAACTGGCTCGCGTGTACGCGTATGATGCGATGGGTTCCTTTATCTCCATTCCTATTGGTCAACTGGTTGCGGGGCCGCTGGCGGCACAATATGGCACAGACAATGTTTTGCTGATGTCAGCACTGGCCGTGGTCATGGTGACAGCTGCTGTCCTGCTGGTTCCGACCCTCAGGCAACCTGACAAAATGGGCACTAAGCCGCATAACACGTAATTGCTGTTTTTGTTCCTGCTAAAGCAGCCAGGACGTTACCAGACAGTTTTGACAGCGATTAACCAGAAAACAAAACGAAGAGACAAAGATGTCATCGTCGACCTGTTTAGTTTTCGGCTTTTATGTCGTGCTTTTTCATCATCGCGCGCAGCTGATGATAGGTAACACCTAGCAACCCGGCGGCGCGACGCTGGTTATAGCGTGCCTGTTGCAGGCTGGCTTCAACCAGATTCCGCTCCTGTTGATTCTGCCACTGGCGCAGATCCAGCGGCAGGGCGGGCAGGTCGTTACTCTCCGCGTTCTGACTGGCACGGATGAGCGCAACCGGTTCAGGACGTGAAGCAAACGGGTTGATAATGACGTTATCCAGCAACTGCTCGCTGCTGTTATGGCGATAGACTGAGCGTTCCACGACGTTCTTAAGCTCACGGACGTTGCCGGGCCAGTGGTAATCAAGCAGAGCCTGCTGCGCCTTAGCGGTAAAACCAGGAAAAAGTAACAGGCCGAGTTCGCGGCACATCTGGATGGCAAAATGATCGGCCATCACCAGAATATCGCTGCGGCGTTCGCGCAGGGGCGGTAACTGCACCACATCAAAGGCCAGACGATCCAGCAGGTCGGCTCGGAATTTCCCCTCTGCCGCCAGCGCAGGGAGATCCTCGTTAGTGGCGCAGACCAGCCGCACATTCACCTGCAGGGAGTGATTGCCGCCGACACGCTCCAGCTGCCCATATTCAATTACCCTGAGCAGCTTTTCCTGCACCAGCATCGGCGCGGTTGCCAGCTCATCCAGAAACAGCGTGCCACCATCAGCCCGCTCAAAACGTCCGAGATGGCGCTTCTGCGCACCGGTAAAGGCACCGGCCTCATGACCAAAGAGTTCAGAATCGAGCAGGTTCTCATTCAGCGCGGCGCAGTTCAGCGAGATAAACGGTCCCTGCCAGCGGTCAGAGAGATAGTGCAGACGGCTGGCGATCAGCTCTTTACCCGTTCCGCGCTCGCCAATCACCAGAACCGGCTTTTCCAGCGGAGCCAGTCTGGAGACCTGCTCAAGAACCTCCAGAAAATTGTTCGACTCACCTAAAAGATTATCGTTAGTGCCTGTCATGATGAATTTCGCCATCCCTTAATCATTTTGACTATCTTAAAATATGCGGACGAGGCTGTAAAATATCAAATTCCTTAAAAATCAATGCGATAAAAATTGGCACGCATCTTGTATTAACTAAGCAGGGCAACACGTTTTAAAACATTAAAAGAGGAACATCATTATGGGTATTTTTTCTCGTTTCGCTGACATCGTAAATGCCAACATTAATTCCCTGCTGGAGCGTGCTGAAGATCCGCAGAAACTGGTCCGTCTGATGATTCAGGAAATGGAAGACACCTTAGTCGAAGTGCGTTCCACCTCTGCGCGGGCGCTGGCTGAAAAGAAACAGCTGTCACGCCGTATTGAGCAGGCAGAGATCCAGCAGGCCGAATGGCAGGAAAAAGCGGAACTGGCGCTTCGCAAGGATAAAGATGATCTGGCGCGGTCAGCACTGATCGAAAAACAGAAACTCACTGACCTTATCGCTTCACTGAAACAGGAAGTGGGCCAGGTTGAAGAGACGCTGGAACGTATGAAAGGCGAAATCAGTGAGCTGGAGAAAAAGCTGACTGAAACACGTGCCCGCCAGCAGGCGTTAACACTGCGTCACCAGGCGGCCTCTTCATCACGCGATGTTCGTCGTCAGCTGGACAGCGGTAAAATCGACGAGGCGATGGCCCGGTTTGAATCTTTTGAACGACGCATTGACCACATGGAAGCGGAAGCAGAAAGCCACGGTTTCGGTAAGCCAAAAACCCTGGACCAGCAGTTTACTGACCTGAAAGCGGATGATGAAATCAGCCAGCAGCTTAATGCGCTGAAAGCCAAAATGAACCGCAGTGAGTAATCATCGACGTTGCAATAAGTGATTAAGGAGAGTCAATGAGCGCACTTTTTCTTGCCATACCCTTAACGATCTTCGTGCTGTTTGTCGCACCGATCTGGTTATGGTTGCATTACAACAACAAACGCAACGGCGGTTCGGAACTGTCGCAAAGCGAAATCCAGCGCCTGCAGCGTGTTACGCAGGATGCACAGCGGATGCGTGAACGCATTGACGCGCTGGAAGCGATTCTGGATGCCGAACACCCTAACTGGAGGCAGCCATGATGAAAGGCCGTAAGTTGTGGCGCAAGCCTGACGAAGGAAAGTTGATGGGCGTCTGTGCGGGTCTGGCGGAGTATCTCGATATTCCGGTGCGTCTGCTTCGGGTCATTGTGGTCTTATCACTGTTCTTTGGTCTGTTTATGTTTACGGTGGTCGCCTATTTCGTGCTGGGTTTTGTGCTGGATGTGAAACCCGCCAATGTCACGGAGGACGAACGTCAGCTCAGCGCCAGCGAGCTGCTGGACCAGCTGGAGAGTGCGCTGCAGCGCGATGAGCGCAGCGTGCGCGACGTGGAGCGTTATGTGACGTCTGAAACTTTCAGCGTACGCAGCCGCTTCCGCCAGATTTGATTATATTATTGCCGGGCCGTTACGGGCCCGTCCGCTCTCTCAATGGAGGTGTTGATGTCTTTTTCGCGATCCACTGCTTTTCGCCACCGCGCGGCACCTGCATTGAAGTCGGCGGCTAAATTTATCATTATCAATGCTGTTACCTACGGTCCCGCCGGTGTCACTGGCTGGGCGGTGAAATCGGTAGCGCGACGCCCGTTACGTCTTCTGCTGGCTGTGGCACTTGAGCCATTGCTGAAACGCGTGATGAATCGGGTGGCATCGCGCTTCATCAGGGAGAACGATGAAAAGACTGCAAAGTGAATTAATGGCATTAATGAACCGTGGCGTTGATCGCCACCTTCGGCTGGCGGTCACCGGATTAAGCCGCAGCGGTAAAACCGCCTTTATTACCTCACTGGTCAATCAGCTTTTAACGGTTCACAGCGGCGCACGTTTGCCGCTGTTTTCCGTTGTGCGGGACGAGCGACTGTTGGGCGTCAAACGGGTGCCGCAGCGGGACATGGGAACCGCGCGCTTTACCTACGACGAAGGCCTGGCACAACTCTACAGCACGCCGCCCGCCTGGCCGACGCCCACCCGTGGCGTCAGCGAAATGCGTCTGGCGCTGCGTTACCGTCCAAATGATTCGCTGCTGCGTCATCTGAAAGAGACGGCAACACTCTATCTGGAAATTGTCGATTATCCCGGAGAATGGCTACTGGATCTGCCGATGCTGGCGCAGGATTATCTCGCCTGGTCACGGCAGATGAACGGTCTGCTGCAGGGCGATCGTGCGGAGTGGGCAAAACCCTGGCGCACGCTCTGCGAAAAACTCGATCCGCTTGCTCCCGCCGATGAAACCCAGCTGGCAGAGATTGCTGCGGCCTGGACTGACTACCTGCATCGCTGTAAATCTGAAGGCCTGCATTTTATTCAGCCTGGCCGGTTCGTGCTGCCTGGCGATATGGCAGGCGCGCCTGCGCTGCAGTTTTTCCCCTGGCCAACCGCTGATGAGTCGCAACTCACTAAGCTGGCGCAGGCGGATAAGGGGAGTAACTTCAGCATGCTGCAGCAGCGCTTCAACTACTACTGCCAGCATGTGGTGAAGGGCTTTTACAAAAATCACTTCCTGCGTTTTGACCGCCAGATCGTGCTGGTTGACTGCCTCCAGCCCCTGAATAGTGGTCCTCAGGCGTTTAATGATATGCGGCTGGCGCTGACTCAGCTGATGCAGAGCTTTCATTACGGCCAGCGCACCCTGTTTCGCCGGCTTTTCTCACCGGTGATCGACAAATTACTGTTTGCGGCGACTAAAGCGGATCACATCACCAGCGATCAGCACGGCAACATGGTCTCGCTGTTGCAGCAACTGGTGCAGGATGCCTGGCAGAACGCCGCGTTTGAGGGGATTAGCATGGACTGCATCGGACTGGCATCAGTGCAGGCGACACAGAGCGGCCTGGTCGACCACCGTGGCGAGAAGATCCCGGCCCTGCGCGGTCACCGGCTGGATGATGGTGAACCGCTTACCGTCTATCCGGGTGAAGTCCCGCCGCGCCTGCCTGGCAATGCCTTCTGGCAGCAGCAGGGTTTTCAGTTTGAACAGTTCCGGCCGCAGCAGCTCGACGTCGACCGTCCACTGCCGCATATCCGCATGGATGCCGCGCTGGAATTTTTATTGGGAGATAAATTGCGATGAGTGATCCGCTGAAGCCGCGTATCGATTTTGCTCGTCCGCTGGATGAGAGCACCACCACGCCGCTGCGTCCGGCGCAGACCTTTGAAGCGGACGCGCAGGCTGCGTTTCTGGCAGTGCAGGATGAAGATGTTGCCGTAGAAGAAGAAGGTGCAGGGGAGCGCGCAGTGGAAGCGGCTCTGAAACCTAAACGCAGTCTGTGGCGCAAAATGGTGACCGCAGGCGCACTGCTGTTTGGCGTTAGCGTGATTGCGCAGGGGGTGCAGTGGACGCATGACGCCTGGCTGGCACGCGACTGGTTTTCACTGGGGAGCGGCGTAGCAGGCGGACTTATTGTGCTGGCGGGTGTCGGCGCGCTGACCACTGAGTGGCGTCGGCTCTACCAGCTGCGTCAGCGTGCCGAAGAGCGGGATGTGGGCCGGGAGCTATTGCACAGTCATGGTATCGGTAAAGGTCGGGCATTCTGCGAAAAGCTGGCCCAGCAGGCTGAACTGGATCAGGCGCATCCGGCCCTGCAGCGCTGGCATGCCTCGCTGCACGAAACCCACAATGACAGCGAAATCGTGCGCTTGTATGCGCAGCTGGTGCAGCCCGTTCTGGACAGGCAGGCGCGGCGTGAAATCAGTCGTCATGCTGCGGAAGCAACACTGATGATTGCGGTCAGTCCGCTGGCACTGGTGGATATGGCGTTTATCGCCTGGCGTAATCTGCGGCTGGTCAATCGCATCGCGGCGATATACGGCATCGAACTGGGCTACTTCAGCCGTATCCGGCTGTTCCGCCTGGTGCTGCTCAATATGGCTTTTGCCGGCGCGTCCGAACTGGTGCGGGAAGTGGGAATGGACTGGATGTCGCAGGATATCGCTGCCCGGCTTTCCACGCGCGCTGCCCAGGGCATTGGTGCAGGCCTGCTGACTGCAAGGCTGGGCATCAAAGCGATGGAGCTTTGTCGTCCACTGCCGTGGCTGGAGCAGGATAAGCCACGGCTTGGCGATTTTCGGCGCGAACTGCTGGGCCAGCTGAAAGAGGCACTGCAGAAGGGCGGTAACAAATCAGCCTGAATCTCGCGTGACACATTAAAGGCGGCATAGCCGCCTTTAATGATCAGTGAGGCTGGCGCAGCACCTGCCGTGAATCGATAATCAGACACTCACCCGGACAGGCGGATTCATCTGTATTCACCGGATTTGCAGGCAGCGTAAAGGCCATGCCATTTTTCTCCCTGATAAAATGCGCCATCCCGGCAAATATCTTCCAGTCGGCCAGAGTTACCTTCGACAGAACAAAACACCATCACACGCGCTGTGCCTGTCAACTTTTCCTGACAGATCCCTTTCTACCGGCGCATCACTTAGCGTAATATTCATTTATCTGAACCTGATTAAGGCGAACGCAATGCGTCTGGAAGTGTTCTGTCAGGACCGCATCGGTCTGACGCGTGAACTGCTCGATCTGCTGGTGGCACGCAACATTGATTTACGCGGTATTGAAATTACGGCGCTGGGCCGCATCTATCTGAATTTTTCGGCACTGGAATTTGACGCTTTCAGTAATCTGATGGCAGAAATCCGGCGTACACCGGGCGTAACAGATGTGCGCACGGTAACGTACATGCCTTCGGAGCGTGAACATCGCGCGCTGAGTGCCTTACTGGTGGCCATGCCAGATCCGGTTTTCTCCATCGATCTGAAAAGCAAGGTGGAACTGGCTAATCCGGCGGCACAAAACCTGTTTAATCTTGATGAAGAGAAAATGCGCAATTTCAGCGCCGGCAACCTGATTAATGGCTTTAACTTCATGCGCTGGCTGGAAAGCGATCGGGTTGAGGCGCAGGCGCAGCATGTCGTCATTGAAGGGCGCGATTTTCTGATGGAAGCGCGTCCTATTTATCTGCCGGGTGAAGAGGGCCAGAACGACAGGCCGGTCGGGGCGATGGTGATGCTGAAGTCAACCGCTCGCATGGGCCGTCAGTTACAGAATCTGGTGGTCACCGACGAATCCGAGTTTGACCATATCATTGCCGTCACGCCGAAGATGCGTCAGGTGGTCGATCAGGCGCGCAAACTGGCGATGCTGGATGCGCCGTTACTGATTGTCGGCGATACCGGCACCGGGAAAGATATGCTGGCACGCGCCTGCCATCTGCGCAGCGCCCGTGGGAAAAATCCTTTCCTGGCGCTGAACTGTGCCTCATTACCCGACGACGTTGCGGAAAGCGAGCTGTTTGGTCATGCCGCCGGTGCCTATCCGAATGCGCTGGAAGGCAAGAAGGGCTTTTTTGAGCAGGCCAATGGTGGCTCGGTATTGCTGGATGAGATTGGCGAGATGTCGCCGAGAATGCAGACCAAGCTGCTGCGTTTTCTCAATGATGGCACCTTCCGCCGCGTCGGTGAAGAGCATGAAGTCCATGTTAATGTGCGCGTAATCTGCGCTACGCAGAAGAACCTGATTGAACTGGTGCAACGCGGTGAGTTTCGCGAAGATCTTTTTTACCGGCTCAATGTGCTGACGCTGCAACTGCCCCCGCTGCGCGATCGACCGCAGGATATCCTGCCACTGACCGAGATGTTTGTGGCCCGCTTTGCGGATGAGCAGGGGATGGCCCGGCCGCGACTCTCGCCACAGCTCATTGCATTTCTGACGCGCTACGCCTGGCCTGGCAATGTGCGCCAGTTAAAAAATGCGTTGTATCGCGCGTTAACCCAGCTGGAAGGATATGAACTGCGACCGCAGGATATTGTGTTGCCTGAACAGACACTGGATGTATCGCTGGGCGATGAAGCACTGGAAGGAACGCTGGATCAGATTACCAGCCGTTTTGAGCGGTCAATACTGACGCGGCTTTATCTCTCCTATCCCAGCACCCGAAAACTGGCAAAACGTCTGGGTGTTTCCCATACCGCGATTGCCAACAAGCTGCGTGAATATGGTCTGGGACAGAAGCGCACCGAAAGCGAATGATCGGTAAGCAGAGAGCAGGAAGCGGATAACCAAGTTATCCGCTTTTTTTATTACTTCAGCGCGGCCAGGGCAGCGTCGTAATCAGGCTCAGTGGTGATTTCATCAACCAGCTGGCTGTAAATCACTTTATCGTTCTCATCCAGAACGATCACCGCACGTGCGGTCAGGCCTTCCAGCGCACCATCAGCAATTTCTACACCATACTCATACTTGAATTCTGAGCCGCGCAGCGTCGACAGCGTCACCACATTGCTCAGGTTTTCCGCGCCACAGAAACGCGACTGGGCAAAAGGCAGATCGGCAGAGATGCATAACACCACGGCGTTATTCAGCTCGCTTGCCGCCTGGTTGAATTTGCGCACTGATGAGGCACAGACACCGGTATCAACGCTTGGGAAAATGTTCAGAATTTTGCGTTTTCCTGCATACTCAGAGAGCGCAACGTTAACCAGGTTCTTTGCTACCAGCGTGAAAGGCTTAGCTTTATCGCCAGCCTGTGGAAACTGACCTGCAACCGGAACGGCATTACCCTGAAAATGAACAGTCTGAGACATAGTGATTCCTTTTGATGATAAAAAAGATCTGACACAAAACGGCTAAAGATAGCCGTTGTTTATGACATAAATGTTAAGGATTTACGAGTTCAATTGTGGAATTTAACGTGGCGGTCTGCCACTGCGTCACACTTTGTGGAGTGTAAATGAGAACGGTAAAAAGTTATCCCGAAGCCTGGCCGTTGCATACGCCGTTTGTCATTGCCCGTGGAACCCGGACCGAAGTCAAAGTGGTGGTGGTTGAAATTGAGGAAGATGGCGTAAAAGGCGTCGGTGAAGCGACGCCCTATGCGCGCTATGGTGAAAGCGAAGCATCGGTGCTGGCGCAGATCGCCACGTTGCTGCCCGCGCTGCAAGAGGGCATGACGCGCGAGGCATTACAACAGGCGCTGCCTGCCGGGGCGGCGCGCAACGCCATCGACAGTGCACTGTGGGATCTCGCCGCACATCAGCAGCAGCGCAGCCTCTGGGCGCTTAGCGGTGTGACTGCGCCTGCTGATGTCGTGACCGCGCAGACCGTCAGCATTGATACCCCTGAGGCGATGGCCAGCAGTGCACTCGCACTGTGGCAGCATGGTGCAACACTGCTGAAAATTAAGCTGGATAACAATTTCATTACTGAACGGCTGATGGCCATCCGCGCCGCCGTGCCGGAGGCAACCCTGATTGTGGATGCAAATGAGTCCTGGCACGCTGAAGGCCTGGCGGCACGCTGTCAGCTGCTGGCAGACATTGATGTGGCGATGCTGGAACAGCCTTTACCTGCAGGTGAAGATGCGGCACTGGAGAACTTTATCCATCCCTTGCCAATCTGCGCCGATGAGAGCTGTCATACACGTGAAAGCCTGGCCGCGCTGCGAGGCCGTTATGAGATGGTCAACATCAAGCTGGATAAAGCGGGCGGTCTGACAGAGGCGCTGGCGCTTGCCGATGACGCGCAGCAGCAGGGCTTTGCGGTGATGCTGGGCTGCATGCTCTGCACCTCGCGGGCGATACGTGCTGCGCTGCCGCTGGTGCCGCAGACCCGTTTCGCCGATCTTGATGGGCCGACCTGGCTGGCGGTGGATGCAGAACCGGCGATCACCGTGCGCAGCGGTCGGCTGATTATTGCTGCAAGCGCAGCAAACTAACCATCATCTCAAGATAGGTTTCCGTGGCTTCATCCACGGAAATCACCGGCATCTCAGCGGTCACGCAGGGCAGACTGAGATCGTAACACCAGCTGCCGAATGAGCCAGGCGTGTCATATCCCACGCTGCTGACGCGAGGAAGGCCGGTTTGGCTGGCCAGCCAGCCGCCAATCTCCACCTGATGCGGGTCGTCAATACAGCCCAGCGGCTCATGCCAGGAAACGATCCAGGCTGGCTTAAGTTGATGTATCAGGGCACAGAGCGCCAGTGTTTCCGGTTCAGAACCCGGATGCGTGCCGGTTGAGAGCGTGACATCCCGCGCATCGGCAGCGCTGTTCCAGCGATAAACGGTCTCTCCGGGCTGCCAGTTCGCTGCCGGGAAGTTGCGGTTGAGATCGACGCCATTTGCGTTAGCGCGCAGGCCAAGCTGACAGCCATCAGGATTGACTGCCAGCACCACGTGGTGCCGACGCATGCCATCGGGCAGTGTCCGTAACGCAGCAGAAAGGGTGGCGATGGCCGCATTTTCATCACCGTGTGTGCCAGCCAGAATCAGACCGCTGTCCGGGTCACCCAGTGGCGCTGGAAACCACAGCAGCGGCGCGCCGAGCACGGAGCGGCCATACTGCTGATACGAAACGTCAAGTTTGCCGCGAAGGGGACGCGGATGAAGTGGCGACATACAGATTTCCTCAAAGGGTTTTACTCAAAGTAGCGGAAAAGCCGTGTGCGGAAAATAGCTATTTATCTGTCAGCCATTTGCGATAAAGTGCCCTGCACAAGCTACATCGGCAACAGACTGATGCAGCACTTCTTTGGGGTAAAGGAGTGATAATGGTTAAGACCTTTCGTATCACGCTGGCAGCAATCAGTCTGAGCAGCATCCTCACACCCGCCATTGCGGCGAATCTACCCGCTGGCGCGCAGCTGGCCGAACAGCAGCAGATCGTTCGCCATATTAAAGATGAACCCGCTTCACTTGATCCGCTTAAAGCGGTAGGGCTGCCTGAAATTCAGGTGATTCGCGATCTGTTTGAAGGTCTGACAAATCAGGATGCTCAGGGCAAAATCGTGCCGGGCGTGGCACAGAGCTGGAGCAGCAGCGACAACAAAACCTGGGTCTTCACCCTGCGCAATAACGCGCGCTGGTCAAACGGCGAACCGGTCACGGCGCAGGATTTTGTCTACAGCTGGCAGCGGCTGGTCGATCCCAAAAACAGCTCAGGCTCTGCCGGGTTTGCGGGGTTAAGCGGTATTGAAAATGCGGCAGCGATTACCAAAGGCGAAATGACCCCCGATAAACTGGGAGTGACTGCCCAGAGCAAAACCCAGCTGAAAGTGACGCTGGATCGTCCTGTGCCGTGGTTCCCGGCGCTGGTGGCTAACGTGGCGCTCTTTCCGGTGCCGCAAAAAGTCATTGCCCAGCAACGTGACAGCTGGACGGCACCCGGCAAACTGGTCGGTAACGGTGCCTATCAGCTCAGCGAGCGGGTAGTGAACGAGAAAATCGTCCTGACCCGTAATCCTCATTACTGGGATGATGCACATTCGGTGCTGACGAAAGTGACCTTTGTGCCAATCAATGAAGAGTCGAGCGCGACTAAACGTTATCGTGCCAACGACATTGATATCACCGAATCTTTCCCTAAGAACATGTATGCGCTATTAAAGAAAACGTTGCCGGGAGAGGTCTACACACCTGACCAGTTAGGCACCTATTACTATGCGTTTAACACGCAGAAAGGACCAACTGCCGATGTGCGGGTTCGCAAAGCACTGTCCTGGTCTATCGACCGAAACGTCATTGCTGACAAAGTGCTGGGCACCGGTGAGAAACCGGCGTGGCACTTTACGCCAGATGTGACAGCAGGCTTTAAGCCACTGCCCACGTTCATGCAACAGCACGATCAGAACGCCCTGAATGCGCAGGCCAAATCGCTGCTTGCCGCCGCCGGTTACGGTCCGGGTAAACCGCTGAAGCTCAAACTGCTCTACAACACCTCTGAGAGCCATCAGAAGATTGCGATTGCCGTGGCCTCTATGTGGAAAAAGAACCTCGGTGTGGATGTCACACTGGAGAATCAGGAGTGGAAAACCTACATCGACAGTCGTAACAGCGGGAACTTCGATGTGATTCGCGCCTCGTGGGTGGGAGACTACAATGAGCCCTCCACCTTCCTGAATCTGCTGACCTCGGGCAACAGCAGCAATATCGCGCGCTTTAACAACGCGGATTATGATGCAGTTGTCGCTAAAGCCAGCCGTGAAACCAGCGAGCAGGCACGTAACAGCGATTACAACCGTGCCGAGCAGATCCTCGCTGAACAGGCCCCGATTGCGCCCATCTATCAGTACACGAATGGCCGACTGATTAAACCCTGGGTTAAAGGCTATCCCATCACCAACCCTGAAGATGTCGCCTACAGCCGTGAACTGTGGATTGAAAAGCACTAAGCCTGTGGTGGCCGGTTTCCCGGCCACCTGCTGACATCTTTCTTCACAGCCCGGAGATTGCAACTCAACGCCGTCACGTTAGACTGTATCGTATTGATATTAATGGTGAGGGAATGTTGTGGACGTCATTGAAGGAAAAGCATTACAGGTTTCAGATGCCATCATTTCATGCCAGCTGGATGGCAAGGGTGGGATGATCCCGATAGCTGAAGATGAAGTTATCGAGTGTGAGCAGCCCTGCTGGCTGCATCTGAACTATACCCACAGCAAAAGCGCAGAATGGCTGCAGTCAACGCCGCAGATTCCCGATGCCGTGCGTGACGCCTTAGCGGGTGACAGCATGCGTCCCCGCGTCAGCCGGCTGGGCGACGGATTTATGATCGTGCTGCGCAGCGTTAACCACAACACCGATGCGCGTCGCGACCAGTTGGTGGTAATGCGCGTGTTCATCAACGATAAGCTCATCGTCTCGACCCGGCGGCGTAAAGTCTCTGCCGTCGATGAAGTGCTCACCGATTTGCAAAACGGTAACGGCCCGATTGACTGCGGCAGCTGGCTGGTCGATGTCTGTGATGCCCTGACCGATCACACCAGCGAATTTATCGAAGAGTTACATGACAAAATCATTGAGCTGGAAGATGCGCTGCTTGACCAGCGGATGCCCGCGCGCGGCGAGCTGGGCCTGCTGCGCAAACAGCTGATTGTGATGCGGCGTTACATGGCACCGCAGCGCGATGTTTATGCCCGGCTGGCCAGTGAAAAACTGGGCTGGATGGATGACAGTGAACGACGCCGGATGCAGGAAATCGCCGATCGGCTGGGACGCGGACTGGATGATCTGGATGCGGGCGTAGCGCGCACTGCGATTCTGGCTGACGAGGTGGCCTCTGCGATGGCGGAGTCGATGAACCGCCGCACCTATACTATGTCACTGATGGCGATGATCTTCCTGCCCGCTACGTTCCTGACCGGTCTGTTTGGGGTTAATCTGGGTGGCATTCCGGGCGGTGGATGGGAGTACGGCTTCTCTATCTTCTGTCTGCTGCTCGTGGCACTGGCGGTGGGCGTCGCGGGTTATCTGCGTAAACGGCGCTGGCTGTAACGCGGAAAGGTCACATCGGCGGGGGCGTCTGATTTGAGGACGAAAATCCCGCCGGGTGGGATAAAAATCATAATAAGAAAGCAAAAGCTGATCGACATCAAGAACCTAATGCCGCTGCTGACGCAAACTCTTTCCCGCAGGTGAATGCAACGTCAAGCGATGGGCGTTGCGCTCCATATTGTCTTACTTCCATATTTAGAATTATTGCATAGCACAATTAATTCAAAACATGCCGGCCCGTGTGCCGGCTTTTTTTTTGCCCGCCTGGCTGGAACGCCAATTCTTTTCTAAACTTAAAGTCCATTCGCAAGAAAAGGAGTACGGCATGAGCGCGATTTACAACAGCGAGCCGATCCCTACGGATCCAGTCCCGATTCCTGAACCGATTCCTCATCCGCAACCCCAGCCTGATCAGCCGACCGATCCGGAATATCCGCCGATAATGGATCCACCGCCGCACCGCAACATATAAAAAAAGGGCGTGCTGCCAGCAGCACGCCCTTAACTTATCAGGTACTTACTTAATCTGAAGCACATCCAGACGTGCGCTGAGGTCCGGTGCATCGTCTTCATCAGCTCGCCAGCCCACAGGCTGCAACGGCAGGGTTTCGCGGTCAAAAGCGAGATCGCCGCCATCAACGACCGCATCGCCATGCTTAATCCCTTTAAAATCGAACAGATTGATATCTGCCAGGTGCGACGGCACGACGTTTTGCATTGCGCTGAACATAGTTTCAATGCGGCCAGGATAGCGCTTATCCCAGTCACGCAGCATATCGGCTACCACCTGCCGCTGCAGGTTTGGCTGAGAACCGCAGAGATTGCACGGGATAATCGGGAACTGACGCGCGTCTGAGAAACGAATGATATCTTTCTCGCGGCAGTAGGCCAGCGGACGAATCACAATCTGCTTGCCATCATCACTCATCAGTTTTGGCGGCATACCTTTCAGTTTTCCGCCGTAAAACATGTTCAGGAACAGCGTCTGCAGGATGTCATCGCGATGGTGGCCGAGCGCGATTTTAGTACAACCCAGTTCAGTCGCGACGCGATAGAGAATGCCACGGCGCAGGCGCGAGCAGAGTGAGCAGGTGGTTTTACCTTCCGGCACTTTCTCTTTGACGATGGAGTAGGTGTCTTCTTCGATAATCCGGTACTCAACGCCCTGTGCCTCAAGATATTGCGGCAGGATGTGCTCCGGGAAGCCAGGCTGTTTCTGGTCGAGGTTAACGGCAATCAGGCTGAAGTTGACCGGCGCACTTTTTTGCAGGCTGCGCAAAATTTCCAGCATGGTGTAGCTGTCTTTACCGCCCGACAGACAGACCATGATGCGGTCGCCTTCTTCAATCATATTAAAATCTGCAATGGCTTCGCCGACGTTACGACGCAGACGTTTCTGCAGCTTATTGAGGTTGTACTGTTCTTTCTTGTCAACCGTTTGATTATCTTGCATTTTTACCTATCTCAAAAACCAGAGAGCGTAGCCGAAGGGCAAATTGCTGTGCGCGTCCAGCCAGACACTTCACTGCGGTGTCACGAATATGCAGCGTATGGTACGGATTGTTGTCGCGAATGCCAGCACTGGAGTGAAGTAATCAGCGGAAAATCGCTGCCGGAGGCATCCGGCAGCGTCTCTCTTTCAAAGCAGATATTGCCGAAAAGGAATGCCGCGAGGAAGATGCTGGTGAGAGCGCGCTTTTACATCCCCAGGAAGAAAGCCTGCTGGATGAGACGATGCCACGCGGGAGAATAGTGCGAGGTCAGCTGGCAGGAACATTTTTCCACTGACAATCAATTTCATCACTGTGTGTTGAGCAGGAAGGGGGGGAGGCCTGGTAAGCATCAGCACGCACATGATCTTTTTTTGCTGTACAACCGGCGATCATAAAAATGACAGAGAGAATGAATAGCGTTTTCATCGGGTCGATTTAATGAGTAAAAAAAGCAGCTTACGCAGTTATTAATCAATACTGATTAAACGGCGTGTTGTCTGTACTTGCCAGATTTGATACGCATCAAATTAAGTCGGATACGAAACCTCACAGGGTTTATTTTGTGACCCGGAATGACTTTTATAATGTCAAAATCTGAAAATCATACTTTGTTGAATATACGTTTGACCAATCAGATAGAGACTGATCCTTATATTGCCGCTGAAGCCTGTGAAACGTTAAATTCAGATTGTTTTGCTTACACACCGCGCCGTTGCTTAAGCCATTGCTGCTCAAGGTGAATATGTATCCATCAGGTTACAATGATCAGTAAATTGTCAGGATGCGGGAAAGGTATTTTGCGTTTGATTTTTTTATTGCAACGTCCTGCGTGGATGCCGTTCGTTTCGCACATTTCGGCAATACAGCATTCCGATGAAGCCGTTTAATGACCGGGTATAAAATAAAAAAATGAATCAGCATTTAACGTCTATGAAATATTCGGATAAAACAGACAAAATAAAGAAATACGGAATCAGATTTATTATGACGCTGCTACTCTTTTTACTTTGCTATGTTGCCGTCATGTATTGCGGGGTTTTGTTGCTGGTTAACCGACACGGTTTGCTGCATTTTCTGCTGCACTAAACGCATTACCGTCAGCCACAGGCTTTAAAAATCCAGCGGTAGGCATGATGCAGAAAATGCCTGAGCACTTCCATTAAATCCTCAGCCCCTTCTTCTGCCAGACATTGTCCGGTCTCCAGCGCATTATTCACTGAATCCCGATGTTCCAGGAGCATCATGATGGCTGCGGCGCCCGCTATCAGCGTAAAAATCAGCATGCTGACTGCGAACCGATATTTAGGCGAAGTACTGGAAAGGGCGTCTTCTGGATGGTCAGAGTTCTGAGGCATTAGTTTCCGGGTAAAATGATTACGTAAATTAACAATAACGGATTATGCCATTACTTCCCGGCAGGCACTACTTTTAAGGTCAGACTCTGCGCATTTTTGATTTTTCAGAAATGGCAGGAGAAGGAGGGCGGTGACTGCCGCTCACCGCCTTCTGCAAGGTTCTTATGTCTTTGTCGCCATGTGTAGTGACGGGGTTGTTCAGCAAACGTTTACATCATCTCCAGTGACTGAACGCCTTTTATCTCAATGACCTTATCGTAGAGGTGCGCATCATTTGACTTGCGGGACAACGTTACCTGTATGCTGAGTTCGCACAGGCCGCTCTCCTCATCTCGATTAATCACCGTCACATTGCCATAACGAATACCTTCCCGCTGCATAACCAGTAGCACCAGCGGCACGCTTTTAGGCTTAAGGAAAACCAGTAACGTATGGTGCTTGCCGATTAAAACATGGCTCAGGCGGCGGAACACTTCCAGCACCACCAGCGCCAGCACTGTGCCATAAATGCCGATCTCATACATGCCGCTGCCGATCACCAGACCAATCGCTGCCGTTACCCATAATCCCGCTGCCGTGGTCAGGCCTTTCACCACCTGCTTCTGAATCATGATGGTGCCTGCGCCCAGGAAGCCCATACCGCTGACGACCTGGGCTGCAATACGACTGGGGTCCAGTGCCACATGGTCGCTGGTGAGCATATCGGCGAAACCATACTTCGACACCAGCATGAACATCGCACTGCCGATACCGACCAGAATATGGGTACGCAGTCCCGCTTCTTTGGCCCGCATCTGACGCTCCAGACCAATCAGGCCGCCAAGAATACCGGCCAGGGCGATGCGAATTAACATATCCATTAACATGGCTTTACTCCGAAATAATAGGAACCGAAAAAGGGTGACAGTTCAGCGATAGCAGTTAAACAAGATAATTCTGCTTGCAAATCACGGTGGAGAATTTTGTAAAAAGCTGTTTCACCTCTCGACCCCTTGTGCTGCCTGACATATGCTGAGCCAGCCTATTATCCCCATTCCCGGAGTCCGATTGATGAAAGCAGCCACCTTTTTGCTGGCCGGTGCCGCATTATTACTCTCTGCCTGCAGTAGCAACAGTGATGATAACGAGCCACCGCAACAAGCCACCGCCGCGCACATCCAGCCTCGTGTGGTGATGTCTTCCCTGGCAGAAAGCACCTGTTCGAACGCAGGCGGAACGCTGGCGTTTTCACATCAGCTGGATGGATCACGTGTGGGCATGTGTCAGTTAGTGAATGGCCGTCGCTGCGATGAGCAGGCGTTAATTGGCGGGAACTGCGCGCGCTGATGAACAGGCCGGATAGCACCGGCCCGCATCATTAGCAGAGAATCGTCAGGCTGAGAGTCGGTTCGGGCACTCTTCACCCCGATCGAGCTGGCTAAGATTATTCAGTGTCGTCTCGGAAATGGCCGTCAGCGCTTCAGCCGTTAAAAATGCCTGATGACCGGTAAACAGTACGTTATGGCACGCTGAAAGACGACGGAACACATCGTCCTGAATCACATCATTCGACTTATCTTCAAAGAACAGGCCACGTTCATTCTCATACACATCCATGCCGAGCGCGCCGATTTTCTGCTGTTTCAGCGCATCAATCGCTGCCTGTGAATCAATCAGCCCGCCACGACTGGTGTTGATGATCATCACCCCATCGCGCATCTGACGAAACGCGTCGGCATTCAGCAGATGATGGTTTTCCGGGGTCAGCGGACAGTGCAGTGTAATGACGTGGGATTCTGTAAACAACGTCTTTAAATCAACATATTCTGCGCCCAGCTCACGCGCCTGCTCACTTGGGTAGGGATCAAACGCCAGCAGCCGCATACCAAACCCTTTCAGAATCCGCATGGTCGCAATGCCGATCTTACCCGTGCCGATAACGCCCGCCGTTTTGTTGTACATGTTAAAGCCGGTCAGTCCGTCGAGCGAAAAGTTCGCATCACGGGTACGCTGATACGCGCGATGAATACGGCGGTTGAGGGTCATCATCAGGCCGATCGTATGTTCCGCCACCGCTTCCGGTGAGTAGGCCGGAACCCGTACGACTTCCAGACCCAGCTCTTTCGCTGCAGCCAGATCGACATTATTGAAGCCAGCACAACGCAGCGCGATGTATTTCACACCCAGCCCGGCCAGCTCTTCCAGCACCGGGCGACTGCCGTCATCATTAACAAAAATGCAGACGGCATCGCAATCCACTGCGGTTTTGGCCGTGCTCTCTGAGAGTAAAAAGTCAAAAAATACCAGTTCGAAACCAAACTGCTGGTTAACCTGCTCAAGGTATTTCTGATCGTAATGTTTAGTGCTGTAAACCGCGATTTTCATCGTTGTGCTCCTGCAGAGGTGATAAACCAAGGATAACGTTTTCTGACCGACTTTGCTGAAACTGCGTATTTGCGTCCCGTGCACGCCTTCACCTCTGGCAGATTACATGCCATCATCGTTGTCAGGATACTGTAAGGAAAAGGATTATGGCTTTTATGCCACGGATGTTCCGGCGACGGCTGGCGGCCGTACTTGCGCTGATTCTCCTGCTGCTCGGCCTGATGTTGACTGTGACGCAATGGCTGCCAAGGCTGGTCGGCATCTGGCTGCCTGAGGATACCCGCATTGAACTGACGGGTGCACCGCGCTGGCGGCAGGGCGGCCTGTGGCTGCCTCAGATTCGTTACCTCGCCGGCGATTGCTCACTGGCAACCGTAAAGGCAGTGTCACTGGGCTGGCATCAGTCGCGCTGGAAGCTGGATGCGGACGAACTGGTGGTGGAGAGCACCTGCCTGCAAAAATTACCCGCCAGTGACGAGAGAACGACAGCCCCCAAAACGCTGGCCGAATGGCAGGCAATGCTACCGGGTGCCGATGTTCATCTGAACAAACTTGTCGTGGCACCCTGGCAGGCCTATGCGGGCGTGCTGGACCTGACGCTGGAAAAAGATCGCCAGCAACTTAATTATCAGGGCGACAACCTGCAACTGGCGGCGACGCTGACCGGTCAGCAGCTCGCGATCAGTCGCCTGACGCTTACCCATCCTGCGCTGCCTGAACCCATTACGCTAAGTGGTCATCTTGAGTTACCTGCTTTCGCCACCGATCTGCCGGTGAATGGCGAGGTGGACGGACAACTGGCGCTGGATGCCTTACCGCATCCGCTGCAGTTAACGCTCAGCTGGCAGCAGCAGCAGGGCGAGCTGCGCGTGGGGATGATGGATGAGAAAAGGCCGCTTCTCAGACTGCCGTGGCAAATCAGCCGCGATCAGATTCGGATCGAAAAGGGCGAGTATTTCTGGCCTCTGGCGGCTCAGCCACTGTCTGGATTTATTAACCTGACGCTGGATAACTGGCAGTCAGGTCTTGAAAACAGCCAGATCACGGGGCGCGTTAACCTGCTGACTCAGGGACGTGGCGGTAAAGGTAACGTGGTACTGGGCGTCGGTCCCGGCAACCTGAGTCTGACCAATAGCCACCTGCCGTTTCAGCTGACCGGTGAAAGCAAGCTGGCCGATCTGCAACTTTTCGGCTCTATTCCCGGCGTGCTCAACGGCTCGCTGCTCGATCCTCAGTTAGTTTTGCAACCTAAATCGCTGCTGCGCCTGCGGGGGCGACTGCTCTCCACGCTGGAAGTGGACGAAGCGCGCTGGCCGCTGGCCGGCGTGCGACTCTCCTCGCAGGGTATTGATGGCCGCCTGCAGGCCATTCTCAACGCGCACGATGCCAGCTTTGGCCGCTTCCGGCTGCATCTTGATGGTCGCGCCACAAATTTCTGGCCCGATAAGGGCGAGTGGGACTGGCGCTACTGGGGCGGGGGCGAGATGCTGCCGCTGCAGGCACGCTGGGATGTCAAAGGCACTGGCGGCTGGCACGACACGCTGATCCACCTTGATACGCTCTCCACCGGATTTAATCAGCTGGCTTATGGCAGCGTTAGCGTCGCAAAACCGCGCCTGACACTGACCGAACCCGTTAAGTGGCAGCGCGATGTGGCGCAACCTTCCTTCAAAGGCCATTTCAGACTGCAGGCGGGCCAGACCCACTTCACCTATGGCGGCCGTCTGGCTGATTCCACGCTGGACTTTGAGGCGAAAGGCCGTGATCCCGGCTATTTCCTCTGGCGGGGCGAGTTAAAAGCGGGGAGGGTTGGCCCGCTGCGGGTGAATGGCCGCTGGGACGGTGAACGGTTACGCGGTCAGGCCTGGTGGCCGGCACAGTCGCTGACCGTGTTTCAGCCGCTGCTCAGCCCCGACATGAAAATGCAGATTCAAGGCGGCAGTTTGCAGGCACAGGTCGCATTCTCCGCTGCCAGTAAACAGGGCTTCCAGGCGGGAGGCCACTGGACGGTCAAACAGGGCAGTGTCTGGACGCCGGACAGTCAGGTGAACGGTATCGACTTCTCGCTGCCGTTCAGGTTTCATGAGCAGCAATGGCAGTTTGGTCAGCATGGCCCGGTTTCACTCCGCATTGCCGAGGTGAAGAACCAGTTTGCCATGCAGAATATTCGGGCCGATCTGCAGGGTAACTGGCCGTGGTCTGAACAATCCCCCCTGACTTTACAGGATGTCAGTCTTGACCTGCTTGGCGGACAGATTACGCTGCCAGCCCTGCGTATGCCGCAACATGATCCCGCCCGGGTGTCGCTGCGTAATATCAGCCTCAGCGAGCTGGTGACGGCGCTGAAGCCTAAACAGTTTGCCATGTCGGGTAAGGTTAACGGTGAGTTGCCGCTGTGGTTGAATAATCCACGCTGGCTGGTGGAAAAAGGGTGGATTGCCAACAGCGGTCCGCTGACTTTCCGGCTGGATAAAGATATGGCGGATGCAATTACCCGCAACAACGTAGCGACCGGCGCAGCGCTTGACTGGTTACGCTATATGGAAGTCTCCCGCAGCTGGGCGACAATCAATCTGAATAACCTCGGCGACCTCACTATGGAAGCGCAGGTACAGGGCGTCAGCCAGTTCAGTAACCGTCGTCAGACGGTCAATCTTAACTATCGTCATCAGGAAAACCTGTTTCAGCTCTGGCGCAGCCTGCGCTTTGGCGATAATTTGCAATCCTGGTTAGAGCAACATGCGACTTTGCCATCGAACAAGGACACTTCACCATGAGCCTGAGGCCATTACTGGTTCTGGCAGCCGGACTGCTGAGCATCGGATGCGTGCCACGCATTGAAGTCACGGCACCCAAAGACCCTATCACCATCAATATGAATGTAAAAATCGAGCATGAGATCCACATCAAAGTTGATAAAGACGTGGAAGCGTTACTGAAAAACCAGAGCGGACTGTTCTGAGGAGAGCCATGATGAAACGCATAAGCGCGGCGCTGTTACTTGCCCTGACGATGGCGCACCCTGCCTGGGCACTGACGCTCGACGAGGCAAGGCAATCAGGCCGTGCAGGTGAAACGCTCTCCGGCTATCTGGCGGCACGTTCGCAGGACAGTGAAACGCTGGCGCTGGTGCAGCGGATTAATGCCGGGCGTCAGCAGGAGTATCAGCGGCTGGCCGGGCAGAACAATCTCTCCACGGCCGATGTGGCCAGCATTGCCGGACAGAAGCTGGTGAGCCGTGCTGCAGCGGGAGAGTACGTGCGTGGCATTAATGGTCAATGGCTGAGAAAAGAGGCAGACAGCAGCAACTAACCGGCGAAAAAAAACCGGGCACAGGCCCGGTCTTTGACAGCGTCATCCTGAGATGGCTGAGAATTATGCGGTCACGATCTGCGTGATAGCATCTTTCGCTTCAGCGGTCGCTTTGCTGGCCACTTCCGGACCGTAGGCGATGCCTTCAGCAAACACGAACTCAACATCAGTGATGCCGATGAAGCCCAGGAACAGCTTGACGTAAGGGGTCAGCAGGTCAGTTGGGGTATCTTTGTGAATGCCACCACGGCTTGAGATAACCACTGCGGTTTTGCCTTTAACCAGACCTTCCGGGCCTGCTTCGGTGTAGCGGAACGTCACGCCAGCACGGGCAATCAGGTCGAAATAGTTTTTCAGCTGCGTAGGGATGTTGAAGTTGTACATTGGCGCGGCAATGACGATTTCATCATGAGCCTGCAGTTCTGCAATCAGTTCATCGGACAGATCCAGTGCTTCCTGCTGACGCGGGGAGAGTGGCGTATCAGAAGGACGCATTGCACCCACTAACTCACCATCCAGAACCGGAATCGGGTTAGCCGCCAGGTCACGTACAGTAACTTCTTTACCCTGTGCCTTTGCCTGTTCAATGTAGAAGTCAGCGAGCTGGCTTGATTGTGAGTAGCCTGCAAGGATGCTTGATTTCAGAACTAAAACTGTGCTCATGGTGGTTTCCTGTCTGTTACGCGGAAGACTTTCCGCTCAATGGTTTACACTCTACGGTTATCGATGGCGCGGTGAAAGCGCAATATTTCGAGACCCATGTTCGAATTTATTGAATAAGCGTAACCGGGAGCTGCCGCCTGAACAGTTCAGAATGTGCTATGATACGCGCAATTATTTTATTGAATCAGCTGGTTACCCCGGCTTCAGGGCGCTGCTTTACGTAGCGACACCGTCTGAGTAAGGTACGTCACAATTATGTCATCACCCGATACTTCCCCACTGGCAGCGCTCTGGTCACGGCTCGACGGTTTAATGCTGCGCGATCGCCAGCGGCTACAGCGCCGCCTGCAGGGAGCCAGAAAAACCAAAAATCCTGAGGCGCAGCAGGGCATTGCCAGCGAGCTGGCGCTGGAGTTCGTCGCCGCCGAACAGCGCGTGGCCCAGCGCCGCGCGGCTACCCCAGCGATTACGTTCCCGGACAATCTGCCGGTGAGTCAGAAGCAGCAGGATATTGCTGAGGCGATTCGCGATCATCAGGTGGTGATTGTCGCTGGTGAAACCGGTTCAGGTAAAACCACCCAGTTGCCGAAAATTTGTCTGGCACTGGGACGCGGTGTTACCGGGCTGATTGGCCATACTCAGCCGCGCCGTCTGGCCGCGCGGACCGTGGCGAACCGCATTGCCGATGAGCTCAGCACCTCACTGGGCGGCTGTGTCGGCTACAAAGTGCGGTTCAACGACCAGGTCAGCGATCTGACGCAGATTAAACTGATGACTGACGGGATTCTGCTGGCGGAAATCCAGCAGGATCGCCTGCTGATGCAATATGACACCATCATCATTGATGAAGCCCATGAACGCAGCCTGAATATCGACTTCCTGCTCGGTTATCTGCGTGAGCTGTTGCCACGCCGCCCCGATCTGAAAGTTATCATCACTTCCGCTACCATCGATCCTCAGCGCTTCTCCCGTCATTTCAATAATGCGCCGGTGATTGAAGTTTCTGGCCGCACGTATCCTGTTGAAGTGCGCTATCGTCCGGTGGTCGAAGAGGCGGATGATGGCGACCGTGATCAGCTGCAGGCGATTTTTGATGCGGTGGATGAACTGGGACGGGAAAGCCGTGGCGATATCCTGATCTTTATGAGCGGCGAGCGCGAAATACGCGATACCGCCGACGCGCTCAACAAACGCGATCTTCCGCACACCGAAGTGCTGCCACTCTATGCCCGGCTGTCCAATGCTGAGCAGAATCGGGTGTTTCAGTCGCACAGCGGTCGTCGCATCGTGCTGGCGACCAACGTTGCGGAAACCTCACTGACGGTGCCTGGAATTAAATATGTGATCGATCCCGGCACGGCGCGTATCAGCCGTTACAGCTTCCGCACCAAAGTGCAGCGTCTGCCGATTGAGCCCATATCCCAGGCGTCTGCCAATCAGCGTAAAGGGCGCTGCGGGCGTGTGTCAGACGGTATCTGTATTCGCCTCTACGCAGAAGATGACTTCCTGAGTCGTCCGGCCTTTACCGATCCTGAAATCCTGCGCACCAACCTGGCGTCGGTTATCCTGCAGATGACCTCGCTGGGTCTGGGCGATATTGCCGCCTTCCCGTTTGTGGAAGCACCCGATAAACGCAATATTCAGGATGGTGTCCGTCTGCTGGAAGAGCTGGGGGCGCTGACGCTGAATGAAGAGAACGGTCACTACAAGCTGACCGGATCCGGGCGTCAGCTGGCGCAGCTGCCCGTGGATCCTCGCCTGGCGCGGATGGTGCTGGAAGCGCAGAAATTTGGCTGCGTGCGCGAAGTGATGATTATCACCGCAGGCCTGTCGATTCAGGATCCCCGTGAGCGTCCGGCAGATAAAAAGCAGGCTTCGGATGAGAAGCATCGACGCTTTGCTGATAAAGACTCCGACTTTCTTGCCTACGTGAATCTCTGGAACTATCTGGCGGATCAGCAGAAAGCGCTGTCCGGCAATGTTTTCCGTCGTCAGTGCAAAACCGACTTCCTTAACTATCTGCGCGTGCGGGAATGGCAGGATATCTATACCCAGCTGCGGCAGGTGGTGCGGGAACTGGGGATTCCGGTGAACAGCGAACCGGCTGAGCTGCAGCCCGTTCACTGCGCGCTGTTAAGCGGTCTGCTGTCGCATATCGGTCAGAAAGATGCCGATAAGCAGGAGTATACCGGGGCACGCAACACCCGCTTCGCCATCTTCCCTGGCTCCGGGCTGTTTAAGAAGCCGCCGAAGTGGGCCATGGTCGCGGAGCTGGTTGAGACCAGCCGCCTGTGGGGCCGCACGGCGGGGCGCATTGAGCCAGAGTGGATTGAGCCGCTGGCGCAGCATCTGATTAAGCGCAACTACAGCGAACCGCACTGGGAGAAATCGCAGGGCGCGGTGATGGCCGCTGAAAAAGTCACGCTCTATGGTCTGCCGATTGTGGCCGCTCGCAAAGTGAACTATGGCAGCATCGATCCTACACTGAGCCGTGAGCTGTTTATCCGCCACGCGCTGGTGGAAGGCGACTGGCAGACGCGTCATGCTTTCTTCCGGGCTAACCAGAAGCTGCGTAGTGAAGTGGAAGATCTGGAACACAAATCCCGTCGCCGCGACATCCTGGTGGATGACGAAACGCTGTTTGCTTTTTATGACCAGCGCATTGGCAAAGAGGTGGTGTCGGCGAAGCATTTTGACAGCTGGTGGAAGCAGGCCAGCCGTGAAAACGCCGAGCTGCTGAACTTCGACAAGCAGATGCTGATCAAAGAAGGCGCGGATAAAGTCAGCCAGCTCGACTACCCCAATTTCTGGCATCAGGGCAACCTCAAACTCAGGCTGAGTTATCAGTTCGAGCCAGGTGCCGATGCGGATGGCGTCACGGTGCATATTCCGCTGCCGCTGCTGAATCAGGTTGAGGATAGCGGCTTTGAATGGCAGATCCCAGGCGTGCGTCGTGAGCTGATCATCGCGCTGATTAAGTCGCTGCCCAAACCGCTGCGCCGTAATCTGGTGCCAGCTCCCAACTACGCTGAAGCGTTTCTGGGACGCGTGAAGGCGATGGAGATGCCACTGCTTGATGCGCTGTCGCGTGAGTTTCGCCGCATGACCGGTGTCACGCTGGAACGTGAAAACTGGCAGTGGGAACAGGTGCCCGATCATCTGAAAATGACGTTCCGCGTGGTAGACGAGAACAACCGTAAACTGCTGGAAGGTAAAGATCTCACCGCGCTCAAGGCGCAGCTGAAAGATAAAGTGCAGGAAACGCTATCGAAAGTGGCGGATGACGGGCTGGAGCAGAGCGGACTGCACATCTGGAGCTTCGGCGATCTGCCGCGCAGCTATGAACAGAAGCGCGGCAGCTATCAGGTCAAAGCCTGGCCTGCGCTGGTCGATGAGAAAGAGAGCGTCGCCATTCGCCTGTTTGACAGCGAGCAGGAGCAGCAAAAAATGATGTGGCGCGGTCAGCGTCGCTTGCTGCTGCTGAATGTGCCGTCTCCGGTTAAATATCTGCACGAGAAATTGCCGAACAAAGCCAAGCTCGGACTCTACTTTAACCCTTATGGCAAAGTGCTGGAGCTCATCGACGACTGTATCGCCTGTGGTATTGATAAGCTGATAGGTGAAGCGGGCGGTCCGGCCTGGGACCAGGGCGCGTTTGAGCAGTTGCGTGACAAAGTGCGCGGTGAACTCAATGAGACCGTTGTGACGATCGCACAACAGGTTGAGCAGATCCTCACGGCCGTCTTCAACATCAATAAGCGTCTGAAAGGCCGGGTTGATATGACCATGGCGCTGGCATTATCGGATATCAAGGCGCAGGTAAATGGTCTGGTCTATCGCGGCTTTGTCACCGGCAATGGCTGGCAGCGACTGGCCGATACGCTGCGTTATCTGAATGGTATTGAACGGCGGCTCGAAAAGCTGCCTGCTGACCCGCACAGCGATCGGGCGCGCATGTTAAAAGTGCAGGCAGTGGAACAGGCGTATCAGGCGTGGCGTAATAAGTTGCCGCCGCAGCGTCAGGATGATGAAGAGGTTCAGAACATCCGCTGGATGATTGAAGAGCTACGTATCAGTTACTTTGCTCAGCAGTTAGGCACACCTTATCCCATTTCAGATAAGCGCATCCTGCAGACGATGGAACAGATAGCGGCTTAAAAAGCCAGGGTGCGCGTCTTAACAGGCGCGCACCCAATGGTAAAGCGTCAGTGCGGTTACTGCGCGAGGGATTCCAGCTTGTCTTTAAACGAGGTGACCGAAATTGCGCGGTTGTCAGCCAGATAGCGATCTTTCGCTGCGGGCGCAGAGCTTTGTACCGCGATTAACTGCCAGCCATTATCGCTTTTAAGCAGCAGCGGTGAACCACTGTCACCCGGCAGCGTGTCACACTGATGCGACAGCACCGCACGTTGCGCCCAGCCGGTAATCAGGCAATCGCTGTGGGAGTAGAGCGTATCCAGATGATCGGCCGGATAGCCTGCCTGCGTCACTTTACGTCCGGTCAGCTTCAGCGCCGCCGTGAGATCGCTGCGTGAGCCATCAAACAAGGGAATGGGCGTAATCGCTGAAGGCGGATTGCGTAATATCACGATGCCGTAATCATAGGGTGCTGCACTGCTCGGCACGATCCAGCCTTCGCCATCCGCTTTTAATTTTGACGCCAGCGAAGGTTCCACCCGCGCATCAATATCATGAAGCTCGTAGCGCCAGCCTTTATCGCTGGCCATAAATCGCAGCGCAACCGGCTTATCGAAATTCCCGGGCGGGGAAAGCAGACAGTGTCCGGCGGTCAGGGCCAGATGGGGAGAGATGAGCGTGGCAGTACAGAGGTTACCACTTTCGGTTTCCAGCTGGCCAATGGCATCCCAGGGGGCAGCAGTAATATCGGTGATTGCCTGGCGATGATCCTTGCCGAAGAACAGCATCTTAATCTCAGCAGGAGTAGGTGAGTCATCGTCATCATCGGCATGAACCGTGGTGGCAAAGCTGAAGAGTCCAACCATTAACAAGGTAGCCAGGCGCATAGAAATCTCAATGGCGAGAAAAAATTAACGTTATTGTTATTACGTAAGTACGGTAACTATAGTCGGTGAGCGTTGAAAAAGGGAGTTTTATTGGTTAATCAGTACGCTACAGCGTCTAAATAAAAAAGCTGGCTGCAACAATGCCACACAGGATCATAACAAGCAGAATAATTTCGAAGCGATAGCGACGCACTATTTCATCCACTCTCGTCATTTCATCCACTCCAGTAAAGAAACACCCGGCAGAACCGGGTGTTTTTATTCATCATCTCGTGGCCGTGCGCTGAAGGCGACCTTAGTTTTTAGCTGCTGGTTTCACAACTTTTTTGTGGTGCATTTTCTTAGCAGCCTGCGCTTTCTGGGCAGCTGGTTTAGTTACTTTTTTGTGGTGCATTTTTTTAGCAGCCTGAGCTTTCTGGGCAGCTGGTTTAGTTACTTTTTTGTGATGAACTTTTTTAGCAGCCTGCGCTTTCTGAGCGGCTGGTTTAGTTACTTTTTTGTGGTGAACTTTTTTAGCGGCCTGAGCTTTCTGTGCAGCAGGTTTTACCGCTTTTTTGTGGTGAACTTTTTTAGCAGCCTGCGCTTTCTGCGCTGCATCTTTTTTCACCGCTTTTTTGTGGTGTTTCTTAGCAGCCTGGGCTTTCTGAGCAGCTTTATGGTGTTTCTTGTGCGCAGTCTTGTGAACAGTTTTAGCCGGTGCTGCAGCGGCAGGAGTAGTAGTTGTTGCGGCTGGCGCAGCAGCTGGAGCAGCTGTGGTGTCAGCAGCGAAAGCAACAGAAGACATACCCATAGCAGCGGCGACAACCAGTGCAAATAATTTTTTCATCGCAAATCCCTCGGAGACTATTTTTTCATGTGTAGCCCACTGCGGGGCCGGTGAAGAGACTATAGGGAAATCAATGAACGGTGTCCGTGGGTGTTTGGTATCGGCGTGTAACCGATTGTACAAAGGCGGGAAAGGGCGGTCAGATGACCGCCCGAAAGCTTAGCTATTAAGGTAACGTTGTTCAAGGTGCTGGCGGAAGAAAGCCGGGTTCAGCGCTTCGCCAGTGGCGTTGATCAGCAACTGGTCGGTCTGGAAACGGCTGCCGTGCTGCCAGATATTCTGTTGCAGCCAGTCGAACACCGGCTGCAGCTCACCATGCTGAATCAGCTCACTGAGCTGAGGAATAGCCTTCTGTAACGACTGGAACAGCTGCGCGGCGTACATTGCGCCCAGCGTATAGGTGGGGAAGTAGCCGAAGGCGCCGTCGGTCCAGTGAATATCCTGCATACAACCATCGCGGTAGTTACCCCGCGTATCCAGCCCCAGCGACTGCATCATCTTCTCATCCCACAGCGCCGGGATATCTTCAACCTCAATGTCCCCTTCGATCAACGCCTGCTCAATTTCGTAGCGCAAAATGACATGCGCCGGATAGCTGAGCTCGTCAGCGTCAACCCGGATCAGGCCAGGCAAAACCCGCTGGGTCAGGCGCACGAAATTATCCGCCTGCAGGGCGGGTTGATCGCCAAAGGTGGCGATCACCTGCGGCAGAATGCGCTGCAGGAATTCACGGCTGCGACCAAGCTGCATCTCCATAAACAGGCTTTGTGATTCGTGGATAGCCGTTGATCGCGCCAGTGCTACCGGCTGACCGCGCCACTGCTTCGGCAGATTCTGTTCATAGCGAGCATGGCCGGTTTCGTGAATCACGCCCATCATGGCACTGAGAAACTCATTCTCATTGTAACGGGTGGTAATGCGCACATCTTCCGGCACACCGCCACAGAAGGGATGTGCACTGATGTCCAGACGACCGTGGTTAAAGTCGAAACCCAGCGTCTCCATAATGCTCAGACCGAGCTGCCGCTGCGCAGGCACGGCGAATGGCCCCTGCGGCGTTATGACCTTCTGCTGTGCCTGTTTTTCCACGACCTGCTGTAAGAGCTCAGGTAGCCAGGTTTTCAGTTCGCCAAAGGTTTGATCCAGTCGGGCCCGGGTCATACCTGGTTCATAGAGATCCAGCAGCGCATCGTAACGGGAACAGCCACTGGCGTCGGCGCGGCGCTGGGCCTCTTCACGGCTCAGGCGGACCACCTCTTTGAGGTTGGCGGCAAAACCCTGCCAGTCATTGGCGGGACGCTGAGTGCGCCATGCATGTTCGCAGACCGAACCGGCGATCGATTTGGCTTCAACAAAATCATCAGGCAGCAGCGTTGCCTGGTGATATGCGCGCTGCATCTCGTTGAGATTGGCCCGCTCGACATCGTTCAGCGACTGCTGCTCAGCAGCCTTAAGCCACTCACCGACCTGAGGGGCAGTCAGAATCTGGTGTTGCAGCACGCTCATTTCAGCCAGTGCTTCACCGCGAGCCTGACTGCCGCCCGGCGGCATGGTGGTCTGCATGTCGCATCCGGCAATCGCCGTGACGTGACTGAAACGGGACAGGCGCTGGAAAGTTTTGGTCAGTTGTTGATACGCTGAGGTCACGTAAGACTCCTTGTGGTTTTAACGCTGCGCAATTTCGCGCAAGGTTAGATCAACCGGCCAGCAAAAGCGAACGCTGGCGCCGCCCAGCGGGCTGGACTCAATCGTCACCTTGCCGCTGAGCGCCTGAGCAATAGAGTAGACAATTGCCAGGCCTAATCCGCAGCCGCCTGTGGCGCGGTCGCGGCTCGGGTCAAGTCGGACAAAGGGTTCGAAAACCCGTTCACGCTCTTCCGGCGGAATGCCGGGACCATCATCTTCCACCTGCAGACACCCGATCGCGCCATCAAACCATAAACTGACACGCAGCCGCTGCTGAGCATAACGCAGCGCATTGTTCACCAGGTTATCCAGCACTCGTTCCATCAGGCGGGTATCAGAAACGCCGATGTTTTCACGCTGTGGCAGATCAAGGTCGAGCCGTATGTCCGGGTTGATGGTGCGAAAATCGTCAAGCCGCTCGCTCAGCCAGCTGGCGAGATCCAGTGTTTTAAGATTGAGATCGACGCGTGGCCGATCAAGTCGTGCATAGGTCAGCAGTTCCTCTATCAGGCTTTCAAGCTGGCCGATATCGCGGTTCAGCGCCACCCGTTCACCATCCGTCAGGTTGTCGCTCATCTCTAACCGGTAACGCAGGCGCACCAGCGGCGTTCGAAGCTCATGGGCGATGCCATCAATCAGCTGCTTTTTGCTGGCTACCAGCGTATTGATATTCTCGGCCATCTGGTTAAAGGCGATACCAAGCCGAAAGAGGCTGGAGGTACTGTCAAAATGGGTACGTACATCCAGCTCACCCCGGCCAAAACGCTGCGCTGCTTTTTCCAGTCGCTGCATCTCCTGCCAGTGGGGACGAAGCCAGATGAACACCGGCAGTGCCAGAGACATGCCAATAAACACCAGCAGGGCAATATCCAGCAGCCGCATCTGATGCAGGTAGAAAAGATAGGGAATTGGTCCGACTGACAGCACATAGTGGCTGCGCGGAATATGCTGTAAAAAGGTGTACTGGTCATCGAGCGCAACAATCTCTCCGGCACGCAACCGACGCATGTTGCCTTCATCAAGCTGATATTTGTTCATCGGCTCGATGTGCAGGTCGAATGAGAGACCAAGATCGAGACTCTTGATGGTCTTATTCCAGTCGCGCGGCGGGATCTCGCGCAGTTCGCTGCGGATCAGGTAGAGCGAACTGGCCATCAGGTCATTCATCGACTGGCGGCCTGCCCGTTCAGCGGTGAACTTATAAACCAGCCCCACCAGTAAGGCCATCACCAGGAAGCAGACAAACAGCAGCAGATAGAACTGAATAAAAAGCTTTCTCATAGTCCGCGGGTATCCCAGGCCTGAGGTGCAAACAGATAGCCTTTGTTGCGGATAGTTTTGATGCGGAAGGGCTCGGTGGCGCTGTCGTGCAGCTTTTTACGCAGCCGCGAGATCGCCACGTCGATGCTGCGGTCTAAACCATCATAGCTGACGCCACGCAATGTTTTCAGCAGCGCATCCCGGTTCAGTGTCTGGCCCGCATGACTTGCGAGCACCCAGAGCAGATCGAAATCTGCGGTAGAAAGGGCGATCTGCTCCTCAAACAGCGTGACCTGCCGGTTCAGGGCATCAATGGTCAGCGAGCCAAAACGCAGCATACGGTTGGCAGCAGGTGCGCTCGGTGTATCTTCCGGCTGTCCCTGATGGGACTGACGCAGGTGCAGGCGCAGGCGAGCCAGCAGCACAGCAGGCGGGGTGGTTTTCAGAATGTAATCCTGCGCACCCATCTCGAGGGCCAGAATATGATTCATGTCGCTGTCCAGTGACGTCAGTAACACGATCGGTCCCTGCCAGTTGGCCCGCAGGTCGCGGCAGATGGTCATGCCATCCTTGCCGGGTAACATGATATCCAGCATCACCAGATCCGGCTGCTGTTCCGCTATCACCGCTTCAGCACGATCACCGCGCGTCTCGACAATCACCTCAATATCATGACGACCCAGGTAAGCTGCAATCAGCGAACCCACTTCAGGTTCATCTTCAACATAAACAATTTTGTTCATAGTTCACAAAGCAGAAACAGACGTGAGAGAAATCATATCTTGTCCTGGTCCTGAGCTCTACGTTATCGCACGAAATATCCGTGGCTTGCTGGTATATAACCGTCAATATGTGCAATCATTAGCGCGGCATTTTTGCGCCAGGTTTGGGATATCGATGATTATCATGAGGAGCGTTAGTGTGTCTGATAAAGAGCTGGCATCAGCCATATACCCCGACCGCATCTGCTTCAATTATAGTGACTTTCTTTCCGCTTCCTGCAAAAAGCGCTGGAGCTTCGTTGATGCTATTTATGGTGTAATGCCGATCTTTGGCATGGTGACACGTAAATCAGCACACCGTTTACAGGGCAGTGACGACCCGTTAAAAGAATTAGCATTACAAATCATTTCTACTCAGGTCAGCGACGAAATTAACATCGCACGCCTGATTACGCTCGCAGAACAGCAGCAGATAAGCCGTTTTGATATTCAGCTCCCTTATCCGCTCTCTGCGGAGCAGCTGGACGCGATCCATCATGAATATTCAAAACCGCTGAATCTCACCCAGCAGGATGACCTGCTGTGTGTGTCGATCCCGGTGCAGCCACACTAAGCACCTCTCTCACCAGGCTAGTAAATCAGTCAGTCTGACACCGGGCAGCGCTCATTATCCTCATGTACGCCTGCGTGTCCTGCGCTACCCGTGTCCAGACTCTCTGCAACAATGACGCCCGATGGATCCGGCGCTATGTGGTCAGCTGCCACACAGCGGGCAGCGTCGCAGCAATCAGTAATCCCATTGCAATCCGCTCCAGCGAGGTCAGCGCAACATCAGCGCGGCCGCCGCGTCGGGCAAACAGAAACAACAGCAGGCCTGGGGAGTAGAGCACGACTGACGCCATCAGGTGCATTGGCCCCGACGCGTAGAGCAGCCAGATGCCATACAGACTGGCGCCGACACCCACCGCCATCGCCATGAGTTTATTCTGTCCGCGCACCACTTTGATCAGGTATAACCCCACCAGTAAATAGGGCACCAGAATCATCTCTGAGGCGATGGTCAGCAGGTTATTGTAGTTAGCACCGGTCAGGGCAATCAGGATCAGGCAGAGCTGAATGCTGCCGTTGGTCATCCACAGCGAGGCGGCCGGCGCGTTGTGTCGGTTCTGCCGGGCGATAATGCGAGGAAACGCCCCCTGCTGCGCAGCAATCAGCGGCACTTCAGCAGCCATGATCGTCCAGCTCAGGTAGGCACCACAGACAGAGACGATCAGGCCAATCGCAATCACCGCATCGCCCCAGTTGCCCATCAGTCTTGTCATCAATCCCGCCATGGACGGATTGCGCATTTCAGCCAGTTCAGCGCGCGGAACCACGCCCAGCGACAGCAGGGTTACCAGCAAATAGACCAGTAAGGCAGCCAGAACGGCAAAAAGTGTTGCACGGCCCACATCCTTTTTCTGACGTGCACGCGCAGAAACCACCACCGCACCCTCAACCCCGATAAAGACCCAAAGAGTGATCAGCATGGTTTGCTTGATCTGCTCCCAGAGCGGTTGCCCCAGCGTGACGCCGGAAAAATCGAAGCGAAAGCGATCATAATTGAACGCCATCACCGCCAGCACAATGAACAGCAGTAAGGGCACCAGCTTGCCCAGCGTGGCCATCAGATTGATGCTGGCTGCTGTCTGCACACCGCGCAGCACCAGCCAGTGAACCAGCCACAGCAGCACGGATGCGCCCAGCATCGCCTGCCAGGTGTTGCCATCACCAAAAATAATCCGGTCCGGCGTATCGGTGAAGAAGCTCAGGGCCGAGAAGACAATTACCAGATAGGAGACATTGGCGATAACAGCACACAGCCAGTAGCCCCATGCAGAGCAGAACCCCATTAGTTCGCCGAATCCGGCGCGGGCGTAAGTAAAGATGCCGCCGTCAAGTTCGGGTTTAAGGCGGGTTAACAGCAACATCGCCAGCGAAAGAAAGATAATGCCGACACCGGTGATCAGCCAACCCAGCAGCAGAGCAGCCGGACCGGCCACTGCAGCCATGTTTTGCGGCAGACTGAACACACCTGCACCCAGCATTGAGCTGAGCACCAGTGCTGTCAGCGCACCGAGACCTAATTTTTTCTCCAAAACAACCTTCCCGCTAGCATATATGGCTGGGTAAATCGGATTATATCGCTGGGTTATGTCAGACCAATGGCACAATCCAGGGACAATATCCGGTAAAACAGGCGGGGGATTTTACGGAGTGTGGCAGGGGATGGCAATGCATAACTATGCAAAACAAAGCAGGTTTGCAAACAGCAGGGCGGCGGGTGCCGCCCTGTGAGGGATTACTTAAACAGGTCAGCCGTCACGGTCAGGTTACCGCCACTCTGGTTCTGCCACTGACGAGTCACGTGATAGAACTTGGCACCTTTATCTGAAGCACGCTTCGCCACTTCTTCTGAAACCTCAGTAGGTGAACCGAAGTGGCCCGTGAAAGTCACGGTATCAAACGGCTGCATCTGCGCGGCGGTAATCGCGTTAACTTCCTGCACCGATTTACCGTTAGGCAGATTCACCGTGTAGCGCTTACCGGTAGAGCTTTGTGTTTCGAAGAAACGGCCCACTTTGTTGCTTGGCGTTTCAGATGAGGCCACGCCAGGAATCTCTACGTTAGCGGCTGCCGCGCCACCGGTTGCCAGCGCAGCTTTACCTGCTTCTGAATCGGCTGGGATGGCGTTTGGTGTCTGCACTGTACGTTCTTTAGCATCCGCTTTGTAGACATAGGCGGTGACGTACTGGTTGCCACCGCTGTTAGCATCAATCTGGCGCACGATAAAGAATGATGCGGCACCTTTCTCTTTCGCGGCTTTTGAAATAGCGTCGTTAACATCCGGCTGGCTGGCAAAGAAGCCGCTGACCGAAACGGTATCAAACGGTTCAAGTCTGTAGGCTTCTGCTTTTGGCAGTTCATTAACGCCGTTAAAGCGACGATACGTTGTTGACGCTGAAGCTGCCGGCGCATCGGCTTTATAGAGGTCAGCCGTGACGCGCCAGTTACCGCTGTTGCCGTTACTGTCGTTGATTGCCTGGATGTAATAAGAGGCAGCGCCCATCTGATCTGCACGCTTAGAGACGGCATCGGCAGCGTCGCCGATCGCGTTGAAACGGCCGGTGATATTAATACGTTCGAATGGCTTCAACGCTGCCGCTTTTTCTGGCGTTAACTCCTGCGCAGCGAATGCGTTGGCTGCCAGCAGGGACAACAAAGTGGACGCCAGAATAGTGTTCTTCAGCTTCATAAAAATAATCCTTCGCCTTACGCAAAAATGAGTACGAAAACGTGCTGGACTCTTGATGTATAACAGATTAGCCGCTGATTATTGCATGTTATAAACAGACTGTCGCAGCGATTTTTTGTGTCAGATCGCGTTATTCAACCATCATTTTTTCATTTAATTGTCATCAAACGCAGTTATGGCCCGTTTTAGCCACGGTTATCACTAAAAGCGATAACTAATATCGGTTAAACAGTTAATGCATTGTTAATTATAGGTTTTTATTGATGCTTAATTCGCCCGCTCATAATTATCTCTGGCAGAATATTTGCCTGTCAGGCTGTTTTGCAGTGGGTTAACACCGATTTTTAAGCAGAACGCTGAATAATTGAGTGAATGTCATCACTCTGTACAGACGCTATAGATCGCTGGTCACATTTTCAGTAGGTTATAAACACTTTGAAATACATGCATTTCGTCTATAAGTAACCGAAACGGCGTTTCAGTTGCGCAGTCGTGGTGCAGATACGGGCCATCATCCTTAACCGATGAAAGGAAACACTATGTTAATTGGAATACCCAAGGAAAGGTTGCCAAACGAGTCGCGCGTGGCCGCCACGCCAAAGACCGTGGAACAACTTATCAGGCTGGGTTTTAGTGTCACCGTGGAGCGTGACGCAGGTAAACGCGCCAGCTTCGATAATGAAAGCTATATCGCCGCTGGCGCCACGCTCAGCGACAGAGATCAGGTCTGGCAGTCCGACATCGTGCTGAAAGTAAATGCACCCGATGACGAAGAGATTGCACTGACCCGCGCGGGTAGCACGCTGGTTAGCTTTATCTGGCCCGCGCAACATCCCGATCTGCTGTCAAAACTGGCCGCACGTCAGGTCACTGTCATGGCAATGGACTCGGTGCCGCGCATTTCACGGGCGCAGTCGCTGGATGCGCTGAGCTCCATGGCAAACATTGCCGGTTATCGTGCGATTGTGGAAGCTGCGCATGAATTTGGTCGCTTCTTTACCGGGCAGATCACGGCGGCGGGCAAAGTGCCACCTGCAAAAGTGATGGTGATTGGGGCAGGTGTGGCCGGGCTGGCAGCAATTGGTGCAGCGGGCAGTCTGGGCGCGATTGTCCGGGCGTTTGATACCCGTCCCGAAGTCAAAGAGCAGGTGCAGAGTATGGGCGCCGAATTCCTTGAACTCGACTTCAAAGAGGAAGCTGGCAGCGGTGATGGCTATGCCAAAGTGATGTCCGAGGCGTTCATTAAAGCGGAGATGGCCCTGTTTGCCAGTCAGGCCAGAGAAGTCGATATCATTGTCACCACGGCGCTGATCCCTGGCAAACCGGCACCGAAACTGATCACCGAAGAGATGGTTGCCAGCATGAAGCCCGGCAGTGTGATTGTGGATCTGGCCGCGCAGACTGGCGGCAACTGTGCGCTGACCGTCGCGGATCAGGTTACTGTGACACCTGACGGCGTCAAAATCATTGGCTACACCGACCTGCCGAGCCGTCTGGCAACGCAATCCTCCCAGCTTTATGGCACCAACCTGGTCAACCTGATGACGCTGCTGTGCAAAGAGAAGAATGGCGAAATCCAGGTCGACTTCGACGATGTAGTCGTACGGGGCGTGACTGTGGTGCGCGAGGGGGAAGTCACCTGGCCGGCACCGCCGATTCAGGTGTCCGCTGCACCTCAGGCTGCACCGGCAACCGCGAAACCGGCAGTGAAGATTGAGGTGAAACCTGTTTCACCGTGGCGAAAATATCTGCTTATTGCTCTGGCCATCGTGCTGTTTGGCAGCCTGACCAACGTGGCGCCTGCCGATTTCCTCTCCCATTTTACCGTGTTCGCGCTCGCCTGTGTGGTGGGTTATTACGTGGTCTGGAACGTCAGTCATGCGCTGCATACGCCGCTGATGTCCGTGACCAATGCCATATCCGGCATCATCGTGATCGGGGCAGTCTTGCAGATGGGGCACGGTGGCTGGGTCACCTTTATCTCCTTTATTGCCGTGCTGATTGCCAGCATCAATATCTTTGGTGGCTTTACCGTCACCCAGCGCATGCTGAAAATGTTTCGTAAGGGGTAAGACATGTCTGGCGGATTAGTCACTGCAGCCTATATTGTTGCTGCAATTCTCTTCATCTGTAGCCTTGCCGGTCTCTCGCGTCACGAGACGTCTAAGCGGGGTAATAGTTTCGGTATCAGCGGCATGGCGATTGCGCTGGTCGCCACCATTTTTGGTCCGGACAGCGGTAACGTGGTCTGGATCCTGCTGGCGATGGTGATTGGCGGCGCTATTGGTATCCGCATGGCAAAGAAAGTCGAAATGACCGAAATGCCGGAACTGGTCGCGATTCTGCACAGCTTTGTTGGCCTGGCCGCGGTACTGGTCGGCATAAACAGCTATATCGACCATGCACCTGGCCTGCCAGCAGTGATGGAAAATATCCATCTCAGTGAAGTGTTTATCGGTATTTTTATCGGTGCCGTCACCTTCACCGGCTCGCTGGTGGCGTTTGGCAAGCTGTGCGGCAAAATCTCCTCAAAACCGCTGGCGTTACCGCATCGTCACAAGCTCAATCTGCTGGCGCTGCTGGTCTCGTTCCTGCTGCTGCTGTGGTTTGTTAACACCAGCAGCACCGCTGCGCAGGTCTTTGCGTTGCTGCTGATGACGGTGATTGCACTGGCGTTTGGCTGGCATCTGGTCGCGTCGATTGGCGGTGCCGATATGCCGGTCGTGGTATCGATGCTGAACTCCTATTCAGGCTGGGCCGCCGCCGCCGCCGGTTTCATGCTCAGCAACGATCTGCTGATTGTGACCGGTGCACTGGTGGGTTCGTCCGGTGCGATTCTCTCCTATATCATGTGTAAAGCGATGAACCGTTCGTTCATCAGCGTGATCGCGGGTGGATTCGGTACTGAAGTCAGTCGTGGTGACGAAACGCAGGAAGCGGGAGAGCATCGTGAAATTACCGCTGAAGAGACCGCAGAGATGCTTAAAGCCTCCCGCTCGGTGATTATTACCCCAGGCTACGGCATGGCCGTGGCGCAGGCGCAGTATCCGGTAGCGGAAATCACGGCACGTCTGCGCGCGCTTGGCATCAAAGTGCGCTTCGGCATTCATCCGGTCGCGGGGCGTTTGCCGGGGCACATGAACGTGCTGCTGGCCGAGGCCAAAGTGCCTTATGACGTGGTGCTGGAGATGGATGAAATCAACGATGACTTCAGCGACACCGACACGGTGCTGGTGATTGGTGCTAACGATACCGTCAACCCGGCAGCGCAGGATGATCCCCGCAGCCCGATTGCGGGAATGCCGGTGCTGGAAGTGTGGAAGGCGCACAACGTGGTGGTGTTCAAACGCTCAATGAACACAGGCTATGCCGGCGTTCAGAATCCGCTGTTCTTTAAGGAGAACAGCCAGATGCTGTTTGGCGATGCCAAAGCCAGCGTGGAAGCGATTCTCAAAGCGCTGTAATAAAAAAATGGGCAGCTAATCAGCCGCCCATTTTCTTTACGAGGAGACGTTAATCCTCCTCGTCCTCTTCATCATCCAGATCAATCGGCGACTTGAAATCGTCAGGCTTAAGCGCCAGCAGATCGCAACGCAGATGATCGATCACCTGTTCCGCCGTATTGCCCAGGAACGCCGCTGATAGTCCGGTCCTTCCGATGGTGCCCAGCACGACTACGCCGGCACCGAGATGCGCGGCCAGATCGGGGATAACCTCTTCCGGCAAGCCTTTAGCCACGTGGGTGAACTCTTCACCAATTGAGAATTTCTGGCGCAGTGCTTTCATGGCCACCAGATGCTGACCCCGGATAGCATCGTTGTAGACGCTGGGATCAAAATCGGGCAGTTCGATAGCAATATTGATTGGGGTAATCGGGTAGGCACCGACAAGGTGGACTTCGGTCTGATTCACCTTTTCCGCCAGCTTCATCGTTTCACGAATCAGCTTCTGATTCAGGCCATCGTGATGCGGCTCTTCGCTGGCAAGATTGACGGCGACAATGGCTTTACCGCCTTCCGGCCACGGCTGATCTTTGACCATCCAGACCGGGCAAGGGCATTTACGCAGCAGATGCCAGTCGGTTGGGGTGAAAATCACGGACTCCAGGCGGTCATGCTGATGCGCCATTTTCAGCACCAGATCATGCTGATGAGCGAGCACTTCCTGAATGATGGCCTCAAAGGGGCGGTTATGCCAGATCACTTTGATATCAATGTCGACACCGGCATCAAGATAAGCGCGGGCCTGCTCGCGGATCCATTCGGTACGCTGGCTGATGACACCCTGGCGCATAGACGCGCGCTCATCCGGCGAAAGCAGGGTGGTCATTTCATATGAGAAGTCATAGATAGGCAGGAAGGCTTTGATTCTTCCGCCGATACGTTGATTCAGATAGACCGCACGTCGCAGCGCGGGCTGATCGTCTTGCTGGGCATCAATGGCGACCAGAATATTTTGGTACTGGGACATGAGGCGTTCTCCTTAAACCAGAGCGACTGGAGTAAAGATAGCCTATGTTGTACAGCGGAAGAAGTGAAAAAGTTATTGCCGGATCAATAAAATAAGATTTATTGATCCGGCTTTGAATCAGGCGGCCTGGTGACTCTGGCCCGCTAACTCTTCCAGCAGGGCGTGGTTTTCAATCGTGATGTATTTGCCTTTCACCGCCAGCATACCGGACTTCTGAAAACGGCCCAGCAGGCGACTGATGGTTTCAACCGTCAGGCCCAGGTAATTACCAATGTCACCGCGGGTCATGGTGAGGCGAAATTCACGCTGTGAAAAGCCGCGCTGGCCGAAACGGCGTGAGAGGTTCCAGATAAACGCCGCCAGTCGCTCCTCAGCATTTTTCTTCGACAACAGCAGAATCATATCCTGGTCGCCTTTAATCTCACCGCTCATTAAACGCATCATCTGCTGACGCAGTGCCGGCATTTTACCTGACAGGTCATCCAGCGTTTCAAAAGGAATTTCACACACCATGGCCGTTTCCAGCGCCTGCGCAAAGCTGGGATGGCTGGCATTTAAAATGGCATCAAAGCCAACTAAATCACCCGCCAGATGGAAACCGGTAATTTGTTCATCACCCTGTTCGGTAATGGTATAGCTTTTAATACTGCCGGAACGAATGGCATACAGAGACCTGAGTTCGTCTCCCGCTTTAAAAAGGGTTTGCCCTTTCTGAATCGGTTTTTTACGCTCAATGATATTGTCGAGCTGATCCAGCTCATGTTCATTTAACGTGAAGGGGATGCAGAGCTGACTGATGCTGCAATCCTGGCAGTGAATGGCACAACCGCCCGACTGAATACGACGTATGCTGCGTTTTTCAGGGATCATAATGGTTTGCTCGACGATAAGTGACTGGGGTCAATTTTAACATTTTTTGTGCTGAAGGGAACTCATCCGAGCAGTTTTACACCCACAAACATTATGGATGAGTTACACGGCGTCAAAGGCCGCTGTGACGGGCTTTTCAGTACCCGGGTAGAGACCGCTGTCACGATAACTTTCCGCTTATGTGATCTGTTGCACGATTCTCTACGGCCCGTTAGGGTGGGAAAAGGCGGGTGGTCCGGTAATTCCAGGTTTTGCTACGCTAACTGTTAAAGCCTGTCTGACACATTCGATCAATTTAACCCGGTGTGAGAAAACCATGAACCTTGATGATAACGATCTTTTTCGGGATGCCATGGGCGATGTCACGCCATTGAAAGACACCACCACGACCCTGTGGCTGAAAGCCCCTTCAACCAAAGCACCACGCAAACCGCCGGGCGAATCTGAGCTGGAGAATTTCCTGACCCGGGGTGACCTGGAGATTATCCCACTTAATACGCAGCTGGAATATAAAGCCGACGGCATCCAGCAGGGTATTCTGGATAAACTCCGTCGGGGTGAATACAAGCTGGATGCCAGTCTCAACCTGTTACGGCAACCGGTGGAAACCTGCCGTCAGGCGCTGTTCAATTTTATGATGCAGGCACACAAACAGGGATTACGAAATTTGCTGATCATTCACGGCAAAGGACGTGATAACGAGTCACATGCCAATATCGTAAGAAGCTATCTCGCGCGCTGGTTACAGCAGTTTGACGACGTACAGACTTTTTGCGTGGCACAGACCCGCCATGGCGGAGGCGGTGCGCTCTACGTGGGTTTACGTAAAACCGATAAAGCGCGCCTTGAAAACCGCGAGCGACATGCGAAACGCAGCCGCTAGCTGTGAAATTTACGAATGGTAGACATCAGCACTTCGGCACTCAGGCTGAGCTCTGCGCCGGTACGCGTAATGATGCCCACTGGCTCGCCCGGGCCGGATGAGTTGATCGGCAGCGCACAGACCGCGTTGTGGCTGAGATCCTCTTTAATCGCGCCGGAAGGAACGAACCAGATATAGTCGTAGCGGAGAGCCAGCTGGCGTGCCAGTGAGGTCGATGAGGTCTCGATGCAGTGAGGTGGCAACGTACATCCCTGTTCATCCAGCATCTGTTGTGCAATCCGGCGCGGTGCAGTGCCTTCGGGCGAAATCACCACCGGCCACTGCATTGCCCGTGACAGCGTGACGTTGTCACTTAAAAGCGGGTGTTCCGGCCTTACCACCAGCTTAAGCGACTCCAGAAAAAGCAGCTCATAGGTCAGACCGGTCATCATGTCGCTGTCCGCCATCCGTCCAATGCCGATATCAAACTCACCGCCGCGTAATCCCGCCAGCAGCACATTGTTGTGCAGCGTTGCCACCTGGATAGTGGTATTGGGTTGTAACTGATGAAAACGATCAAGAATGCGTGGCAGCATCCCCATTGCGGCGGTGGTCAGCGCACCCAGCCGGATAATCACCGGCGCATCGCCTGGCTGCTCATTAAAACTTTGACCGGCATGATTGAGCGCGTCGAGCACACGCACGGCATGCGTCAGAAATTGTTCCCCCATGGTGGTCAGTTGCGCGCCCAGACGGCCACGTTCAAACAGACGAACGCCGGTCAGTTCCTCCAGCTCATTCAGGGTTTTAGACAGGGCAGGCTGACTCAGGCTAAGCGTCTCAGCCGCCCGGCCCAGCGTACCTTGCTGCGCAACCGCAACAAAGGTGTGTAAGTGGCGCAAGCGAATGCGCTGATTGAAAAGGATATTTTTTTCCATATCCTAAACTTAATGAGAATGAAGGGCGTGAGGCAACTGTTAAAAATGAATTCTGTTAACTTTGCTGCAAATTTTTTTTAACAAAAGCACGGGAATGACCGCTTCGCTGTTTAACGCCATGATTTTCAAGCATTCATCTTAAAACGGTTGTGATGCGTTCATTCTCTGGTTAAAGAGAAATCAACGACTTAATTGCATGAATATGAATGATTCTCACTATCAAACAAAAATCTGACCGCTTAAGGTTAACGATCGGCTATCATAAACGCCGTTTTTTTTACTTAAACTGATGCCAGATTTCTTTACTCAGGGAGTGTTCATTGACCAGCATCGAGGCGGTAGATGTCCGCCAGCTTATCAACCAGCAGCAACTGAGCCCCAGGCAAAAGCGGCTCATTGCTCTCTGCTTTATCGTGGTAGCACTCGATGGCATGGACATTGCGATTATGGGTTTTATTGCGCCGACGCTTAAAGCCGCGTGGGGCGTAACAAATCATCAGCTTGGCGTTGTCATCAGCGCCGCCTTAATCGGTCTTGCGCTGGGTGCGATGGTGGCGGGGCCGCTGGCTGACCGCTATGGCCGTCGCATGATGATTATCTTAAGCGTTTTCTTTTTTGGTCTCTGGACGCTGGCAACCGCGCTGTCACAAAATATTGAACAGATGATGCTGTTCCGCTTCCTGACCGGGCTGGGCCTGGGTGCCGCAATGCCCAACGTCGGTACGCTGGTGGCGGAGTATGCGCCTGAACGGCGGCGGGCGTTTCTTATCACCGTTGTGTTCTGCGGCTTCACCTTTGGCGCGGCCAGCGGGGGATTTGCCGCTTCATGGCTGCTACCGCGCTATAACTGGCACTCTGTGCTGCTACTGGGCGGCATACTGCCGCTGCTGGTGCTGCCATTACTGATTCGTGGCCTGCCGGAATCCGTGCGATTCCTCATCAGTCGTGGTGCACCGGCTGCCCGCATTCACGCCATCCTTGATCGGATGATGCCGGGCAAAACCCGACCAGACTGTGCGTTTCACGCGCCGGAAGTCAGCGTGCCGGCGGGTGGCGCGATCGGCACCGTCCTGTCACGCCGCTATCTGTTTGGCAGCACGATGCTGTGGGGTGGCTATTTTATGGGACTGTTCATGGTCTACCTGATTGGCAGCTGGCTGCCATCACTGGTCAACACGCTGGGCATGTCTGTCACCGAAGCGGCGATTATCACCGCGATGTATCAGGCTGGCGGGACGCTGGGATCGTTGTTTGCAGGCTGGATGATGGATCGCTTTAATGCCAATCTGGCGCTGGCAGCGATTTACGGCTGTGGCGGGCTGTTTATCGTGGCCCTTGGCTTTTCGCCAGCCGAAGTGGGCATGATGAGCGCAATCGCTTTTTGCAGTGGCTTCTGTTTCAACGGCGCTAACACCGGCATGAATGCCTTATCCGCCAGCTACTATCCCACGCACGCACGCGCCACTGGCTCCAGCTGGATGCATGGTGTGGGCCGCATTGGTGCGATTTTAAGCGCTTTCGTCGGTGCAGAGATGATGTCACTCGGCTGGTCTTTCAGCGTTATCTTTCTGCTGCTGGCAATACCGGCTGTGATCACTACCCTGATGCTGCTGTTAAAAAACCGCTATGGCTTTAAGCCGATCACAGATTCGTGATTTTTTCCACTGGCGCCAGCGCGTTGCATTACATTAGCAGCAACGATCATGGTGTCAGGTGGATAAGATGGACAACTTTATCAGTGCGGACCTCATCCGCACCCGTTTCTCTCAGGCAATGTCAGCCATGTATCAGCAGGAAGTGCCGCAATATGGCACGCTGATGCAGTTGGTCGCTACCGTTAATGAACGCGTACTGGAAGCGGATAGTGCGCTGAAAGATCGCCTTACGGCTGCTGATGAAATAGGCCGACTTAATGTTGAACGCCATGGCGCGATCCGTGTCGGCACCGCAGACGAACTCGCCACACTGCGACAGCTGTTTGCAGTGATGGGAATGCATCCGGTTGGCTATTACGATCTCTCTCAGGCAGGGGTGCCGGTGCACTCCACCGCGTTCCGGCCAGTAACTGATGCGGCACTGCGGCGCAATCCCTTCCGGGTCTTTACCTCGCTGTTACGCCCTGAACTGATCGACGATGCGGCGCTGCGTGAAAAAGCGGCGGAGATTCTCTCTGCGCGCGACATTTTCACTCCCCGTTGCCGGGCGTTACTGCAACTGCATCAGCAGCAGGGCGGATTAACGGAGGAGCAGGCCGGTGAATTTGTGACTGAAGCGCTGGAAACCTTCCGCTGGCATGCTCACAGCAGTGTAGACAGCCAGACCTATCAGGCGCTGAACCAGCAGCACCGGCTGATTGCGGATGTAGTCTGCTTTCCCGGTTGTCACATCAACCATCTTACGCCGCGCACACTGGATATCGACCGTGTCCAGCAACTGATGCCGTCGCGCGGTATCGATCCGAAAACCCTGATCGAGGGACCGCCTCGTCGTCAGGTCCCCATCCTGTTACGTCAAACCAGCTTTAAAGCGCTGGAAGAGCCGATCATCTTTAAAGAAGGTCATCAGGGAACGCATACGGCGCGCTTCGGAGAAATTGAGCAGCGCGGGGCAGCGCTGACGCCCGCAGGACGCGCACTCTACGATCGATTACTGAGCGAGGCGGGCAGCGGTCAGGATAATCAGCAACACCAGCAACATCTGTCGACGATTTTCCGCGATTTTCCGGACGACGAAACCACGCTGCGCCAGCAGGGACTGGCGTGGTTTCATTATCGCCTGAGCGAAAAGGGTATTGCTACGCCGCCTGCCCAGGGGGAATCGCTGGAGACCCTTATCAAAGAAGGGCGTGTACTGGCTGACCCCATCACCTATGAGGATTTTCTTCCCGTGAGCGCGGCAGGCATTTTTCAGTCTAACCTTGGCGATCGGGCGCAGGTTCGTTCGGCGGGACAGGCGAGCCGGCAGGCGTTTGAAGCCGCATTGGGTACCCCTGTGCTGGATGAGATGGCGTTATATGAAGAGCGCCAGCAGCGCTCACTGGCGCAGTGCGGCCTGCGCGAGGCCTGACAGTGTCTACGGGCAACGTCTACGTTGCCCGCGTTGCTCTCTTCACCACAGCCCTGTTAAGCGGATGGTCCTGATGGAAGGTAATCGATCAGGCCTGTTCAGTTCACCTGGAAAAAAAGACGCTTCACCATCCAGCGAAAATTTAGCGGCGTGAGTATCCTGATGTGTTAGAAAACTGACTAATTATTTGCAGTAAAAACGCGTGGGATGCGTGAGAAATGTGGATATCGTCGGCGCTGACAACGCATTCACGTGCTGGCGAAACGTAAACAACGTTAATCCCTGGTCATCACTGACGCTCTGAACCTGTTGATGGGCATGCTAGCCCCTGCATCTCTCGCTTCGGCATATTCTGCAAATCCCCTCCGTACCTGGACAATACTGGCGTGCCTGCAAATAATGGAGGAACGTTTAGACAGGGAAACAGGAATGAAAAACGAAACGGGTCTGAGGATCATGACTGCTGAGGGAGAGTTACGTGGAGGCATGGATGATGACCTTTTCGTATTTAAAGGCATACCTTATGCGGCGGCACCGCAGGGCGCACTACGCTGGCGCCCGCCTCAGCCAGTGATACCGTGGCAGCATGTGCGCGATGCCACGGCGTTCGGGTCATCTGCCTGGCAAAATCGCACGTATTGCCAGGCTGTGGGCGGCGGCGATCCCGGTGAGTTTAGTGAAGATTGTCTCTACCTGAATGTCTGGACACCCGATGTCGAACCGTCAACGCCGCTGCCGGTGATGGTGTGGTTGCACGGAGGAGGCTACACCATTGGTGCGGGCGGCCTGGCACCGTACAGCGGCAAACCGCTGGCGTCCCGGGGCGCAGTGGTGGTCACCCTTAACTACCGGCTGGGTCATCTCGGCTTCTTCTCACACCCGGCCCTGGACGCTGAGTATCCTGCCGCGGGCACGGTAAACAACTTTGGTCTGCTTGACCAGATTGCCGCACTGCAGTGGGTGCAGCGCAACATTCCTGCATTCGGCGGCGACCGCCGCAATGTGACGCTTTTCGGTGAATCCTCTGGTGCGCGCAGTGTGCTGTCACTCTGCTGTTCACCACTGGCCGAAGGGCTGTTTCACAAAGGCATCGTACAGAGCGCCTATAGCCTGCCGGACACGCCGCTGAAAAAAGCGCGTCAGCAGGGCGTCGCTGTAGCCCGCCATTTTGGACTGCCAGCCGATGTCAGCGCAGAGGCGTTGCGCGCACTGCCCGCTGACGCCTTCTGGTCGCTGGACGGCCCACTGGCGATTCCGCCGGTACCCATTGCCGGTGACGCCGTTTTGCCTGAGCCCATGTTGAAAACCTTTATGGCGGCAAAACAGCACCGTCTGCCGCTGATGGCCGGCAGTAACAGCGATGAAGCCAGCGTTCTGGAATATTTTGGTGTTGATGCTACTGCAGTGCTGCAGCAGTTACGCGACAAAAATCGACTCACTTACCGTACGCTTAAATGGATGTATGACATCCATGACGATCAGCTACTGGGACGCGCCGTGGCACGCGATATGGCTTTCACGCTGGTGCCATGGCTGGTGATGCGGGCGCAGCACAATGCTGGCATGCCGGGCTGGCGCTACTGGTTTGATTATGTTTCAGAGCATGCGCACGATCTCTATCCACACGGCACCTGGCACGGTAATGAAGTGCCCTATGTGCTGAATACCTTGAGCCAGATGCCCGATCCCAATGAAAATCGTCCGTTCAGTGATAGCGATCGGGCCTTTGCTGAGCAGGTCAGTGACTACTGGTTTACCTTCGCCCGTGATGCCACAGAATATAAGCACCAGCTGGAAGGCGAGGTCGTCTGGCCCGCCTGGCATCCGGGGCAGGATGTGACAATGTCACTTGGTCAGGAGCATAAAAGCGGATTGGTTCTGAAGCGAAACTTTATGCGCGCCCGAATGCGTCTCTTCAGATTATTAATGACGCATCTGGTCAGGCTGTAGGTGTGCCATTAAGATTAGCCTGCTAATCATTAAATTTTTCAAATGAAATTAATCTGCTTAATTAACTGTAAGGTATTAAAATTTAAGATGTTTACAGCGTTAAATCCTATTTGACGCTGTAAAATAATAGGTAACAAAACAGTTACATTTTCACCTTCCTGTGCCGATAAACCTCCTATGCCCGACGCTTGCGGGTCAACGTGTATAGGATTTTGGTATGGGAATGCTCAAAAATTTTACCATTCGCGCAGTGATGCTCACGATTCTGGGGCTGTTTTGCTTACTGTGGACCGGCGTCGGGCTGTATAGCATCCACTCTCTTGGCGCGCTCAGCGAAGGCAACGAGGTTGACCGTCATCTGGTTGAGCAAATGACGGTGCTGAGCAAAGGAAACGATCAATATTTTCGTGTTGTCACGCGCTTGTCCCGTGTGATGGAAAGCAAAGCGGCAGGTAAAACCCTGACCGACGAATCGTACGCGCCGGTGCAACAGGCGCTGGATGGTATGACCCAGCAACTGGCACGCTTCAAACAGCTCGCCCCCGGTCCGATGAACCCGGAAGTCGTGGATGGTGTGATTCAGAGCTGGCAGAAGCTGCTGGATGAAGGCGTAACGCCACAATTTCAGCTGGCGCGTCAGCCAACACCTGATGCTTATCGCCAGCAGGCGAACAACGTCACTCCGGCATTAAGCCGCGCGTTTGGCGTCAGCGCAGAGAAATTCAGTCAGGGTGCAGCTCAAAAGCTGGATACCACCCGCGTTGAAGTTGATCACCTCACCGCGACGACGAAAACAATAATTACCATCACGGTCATCATTGGTCTGTTTATTCTGCTGTTTACCGACCGCTATCTGGTAACGATGCTGGTTCGTCCGCTGGAAAGCATTCGCACCCATTTCGCCGTGATTGCCACGGGTGACCTCAGCCAGCCGGTCAATGAATTCGGTCGCAACTGTGTGGGTAAACTGGTTCCGCTGCTGAGCGCCATGCAGGATAGCCTGCGTGAAGCGGTTAGCGCCATTCGCAGCGGTACTGAGAATATCTCGCGTGGGGCGGCAGAAATTTCTGCAGGTAACAATGATCTCTCATCACGCACTGAAGAGCAGGCCGCTGCGCTGGAGCAGACTGCAGCCAGCATGGAGCAGTTGACTGCTACGGTGAAATTCAACGCTGATAACGCCCGTCAGGCCAGCCTGCTGGCTGAAACCGCCACCACGACGGCACAGCGAGGCGGCCAGCTGGTCAGCGAAGTGGTCAGCACCATGGATGGCATTTCAGGCAGTTCGAAGAAAATTGCTGAGATCACCAACGTGATTAACGGTATCGCTTTCCAGACCAATATTCTGGCGCTGAACGCCGCCGTTGAAGCGGCTCGTGCCGGTGAACAGGGTCGGGGTTTTGCTGTAGTGGCGTCTGAAGTACGTAACCTTGCCCAGCGCAGTGCCAATGCGGCCAAAGAGATCGCGACTCTGATTGAAGAGTCCGTTCAGCGTGTGGGTAAAGGCGCCGAGCTGGTGAGCACCACCGGCGGCACCATGAATAATATTCTGAAATCGGTACAGGATGTGGATGCGATTATGAAACAGATCGCCTCCGCCTCAGAAGAGCAGAGCAAAGGCATTTCTCAGGTGGGAACAGCAGTCACAGAAATGGACAGTGTCACGCAGCAAAACGCCTCACTGGTTGAAGAGGTTTCCGCCGCCGCAAGCGCGCTGGCGCTGCAGACAGAAGCGCTGCAGGCCTCTGTGTCGAAGTTCCGTCTTTCCAGTGAACGCAAGAGCGCACCTGTCACCGGCAATAAACCGGCTGCGCCAAAAGCCCCGGTGCTAAGTGCGCCTCAGGACAAACCTGCTGATAATGGCGACTGGGTCACCTTCTGATCCCGGCTAAGCCACGCCACCAGTTCCGCCAGGAACGGTGGCGCATCCTGCGCAGGCCGTTGCAGTAGACTGTAAACGGCGCCCGTTTTAACCTCGCCAGCGAACGGCTTAATCAGCCTGCCGCTGGCGATATCACTCTCCACCAGATTGCTGTCGGCAATCGCCACGCCAAATCCCTGAATCGCTGCACTGATCGCTAAATCCATCGTGGCAAAATGCTGGTTTCGCTTCATGCTGAGTGTGACCTGCTGCGCTTTCAGCCAGCACTGCCAGTCACGGGTGTCTGCGGTGGGATGCAAAAAGGTCATTGCAGTCAGCGCCGCCGGAGAGTCCGGGCAGGGCTGATTCGCTGCCATTACCGGTGTCAGTGACTCACAGAACAGGCAGACGCCTTCGGGATGCGGCTTGCCATAGACAATCGCGGCATCAAAATTTTCAAGCTGCGTAGCATGATCCAGCGTTGTCGTCAGGGCCACATGCAGTTCAGGGCGCTGTTGTTCCAGCGCCATCAGCCTGGGGACCAGCCAGCGCATCGCACAGGTCGGCGCTTTCAGGCGAATGCTGACCTGACTGCGGCGGACCTTTTCGCTGGCCTTAAGCATCAGTTCAAAACCCTGCTGCAATTCGGGTAGCAGCGCGGCGCCCTGTGGCGTGAGCCGCAGGCCGCGCGCGTGGCGATCAAACAGTGTGACACCCAGCCACTGCTCCAGTGCGGCGATCTTGCGACTGACGGCACCCTGAGTCAGACACAGCTCACGGGCTGCATGGGTCAGATTGAGATGACGGGCGGTCACCAGAAAGGTGTGAATGGCATTAAGCGGCAGCGATAAGCGTGACACAGTGAACCTCAGCTATGCATTTTTTTCATGGCTATTATGACGACATTTCGCTTGCCGACTCAAGTGGCAGCCCGTTGAATAGCGTTTTACCGCATCTGATCGGTTATGCCCCTGACGGAGAGACTATGTCCCTGAAAACGCCTGTCGCTATCCACTCAAAATTGCCGGACGTCGGCACCACTATTTTCAGCGTGATTGGCCAGCTCTCGGCGCAGCATCAGGCGATCAACCTGTCGCAGGGTGCGCCCAACTTCCCCTGCGATCCGGTGCTGGTCGACTCTGTCAGTCGCGCGATGCTGGAGGGTCATAATCAGTATGCCGCCATGATGGGCCTGCCGGCCTTGCGCGAGGCGCTCGCCAGTAAAGTGGAGGCGCTCTATGGCCAGAAATATGATCCTGCCCGTGAAGTGCTGATCACTGGCAGCGCCAGCCAGGGGCTTTATATGGCGATTACCGCGCTGGTGCATCAGGGCGATGAAGTGATCTTCTTTGAACCGGCATTTGACAGCTATGCTCCGGTGGTACGGTTGCAGGGCGGTACGCCGATAGGCCTGAAGTTGCAGGTGCCGTCATTTGCCATCGACTGGGATGCGCTGCGGGCGGCGATCACACCGCGCACCCGCATGATCATCATTAATACGCCACATAACCCTAGCGCACAGGTACTGACGCCTGATGACCTTAATCAGCTGGCAGCATTGATTCGCAATACCGATATCGTGGTGCTCTCCGATGAAGTCTATGAGCATATGGTGTTTGATGGTCACTCTCACTGTGGCATGGCAACGCACCCGGAACTGGCGGCGCGCAGCGTCATCGTCTCCTCGTTTGGTAAAACCTTCCACGTCACGGGCTGGCGGGTGGGTTACTGCCTGGCGCCGGCAGCGCTGATGACCGAACTGGTGAAAGTGCATCAGTTTATGATGTACGCCGCCGACACGCCGATGCAGGTGGGTTTCGCACACTACCTGCAGCGGCCGGAGAACTACCTGTCGCTCAGCGCCTTCTATGAGCAGAGGCGCGATCGCCTGATCACCCTGATGCAAAATTCGCCGTTCCAGCTGCTGCCGAGTGCCGGTTCGTTCTTTATGCTCGCCAGCTATGGACATTTCAGTGACGAGCCGGACAGTGAAATGGTAAAACGTCTCATCGTCGATCACGGTGTGGCCACCATACCGCTGTCGGCGTTTTATATGGATGGCACAGACAACAAACTGATTCGTCTCTCATTTGCGAAAGACGAGGCGACACTAGAGGCTGGCGCAGCGGCGCTATCTGCTTTTTCTCACTGAATCACGCCACCGCGTGAGGCAGCACCGGGAACAGGTAACCAGGACTTTTCGGGGTAAATAATGAAGAAACTGAACGCGCTTTTTCTTGCTCTGGGCATGATGACATCGGTACAGGCACTGGCACAGGATTTACGTTACGGCGTAGAGTCACAATATCCGCCATTTGAAAGCCGCAATGCCAAAGGGGAGCTGGAAGGCTTTGATATTGAGCTGGGCAACGCTATCTGTAAGGCCGGCAATTTCAGCTGCCACTGGGTCGAGAGCAGCTTTGATGCGCTGATCCCGGCGCTGCAGGCGAAAAAATTTGATGCCATCAACTCGGCGATGAATATCACCGAAGCGCGCGCCAAAAGCATCGCGTTTACGCAGCCGATCTACCGTATTCCGACCATGCTTGTGGCGAAAAACGGTGAAAATCTGGCACCGACCGCCGACAGTCTCAAAGGTAAAAACATCGGCGTGTTGCAGGGCTCTATTCAGGAAACCTATGCGAAGAAGCACTGGGAGACGCAGGGCGTAACGGTCACGTCGTATCAGGATCAGAACCAGGTTTACAACGATATGGTCGCGGGCCGCCTTGATGGCACGCTGGTGATGTCTGCTGCCGGTCAGTCCGGTTTCCTTGATAAGCCCCAGGGTAAAGGCTTTGGCTTTGTCGGCAAGCCGGTCGAAGATGACGCGATTCTTGGCTCGGGCATCGGCTACGGCCTGCGCAAAGATGACGCCCAGCTGAAGCAGTCTCTTGATGCGGCGATCGCCAAAGTGCAGGGCGATGGCACCATCAAAAAGCTGGCTGAAAAATACTTCCCGGGCATTGATGTGAGCGCGAAGCCATAAACAGAATCGGGCGCACTCTGCGCCCGATTCTCTCCGATTGATTATGTCAGCCTTCATTTTTATCAAACAGTTCTTAGATTTAAGCCTTTGCAAAGTTATTCCATTCATCCCGATAGATAATGTTTCCGTCCGTATATTTCCAGGTAATAGCCTGATACCGCAATTCCAGTGTTTCCAGGTGCGTGCTGCTTAGTCCGTTAGGGGCAAGATAGGGAGAAACGGTAGTGAGCTTTATCCCTTCCAGCATAATATTGAAATATTCAACCTCACTGCCTGACTCCACAATTCTGTACATTTTTATTGTGCCATTTTTAAGTATTCGTCCTTCAAAGATTGCGCGATAAAGAACGGGCGTTGTCTGATCGAACTCTTTGACGATAGTAATCGGGCTGTGAACACGCGTACAGGTTAGTTTTCCCCGGGCGGGATCAACAGGAATGGTGATGTGGTGTGCGAACGATTTTAACTCTATTGAACCGAGTCGACGTGGCATCTGGCAGCTCCCCACGATGGGTGAACCGTTTTCATCGTCAAGCCATAGATGAGCGGGTACAGACATAATTTTATTTCCTTATTGAGGTTTCTGACATTATCTGATGTTTAGCATTGCTATTTGAATATTCGTGGAAAAACCATTATTACAATTAAGGCAAAGACTGCAATGGGCCATAAAGGACCTTCTGGAAAAATCTGCACGAAGATGACTGCGAAAGTAAGAATAAGAAATAGGGGTGCATAAACCTCAATCATTGATTTGAATATTCTTTAAAAAATCCGGTATATAATATTTTTAATCATTTGGCTATCGAATCATAGTCGTGATTATTTTTGAAATTTCATTATCGGATGGGGACGTGTTTTTGAGGGCTCCCGAGTTAACAAATAACGCGTCAATCAGGAAATACATCATTTCAAGTTCTTTTTCATAGAGTGCTGCATAATATGCCGGTAAAGTGTAATTTAACCGGTTGGCGCAATCTGCTGCTTTCTGAATGACTCCATAAATTCCAGCAATTCTAAGTGCACTGCCAGCCCTTCGCCAATTAGCGCGCTCATATCAAGGTTCACTTTCATACCGACTGTAACTGCTGCCGTAACGGCGGAAGAAAAACCGTGTTGGGTGAGATGACTGGCGGCAATGTGTATATTGATGGCCATGAGAGATTTTTTTATCCATTCAAGCTGGCGATCTGTCTTAAATCTGAATAATCCATCGAAATATATCTTAAGCATATCGATCACAACATTACCATGGCTAAGCTGTTGATATACTCCCTTTGCAAATCTTACGTCCTCGACTTTTTGCTTCTGACAAACCTCCTGATATTTTTCTGTGAAGCAGGAGGTGTAATAAAGCGCACGTTGCACGCCTGAACCTATGTGTTCAATCTGATGTGATAATGCATCACTAACCCCATTAAAGGCCCGATCTAACTTTTTTGCTAAAATTTCGTTCGCCTGTAAATAATTGATTATTTCATCAGCGTGTTGCATAACTGAACCCCTTAAATTATCCCCGTATTTAAATGTTCATTGAAGATAAAGAGCATTAAGATGTATGTAAATCCGCTTAAGTGCTCATTAATGCGCGCGATCAAAATAAACCGGATAAAAGGAGGGTGCTTTTGGGAGGTGAAGTTATAATAGTGACGGAATAACGCAGGTTCTGGCCTTAATAAAACGCACGTTTAATGTGGAAAATTCGCTGATTAGGTTTCACTGGCTGTATCAAAAATCAGGGCTGAATTTCCCATTTCAGCCCTGTACATATAAGCATTAATAAAACTGTTAACCCGCCGCCAGATAACAGAGTTTTTCCGCCACCTGATAGGATTTCACGAAGGACGTAATCGGCAGAAACTCGAAGCGTGAGTGGAAGTTGTGTGCGCCGGTAAAGAAGTTCGGCGTCAGCAACCCTTTGGCTGACAGCGCAGCCCCATCCGTGCCGCCACGCATCGGAATGACTTTTGGCTCAATTTCCAGTGCGGCAAACGCACTGAAGATCAAATCAATCGCCCGACGATCCTCACCCAGTGCATTGCTGATATTGCTGTAAATATCGCTGATCGTGATGCTCACGTCGCCGGTGGGATAACGCGCTGCGAGTTTTTCCGCTGCCTGCTGCAACTGCTGCTTGCGTGCGGCGAAGCTGGTGAGGTCAAAATCACGAATGGAGGCCTTTAGCGTGGCTTTGCTGGCGTTGGCCTGAATCTCATTAAACCAGATATAGCCTTCGCGACCTTCGGTGTGCTCCGGCGTCTGCTGGCGATCAAACAGGCTGATATAGTCATGCGCCATCAGCAGCGGATTGACCAGCACGCCTTTGCCCGACATGGGGTGTGCGGGCACACCGGTAAACACAATCTCTGCAGCAGCACCATTGAAGTTTTCATATACCACTTCACCCAGTTCGCAGCAGTCGATGGTCCAGGCAAAATCGACATTAAACCGCGATTCCAGATCGAGTGCTTTCGCCCCGCGCAGGCCAATCTCTTCGTCCGGCACAAAGGCCACCACGATATCGCCGTGGTCGCCTTTAAGATTGGCCATCAGCGTCATCACTACAGTAACCGCCGCTTTGTTGTCAGCGCCCAGCACGCTGGTCCCGTCGCTGAAAATCACCTGCTGACCCACATAGGGCGCGATTTCAGGATGTTCATCGCGGCGCAGCCAGATATCCTGCTCTGCATTCAGACAGAGATCTTCGCCCTGCCAGGTGAGGATCTGCGGGTGAATATCAGGCGACAAACCGACATCAACGGTATCGATGTGTGTAATAAACCCGATGCGCGGTGCGTCAGGACGGTTACCGCGGTTTACTGCCGTCACTGTGGCATGTTCATCAATCACCACCTCATCCAGACCCAAATCGCGCAGCTCATCCGCCAGCAGTTTTGCCATGGCGTGCTGACTCGGGGTGCTGGGCAAGGAGGTTGATTTGGCATCGCTCTGACTGCTGACGGCGAGGTAACGGAAAAAACGTTCGGTGAGTTGCGACTCAAGTTTGTCTGTCATCACTATTCCTTATTAGTCAGCCACTGGCGGGGTTCGCTATGGTGCCGAATCGTGCTATCAATGAAGCATCTGAATGATTCATTTAGATATTGTGATCACCGGAAGTCAATACAAAGCGAGGATGATAATGAAAATCAAGATAGCCACCTTAGCGCTTGTTACTGCTGGGATAGCGCTGGCTGGCAGCGTAAACGCCAAAACGCTGGTCTACTGTTCTGAGGGATCGCCAGAGAATTTTAACCCTCAGCTCTATACCTCCGGAACCAGTGTTGACGCCAGTGCCGTACCGGTCTTTAACCGGCTGGTGGATTTCACGCCCGGCACCACCAATCTGGTCCCGAGCCTGGCGGAAAGTTGGGAGATCAGCCCGGATGGCACCGTATACACCTTCCATCTTCGCAAAAATGTGAAGTTCCAGAGCAATAAACAGTTCAAACCCAGCCGCGACTTCAACGCCGATGATGTGATCTTCTCGTTTATGCGTCAGATGGACCCGAAAAATCCCTACCACAATGTTTCTGGCGGCACCTATTCCAACTTCGAAAGTCTTGAACTCTCCACGCTGATTAAACGTATCGACCGGGTTGATGACCATACCGTGCGCTTCACGCTTGCTCATCCGGAAGCGCCATTCCTTGCCGATCTCGCCTGGTACTTCGCCTCAATCCACTCGGCGGAATATGCAGACGCGATGCTGAAAGCAGGGACGCCGGAGAAGGTCGATATGAACCCGATTGGCACCGGCGCCTTTGAACTGGTGCAGTATCAGAAAGATTCCCGCATCCTCTACAAAGCGTTTCCGGACTACTGGCAGGGTAAGGCGAAGCTCGATCGGCTGGTATTCAGCATTACGCCTGATGCCTCCGTGCGTTATGCCAAGCTGGAGAAGAACGAGTGTCAGGTAATGCCATTCCCGAACCCCGCCGATCTGGACAAAATGCGCGCCAATCCGGACATCACCCTGGAACAGAAGGCGGGTCTGAACACCGGCTTCCTGGCGTTTAATACCACTAAAGCGCCAACCGACAACGTCAAAGTGCGCCAGGCGCTGGCGATGGCGATCAACAAACCAGCGATCATTGAGGCGATATTCAAAGGCACCGGCACGGTCGCGAAGAATATCCTGCCGCCGGGCGTCTGGAGTGCTGACAAAGATCTGAAGGATTACGACTACGATCCGGAGAAGGCCAAAACGTTGCTGCAACAGGCTGGCGTCAAACCGGGTACCGAAATTGCGCTCTGGGCGATGCCGGTTCAGCGGCCTTACAACCCGAATGCGCGCCGCATGGCGGAGATGATTCAGTCGGACTGGGCTAAAGTTGGCATCAAAGCCAATATCGTCAGCTATGAGTGGGGCGAATACCTGAAGCGCGTCCGCAGTGGCGAGCATCAGGCGGCGCTGATGGGCTGGACGACGGCGACCGGCGATCCGGATAACTTCTTCGGCCCGCTGTACAGTTGTACTTCTGCACAGGGCGGTTCTAACTCCTCAAAATGGTGCTACCAGCCGTTCGAGAAGTTAATCACCAAAGCCCGCGCCGAGCCGGATCAGGGCAAACGCACCGCGCTCTATCTGCAGGCGCAGCAGATAATGCATGACCAGATGCCTGCCGTGATGATTGCGCACTCCACTATCTTCGAGCCGGTGCGCAAATCGGTCAGCGGCTATCAGGTCGATCCGTTTGGCAAGCATATCTTCTATCAGGTGGATATTAAGCAGTAACTCGTGGCAGTTAACGTCAATGGCCCACACATCCGTGGGCCTCTTATCCCATCCTCACCTGCTGATCCATCTCCGTCAGCCGCTGCTGCAAAAACGCCAGAAATAGCGTCAAAGCCGCATTGCGCTGACGTCCCGACACCGTCTGAAGTTGCAATGTGCGCTGACTCAACTGATCCACTCCCATTGACCGCAACACCAGATTTTGCGTATCGCGCTCGAACAACAGGGTAAAGGCACTACAGATGGTTACTGCCTGCGGCGTATGCAGCAAAAAGTGATAAAGCGTAGCGAAATAGTCGCAGGTCAGCACGGGCTCCACCACGCAGTCGTTCATCTGACAGGAGAGATCAAACAGCTGCCGCACCGTGGTGTGATGACCGGGCAGTGCCAGCGGCCAGCGAGGCAGATCGCCCAGCGTCACCTCACGTGACGCCAGCGGATGTGAAGCATGCATCGCCAGCAACACCGGTGCAGGCCAGGAACCCAGCACCTCAACGCTGCGCTCCGGCTGCAGACTAAACTGCAGCGCCACATCGCATTCTCCCGCCCGGACGCATGCGGCCACGCCCTGCGAGTGCGTCACGTTAATCGCAAACAGCGCGCCCGGGTTTGTCAGGCGAAACGCCGCCAGCAGGCCAGGCAGCAGACTAAACGCCATACCATCCGTGCAGGCGATGCGGATCAAACTGCGGCGTATCGCTTTCAATCCCTTAATCTCTGCCAGCGCATACGCCATATCAAGCTGACTCTTACGCACGTGATGCGCAAAAATCTCACCTGCTTCATTCAGCACCATGCCGCGCGCATGACGCTCAAACAGCGGCACCCCGACCTGTGCCTCCAGCCGCTGAATCTGACGACTGATCGCCGACACCGCAACAAAAAGTTGTTCACTGGCGGCGCTCAACGAGCCGCTCTCAACAACCGCCAGGAAATAACGGATCTCGCTGCTTATCATCTCCACTCCGTCAAAACGCATCATAAAAGGGCAGTCATGCATTGCTTTAAAAGCAACGCTCACTCGATAAATTAATAATTGTGGCAAAGAGAGAAGTTTGTCAAAGATAAAGCACGATAAAAAAAACAGGCAGGGCAAACATGACAGAGCAACAGGCCGTTGATCAGGCGATGCACTATTTCGATAGCGGTGAGTTTCAGCAACTGCTGGCACGGCGTGTCGCCTGTGTGACCGAAAGCCAGCAGGCCAGCAGAGGCGCGGAGCTGGACCACTATCTGCAGCAGGAAATTGGCCCGCAACTGACGAAGATGGGATTTACGTTACATCCATTTGAAAATCCCAAGCCAGGCAGCCCGCCGTTTCTGATTGCCACCCGCATTGAAGATCCGCTAAAACCGACGCTGCTTTGCTATGGCCATGGTGATGTGGTATTCGGCGACGATGAAAACTGGCGCGAAGGCTTATCGCCGTGGCAACTCACAGCTGAAGATGATCGCCTGTATGGACGTGGCAGCGCGGACAACAAAGGTCAGCACTGCATCAACCTCGCGGCGCTGGAACAGGTGTGGCAGACGCGCGGTGGAAAGCTGGGCTTTAACTGCATAATCCTGTTTGAAATGGGCGAAGAGATCAGTTCGCCGGGACTGGCGGCGATCTGCCAGCAGCAGCAGGCGCTGTTAAAAGCCGATCTCTTTATCGCCTCTGATGGCCCACGGCTCAACGCAGTGCGACCAACGCTGTTTTTGGGTTCGCGTGGTGCCGCGAACTTTCGGCTGACCATTCGGGCGCGTGACAACGCCTATCACTCCGGCAACTGGGGCGGACTGCTCAGTAATCCCGGTACGCAACTGGCCAATGCGATCGCCTGCCTGGTGAGTGCGCAGGGCGTATTGCAGGTCGCTGCGCTAAAACCGGACTCGTTGACCAGGGCCGTGCGTGCAATCCTGAGTGATATTGACGTCGGCGGTATGCCGGGCGATCCGGCGCTTGCAGAAGGCTGGGGTGAGCCAGGTCTGACGTCTGCAGAGCGCCTTTATGGCTGGAACACGCTGGAAGTGCTGGCCTTTGAAACCGGCAATCCGGCGCGCCCCATGAACGCGATTCCGGGCAGCGCCACGGCGGTGTGTCAGCTGCGATTTGTGGTCGGCACTGACTGGGAAAACCTGGTGCAGCATGTCGAAAGTCACCTGCGTCAGCACGGCTTCGATAACGTCAGCGTGGAGTTTCTGCGCGGCTCACCGGCGACGCGGCTCGATCCTCAGGATCCGCTGGTGGCCTGGGCACTGGACACGCTGGCGCGTAGCAGCGGTAAAAAACCTGCGCTGTTACCCAATCTTGGCGGTTCACTGCCCAATGAAGTCTTCGCCGATATCCTGGGTCTGCCAACGTTGTGGGTGCCGCACTCCTATCCCGCCTGCGGCCAGCATGGCGTTAACGAACACATGCTCAATTCCATTGCACGTGAAGGCCTGGCGATTATGACGCGGCTTTTCTGGCAACTGGGCGAAGAGGGCGAACAGTTGATGACGCGCCACCATCAGTGGCGGAGAGGTGAACAATGAGCAGCATCGCGCAGACGACCTCGCAGGTGAAACCGAGCCTGCACAAAACACTGTTCGCCACCTGCATTGGTAACGCGCTGGAGTGGTTCGACATCGCGGTCTATGGCTTTTTTGCCAGCTACATCGCGCACGTTTTCTTTCCGGTCAGCGATCCGTCAGTGTCGCTGTTGCTGACCTTTGGCAGCTTCGGTATCTCCTTTCTGATCCGTCCGCTGGGCGCCATTGTGCTGGGCAACTATGCCGACCGCCATGGGCGCAAAAAGGCGCTGCTGTTGTCGATTAACCTGATGATGCTGGGCGGGGCGATCATTACGTTTATGCCGGGCTACGCCACTATCGGTCTGGCCGCACCGCTATTGATCATTCTGGCGCGTCTGATTCAGGGCTTCTCTGCCGGGGCCGAGTTTGGCAGTTCCACTGCCTTTCTGGTGGAGCACTTTCCCGAACGTAAAGCCTTTATTGCCAGCTGGCAGTTCGCCACTCAGGGGGCGAGCACGCTGATGGCATCCGCATTCGGGCTGGGGCTGACGCACTGGCTAAGCGAAAGTGATATTCAGGCGTGGGGCTGGCGCATTCCGTTTGCCTTCGGCCTGCTGATTGGCCCGCTGGGTATCTACATTCGCCGCCATGTGCAGGAACCTGCCAGCTTTGCCTCGCAGGAGAAGGAATCCGCGCCGCTGAAGACGCTGTTCGGGCGGCAGAAAGCGCTAATCACCCTGGCGATAGGCGTGATGGTGATTTCGACTGCAGTAAACTACATGCTCAACTACATACCGACTTACGCCACCAAAACGCTGCATCTGCCGGGATCGGTCGCCTTCACCGCCACACTGATTGCGGGCATTATCCTGACGGTCGTGACGCCCATCATGGGATTGTGGGCAGAGCGGATTGGCCGGTTGCCGCTGATGTGGGGATCGCTGCTGCTATTAATGGCTACCATCTATCCTGCGTTTAAATGGATGGTCGATCACACCACGCCCACTACGTTAATCCTGCTGGTGGCCTGGATGGCGCTGCTCAAGTCAGTCTATTTCTCGACGGTGCCGTCGGTGATGGCCGATCTCTTTCCGGCGACCACCCGCGCCAGCGGTATGGCGATCAGTTACAACGTGGCGGTGACAGTATTTGGCGGGTTTGCGCCGCTGATTTGCAGCATGCTGATTGCCGCTACCGGCAGCAGTCTGGCACCAGGCTACTACCTGATGGCGGTGGCAGTGCTAAGTGGCATCGCGCTGCTGCGCTGCAGTAAGCGGGTGGCATAGCAAAATGGGCCGGTTAGCTGGCCCATTTTGTGACTGACAACGTCAGGAACGGGAGGCGGTAAGATCGAGCCTGCGTTTAACTGAACTGCAGGTAAGCAACATGGGTCTGCAGATACTCCTCCAGGCCATGTTTCCCATCGGCACCGCCGATACCCGACCTGCGCCATCCGGCATGAAAGCCCTGCATCGCCTCAAAGTTCTCACGATTAACATAGGTCTCGCCGAACTTCAGCTTTCGCAACGCGGTCATGGTGGTATTGATATTCCGGGTATAAATCGAAGAAGTCAGCCCATACTCGCAGTCGTTAGCCAAAGCGATCGCCTCATCCAGCGTTTTGAACTTCATCACCGGCAGCACCGGGCCAAAAATTTCCTCCTGCATAATCGCCATCTCCTGACGCACATCGGTAAGCAGCGTCGGTTCAAAGAAGAAGCCCTTATCGCCGGCTCGCTTGCCGCCCAGCACCACTCTGGCGCCGGCGGCGACGGCGTCTGCTACTTTCTGCTCAACCCGATCCCTTGCCGCGCCCGTAATCAGTGGCCCCATGTCGATATCACTGCGTTCGGCGGGATCGCCAAACGTAACCTGTTGAAACGCCGTGGTCAGCGCGCTGATAAAGCGCGCGTAGATGCCTTCCTGCACATAGACACGCTCTGCGCAGTTACAGACCTGACCGCTGTTGATCATCCGCGAACTGACAATTGCCTGAACCGCCAGATCGAGATCGGCGTCATCCATCACGATAGCCGGGGCTTTGCCGCCCAGCTCCAGCGACACTTTGGTGACATTTTTAGCAGCGGCTTCCATGGTAGCGATACCTGCGCCGACGCTACCGGTCAGGCTCACCAGCCCGACTTTGGGGTTTGCCGCCAGCTCCTGTCCCACTTCCGGACCCAGACCGTAGACAATGTTAATCACGCCCGCTGGCAGACCCAGCGTGTGAATGATGTCGGCAAAAATGGCCGCATTGTCTGGCGTCAGTTCACTGGGTTTAATCACGATGGTGTTGCCAGTAATCAGGGCAGGCGCCGCTTTGCGGGCAATCAGGAAGAAGGGGAAGTTCCACGGTAAAATCCCGGTGGTAACGCCAATCGCTTTTTTGAACAAAAAGATGTTTTCATTGGGTCGGTCGCTGTTGATGATCTCACCTTCGTAACGCCGCGCCCACTCTGCCATGTAATCAAGGTAGTCGGCGGTGAACAGCACTTCGGTCTTCGCCAGTCCCTGGGTTTTTCCACCCTCGGCCACAATCGTTGCCGTCAGTTCAGGCTCCCGATCGCGGATGGCGCTCGCGATTTTGTGCAGCCAGGTGCCACGCTCCACTGCAGGCAGAGCCTCCCACGCTGGCTGAGCCGCTTCTGCGGCGTTGATGGCACGGCTGGCATCCTGACGAGTGCCTTCGGGAATACGTGACAGCAGCGCCTCAGTGGCCGGGTTGATCACCTCAATCCACTGGTCACCGTGATGGGCGACGAACTCGCCATTAATGTAATGTTGATGATGTGTTGTCATTCGCTTTGCTCTCCGCTATCGATATGTTGCAGTGATGTAATCGCAGAGTGAAACAGATCGTTAAGCGTGACCTTTAGCTGAGTGCCAGGTGCCGTAATCGGCTGGCAGCCAATCACAGATATCGGTGAGTTCTGAGGCAAAAACGTTAATCTGTTGTAGATTTAAAGAAGTGAAGTCGTGAAAAGGGGTTAAATAATGGCAAGCGGATGGGCTGCAGAAGGCGCAGTACAGGAACAGATTGATAGCACCGTGAACGACGGTATTGAGCGGGTAAGGCAGTCAATCGGGCAGGGCGAAAGCGCCACAGAATGCGAACTCTGCGGCGAGCCAATTCCTGAAGCACGTCGTCAGGCACTTAAAGGCGTGCACTATTGCGTGGCGTGTCAGGAAAAAATCGACAAACAGCAGCAGAGCACCAGCCTGTATAATCGTCGGGGCAGTAAAGATAGTCAGCTGCGCTAACCCTCAGGAGCCTGGCATCGCCAGGCCGCTGCCAATAAACCATGCCAGAAACCCTACACCCGCCACAATGATGGCGATCGGAAACAAAATTCCAATTCTCATATTCAACCTGCTGCAAACAGCGTTTTCAGGGACCACGATCTTATCATGAGATCTGGAGAACGGCGCGATGGGTTTTCAGCAGGGTAAAGAGCTGAAACTGCGTTGCATCACTCTCTTCGCGCAACACTTCCCCTTTTTTATAGACAATATGATGCACATGGCCGAGCTGGCGCCAGACTACAATCGCTGAAGCGATGAGAGCGCAATGCTGTTCTGACTGCAGACACTCGATGGTGGCATAGTGCGTTTCATCCAGGCCATTCACAAACACCTTTATCGCATCTGCGGGTAATATTGCCCTGATGTCATCCAGCATCACCCGGCTGACTGACTGCGAAAGAAACAGTGTTAACCATTTTGATGTCATCCCAATCCCTGATCCGATCAATTTTCCCCAGTTTATACAATCCTGGCTGGGTTTATAAAAGGCTTCTTTGCAGACTTGCCACTCCATCAGCCTTTATGGCAGCCATAACAGAATTGTGCTGCGCTACACAGCAGAACAGTAAAAAACAGTGAATAATAAGTAAGTTACCTTTGCGCTGGTCCAGTTTTATAACAACTGTGAAATTGTGATCCCTGACAGGAATAACGGTCAGAAATTGCCACGCTGCTGCGGTTTCCGGCATTTATCCAAAGGCTGAGGAATTCCTGCAAAACGTAGACTGCCTGCTGAGCGGAAGCAGACAGGTTTCCGACAGGCCTCAACCAAACCGGGGAATAACAATGAACAGTGCCATTATTGCGGGTATCTTCTGGCATTTTGTCGGCGCAGCCAGCGCGGCGTGTTTCTATGCGCCGTTTAAACAGGTGAAAAGATGGTCATGGGAAACCATGTGGTCAATTGGCGGCCTGATGTCGTGGCTAATCCTGCCCTGGACGGTGAGTGCCATTTTGCTGCCGAACGTTATGGCCTATTACAGCAGTTTTACGCTGTCGCAACTCACGCCGGTATTTCTGTTTGGCGCGATGTGGGGAATAGGCAATATCAACTATGGTCTGACCATGCGCTATCTCGGGATGTCGATGGGTATTGGTATCGCGATTGGCATCACCCTGGTGGTTGGTACGCTGATGACGCCGCTGTTGCAAGGGCGCTTTGGTGAGCTGTTCGCCTCGTCGGGTGGCCGGTTAACGCTACTGGGTGTCATGGTGGCGCTGATTGGTGTGGGGATTGTGACACGCGCCGGGTTGTTAAAGGAGCGCGCGCTGGGGATCAACGCTGAGGAATTCAATCTCAAAAAGGGACTGGTGCTGGCGGTGATGTGCGGCATTTTCTCGGCAGGCATGTCGTTTGCGATGGATGCGGCGAAACCGATGCATCAGGCTGCCGCTAATCTCGGCATCGATCCGCTTTATGTGGCCTTACCCAGTTACGTGGTCATCATGGGCGGCGGGGCGCTGGTCAATCTGGGCTTCTGTTTCTGGCGGCTGGCCACCCGGCCGGAGCTGTCAGTGCATAAAGACTTTTCCGTCGGGAAGTCACTGCTGATTGCGAATACCGCGTTTGCCGTGCTTGGCGGCACCATGTGGTATCTGCAGTTCTTCTTCTACGCCTGGGGACATGCGCGAATCCCGGCACAGTATGACTATGTCAGCTGGATGCTGCACATGAGTCTTTATGTCTTATGTGGGGGGCTGGTTGGGCTGCTGCTGAAAGAGTGGAAGTCAGCGGGACGTCGCCCGGTGAGCGTATTGTCGCTCGGCTGTGTGGTGATTATCATTGCCGCCAATATAGTCGGTCTGGGCATGGCGGCCTGATTGCTCACTCCGTCGGAGTTAAGTTACAGCAACCTATTAGCAGAACGTGCAGGAGACGGGGTCAGAAGAGGAAAGCGTCCCGCCGCCCTGGACAAAAACGCCGGGAGCTTTTTTGAACAACGCAACGCGTTGGCCCGGCCACGGGCGCACCTCATCCATGAGGTGCGTAATCGCGCGGACCGGGCATGTCACGGATCACGGCTCTAGCGTCTTTCCAGTCTGATCCTGTTCCCTGTAAAAACACTGTTTCACAACAATGCAGGGCTGCTTTTGTCTGTAACCTGAAAGGGCCTGCTATGCAGGCCCTTTTTAGTCAGACTCGGCACTCTTCAGTGCCTGCCGGGGCGCGATAAATCGCTGGCGCCAGGCGCTGGGCGCTAACCCGGTATCACGGGTGAAGACGACAGAAAAATAGTTACTGTCATCAAAACCGCAGCGGGCGGCGACCTCACTAATCAGACAATCCTGGGTGCGCAGCAGATATTTTGCCTGACAGAGCTGAAGCTGACGCAGGTAATGACCGATGGTCATGCCGGTCTGCTGACGGAAAAGCTGCCTCAGCGCCCGTTCGCTGAGTCGATTCTGCTGGCAAAACGCCGCCAGATCGAAGGGGCGGGCAATCGCACCCTGTAAAGCCGACATCAGCAGATCCAGCTGTTCACCCTCCGGTAACGCCCATGGACGGTCAGCGGCGTAGCCGTGGCGACGCAGAATCAGCGCCAGCTGTAAAAACAGCGCCTCTGAGAGCTGCACGGACAGCGGATCGCTTTTGCGGCTTTCTCGTTCCAGCTGGCTGATCACGCCCCGTGCCAGCGCCATCCCTCGCGTGGTCAGCCGCCAGCCGCCCGGTTCATCCGCGCCCTGTTGCGGCAGCAACTGGTTCCAGTCAAGGGCAAGACCAAAGCGATCGCGGCAATAGAGGATGTTATCCAGCACCAAATCATTGACGCTGTCGTAGCTGTGGCAATCACTGTCGCGGATGTAAAAAACGTCGCCGCAGGTTATCAGCCAGGGACGATCGTTGAGGATATGCAGGCCGTTGCCGCGCCAGACAATCACGATTTCGCTGAACGTGTGTCGGTGCGGCGGGAAAGAGGGTTGTGGCATCCTTTCAGCCACCGCCACCGGCAAAGTAGTGGCGGGAAAATAGTCATCCCGACTGAGTATCAACGCCATGTTCGCCTCCATTACAGCATTTGCTGACGCTCCGTTCGCGGTGCGCAGCCAAATTCGCGCCTGAACAGCGTTGAGAAATGGTTGCTGTCACCAAATCCACACTGGAAGGCAATATCAGTAATGCGCATATCACTGTGACGCAGCAGATGACGGGCCTGTAATAGCCGCAGACGGTTAAGATAGCGCTGCGGCGTGCTGCCGGTCTGCTGCTTCATTTGCCGATGCAGCGTACGCAGCGACAGTGAGAAGCGATCGGCCAGCTCATCCCAGACAATCTCGTCACTGTAGTGATCACCCAGCCAGTCAAGCAGGCGATGCAACCGTGCCTCCAGATCCTGACTCTGTCCGTCAATGCATGCTTCTCGCAACAGCACCAGCAGCTGTAAAAAAAGCTGCTCCTGTCGTGCCTGCTTCTCCAGCGACCAGCTCTCATCGGGCTGCATTTGCGATGCCACACACAGCGCCTGCGTCATCACTTTGTGATTGATGCGCCAGTGAGAGCGATATTGCCCATCCTGATCGCGGGGCAGTAAGGCCTGTAGCCCGGAGAGAAAGCGAAACGCGCCGGGACTGCGATAGAGCACGTTGGTCAGGCAAAGATTATCTGTCTGCTCATAGAGATGACGATCGTGATCCCGAACAAAGCAGACGCACCCCGCGCAAAGCGTTTGTGGCTGACCATTGAATACATGAATGCCGGCGCCTTGTTCAACCAGCACAATCTCATGGAAGTCATGATGATGTTCCGGAAAGGCTGCCTGCGGGTGTCGGGGTTCAATTGCTATGGCGTAATCACCTTCGGGGAAGAAATCCGCACTGTGTAAAATGGTCATGATCTTCTCTCGCTACTTTACAAAACCGTAACGCAGTCTAATCAGCCCGCCAACACCTTACCTTGAATTTTCATCCTGACTCAGCAGGAATCACGCTGATTTTTCAAGATATCCTCAGCAGTTAATCATTTTGCGGCAGGGGTCACATCCTCCTCACTGCCGCCTCTGTGATCTCTCTCACGAAGTTCTTTGCCAGTCTGCCAGGGCCTGTCCGCCGCTGGCACTCCGGGGAAGGTGTGAAACCCCTAAGATTTTTACGCTGTGACGACGCAATCACAGGAAACCGCCGCTATGACCAGGAGAAGTTTTGTTGCTATCGATCTCGGCGCCTCCAGTGGACGGGTTATGCTCGCCAGCTGGGAGGCAGCGCAGCGCAAGCTGATGCTGCGTGAGGTCCGGCGCTTTAACAATACGCGTCAACATCGTGCCGGTTATGACTGCTGGGATCTGATGCTGCTGGAGCAGGAGATCCGCGCCGGGCTGGCTCAGTTAGATGAAGAAGGCATTGTGCCGGACAGTCTCGGCATCGACACCTGGGGCGTTGATATGGTGCTGCTGGACGCACAGGGCCAGCCGGTGGGTGAGGCGGTCAGCTACCGCGATGCGCGCACTCACGGTGTGATGGAGCAGGCGCATCAGGAACTGGGCCGCAGTGCTATCTATGCCCGCACCGGCATTCAGTTTCTGCCATTTAACACGCTCTATCAGATGCGCGCCCTGCATCTGCAACAGCCCGACTGGCAGGCCCGCGTAGTACATGCACTGATGATTCCCGATTACCTGCATTTTCGTCTGACCGGCAACCTTAACTGGGAATACACCAACGCCACTACCACGCAGATGCTCAATATTCACAGCGGCGAGTGGGATCGTGATTTGCTCGCCTGGGCGGGGGTGGATGCGCAGTGGTTCGGACAGCCGCAGGCACCGGGCAATACCGTCGGCCACTGGATTAACCGCGCAGGCATACCGGTTCCGGTCATCGCGGTCGCCACGCACGACACGGCCAGCGCAGTGCTGGCAACGCCGCTGATGCAGGATGACGCCGCCTATCTGAGCTCCGGGACCTGGTCGCTGATGGGCTTTGAAAGTCTGCAGCCCTATGCCAGCGACGCCGCGCTGCGCGCCAATATCACCAATGAGGGGGGCGCAGAGGGTTATCGCGTACTTAAAAACATTATGGGCTTGTGGCTGTTGCAGCGCATCTGTGCCGAACTGCAGATTGACGATCTTAACGCGCTGATTGAAGAAACAGCCCGCCAGCCCGCCTGTGTCTCACTGATCAATCCCAACGATGCCCGCTTTATTAATCCCGACAGCATGGTAAGCGAAATTCAGAATGCCTGTGCAGAGCAGGACATGCCGGTGCCGCAATTTGCCGCTGCGCTGGCGCGCTGCATTTTTGACAGCCTGGCACTCCTCTATCGCGACGTGATTCACGAACTTGCACAACTACGTGGCAAATCTTTCAGCCAGCTGCACGTAGTGGGTGGTGGCAGTCAGAATCGTTTTCTGAACCAGCTTTGCGCCGATGCCTGCCAGATTCCGGTGCTGGCCGGTCCGGTTGAGGCCTCCACGCTGGGCAATATTGGGTGCCAGCTGATTGCGCTGGGCGAGCTGAGGGATGTGGCGGATTTTCGCTGCAGCGTTATTAACAACTTTCCGCTCGAAAAATTCGAACCGCAAACTCACAGCGTCTTGAGTGCCAGTCAGGCACGCTTCGCGACGCTGACTCAACCCGCTAAGGAACCCATTTATGACTAAGCAGATTGAACAGGCTTTTGAACTGGCTAAACACCGCTACGCCGACATGGGGGTTGATGTTGAACAGGCTATTCGTCAGCTGGACCGCATCCCGGTTTCGATGCACTGCTGGCAGGGGGATGACGTCCGGGGATTTGAAAACCCACAGGGCCCATTGACCGGCGGTATTCAGGCGACGGGTAACTATCCAGGGCGAGCACGTAACGCCGATGAACTCCGCAGAGATATCGACAAAGCGATGTCCCTGATTCCCGGTGCAAAACGCCTGAATCTGCACGCCATCTATCTGGAAAGCGACAAACCCGTGACGCGCGATGCGATTGAACCTGCCCATTTTGCCCATTGGGTTGACTGGGCGAAAGAGCACAATTTAGGGCTGGATTTTAATCCCAGCTGCTTCTCGCATCCGATGAGCGCAGACGGTTTTACGCTGTCGCACAGTGATAAAACCGTGCGTCAGTTCTGGATCGATCACTGCAAAGCGAGTCGCCGTATTTCCGCCTATTTTGGTGAGCAACTGGGCTCGCCATCAGTGATGAATATCTGGGTGCCAGACGGCATGAAAGATATCACCGTGGATCGACTGGCTCCGCGTCAGCGTCTGATGAGCGCACTGGATGAGGTCATCTCAGAAAAACTCAACCCGCAGCACCATATCGATGCGGTAGAGAGCAAATTGTTTGGCATTGGCGCAGAGAGCTATACGGTAGGTTCCAGTGAGTTTTGTCTCGGCTACGCTGCCAGCCGCCAGACGGCGTTGTGCCTGGATGCAGGCCATTTCCATCCCACCGAAGTGATCTCCGACAAAATTTCTGCCGCGATGCTCTATGTGCCGCGTCTGCTGCTGCATGTCAGCCGTCCGGTGCGCTGGGACAGCGACCATGTGGTGCTGCTGGACGATGAAACTCAGGCGATCGCGAATGAGATCGTTCGTCACCAGTTGTTCGATAAAGTCCATATCGGGCTCGATTTCTTTGACGCCTCTATCAACCGCATTGCCGCCTGGGTTATCGGCACACGCAACACGAAAAAAGCGCTGCTGCGTGCCTTGCTGGAGCCCACCGACCGTTTGCGGCAGGCCGAAAACAGCGGTGATTACACCGCACGGTTGACCCTGCTGGAAGAGCAAAAATCGCTGCCGTGGCAGGCAGTATGGGAAGCGTGGTGCCTGCGCCATGATGTCCCGGCTGATGCCAGCTGGTTAGGTGATGTCCGTCACTATGAACAACAGATCTTGAGCCAACGTTAAGGATTTCATGATGCAAAACATTCTTTCTTCCGGGTTTGTTAAGGGAATGGTCAAAGCGACCAGTGATATGTGGCTGAAGGGCTGGGACGAACGCAACGGCGGCAACGTCAGCCTGCGTCTGCTGGAGGAGGAGGTCAAACCCTTCGTCCACGACTTCTGTAAAGCACCTCGCTGCATTGAGCTGACTCAACCGGCACCTTCGCTGGCAAACGACTGGTTTCTGGTGACCGGGTCTGGAAAATTCATGCGCAACGTTCAGCTTGATCCGGCGGATTGCCTGGCGCTGCTGCAGGTCGATGACAAAGGGCTCTCCTATACCATTCACTGGGGCCTGTCGAATGGCGGATTGCCGACCTCCGAGCTGGCGTCACACTTCCAGTCTCACGCGGTGCGTAAAGCGGTCAGCAAGGGCGCAGATCGGGTGATCATGCACTGTCACGCCACCAACTTTATGGCGTTGAGCTATGTGGTGGAGATGGATTCTGCCCGCTTTACCCGCCTGTTATGGGAAGGCAGCACTGAATGTCTGGTGGTCTTCCCGGATGGCGTGGGTGTGCTGCCATGGATGGTGCCCGGCACCGATGAAATCGGCGCGGCGACGGCCGGGCAGATGCAGTCGCACACGTTGGTAATGTGGCCGTTCCACGGCGTCTTTGGTACAGGCCCGACGCTCGATGAGACTTTTGGTCTGATAGACACAGCGGAGAAATCGTCCGAAGTGATCGTCAAAGTGCTGTCTATGGGCGGGATTCGCCAGAGCATTACCACAGAACAGCTGGTCGCATTGGGTGAGCGCTTCGGGGTGAAGCCGTGGCAACCCGCGCTGGATGTGGGGCCTGCTAATGCTGCGTAAAGCTTTTGTGATGCAGGTGAATGCCGACGCTCATGCAGAGTATGAGCGCCGCCACTCCCCGATCTGGCCGGAACTGGCTGAGACGCTGAAAGCGCATGGCGCACACAACTATGCTATCTGGCTGGACGCCGAACGGCATCTGCTCTTCGCCAGCGTTGAGATTGAATCTGAGGAGCGCTGGCACGCGGTGGCAAAGACGGAGGTGTGCCAGCGCTGGTGGGCATCAATGAAAGATTTAATGCCGTCGAATGCCGATAACAGCCCAATCAGTCAGCCGTTGAAACCGGTGTTCTTTCTGGAGTAGTGGAGGGAAAGGGCGGCATCGCCGCCCTGATGCTCTACCGTTTAGTCTGACACAGGCCGGTCAGCGTTGGCCACATCGCCATCAACGTATCAATAATACTATCAAGATCGTCGCGCTCAGCGCCTTCACGCGCCCGCACCGACATGCCCTGCAGCATACAACCCAGATAACGGGACAGCGCCGGAACATTGACTGACGCGCTCAGTTCGTTACGCTGCTGACGCGCCAGCAGAAAATCGCTTAATACATGCTCCTGCGACTGATGCTGCTGTTGCAGCATAGTGGCAATCTCCTTCGACGCCGCCGACAGGGCGGTTGAGGTGCAGATAAAGAAGCAGCCGCCGGGAGAGTCACGCTCAGTAAAGCAGGCGGCGGTGGCACGGAAATAGGCTTCAATTGCGCGATCTACGGGTAACGTATCGTCGCCTAACACCGCTTCTCGCCAGGCACTGAACTTCTCTATATAGCGATCCATCGCCGCACGGAACAACCCTTCTTTATTCACAAACTCTGCGTAAAGGGTCGGTGCTTTTGCACCGGTTGCGGCGACAAGATCGGACAGGGACGTTCCCTCATAACCGTGTGTCCAGAACAGGGTGAGTGCTTTATCAAGCGCAGCGTCACGATCAAACACTTTAGGTCGGCCACGGCATTTCTTTACATCACAATCCTGAACCTGGCTCATACATCCTCACTGACAGTAAAACATCCTATTAAATTACCGATCATTATAAAAATGTGCAAGGTCCGCTATGCATGCCCTCGGCCAGGGTTGCCATTTTGTGCGCCAGCGCAGTGTTATCGCCCCTATGGTTAAGTCAGAAAAGGGGCTGAAGCCCATAATCACGCCACTTCGCGATTAAAATAACGCTCATTAAATAAATATTGACGGCGAGCCCCGGCGGGGTCTATCATTTGTTTAACGGTCGTTAATTAAATAGCGACAACCTAATTCAGACCAACCAAATTCAACTACCGAATAGAGAGAAGATGATGAAAACCATTAAAACCACCCTGGCAGCACTGGCACTTACCACTCTGACTTTTGGCGCATATGCCGCTGACCTCGTCACCAGCGAACCGTCTAATCAGCAGCCAGTCGGCACCATCTCTGTACAGGGCGGCACTAACCTGACCTCCCTTGAATCACAGTTGAGTGCTAAAGCGGATGAAGCGGGTGCGAAATCGTTCCGTATCACCTCAACCAGCGGCCAGAACAAACTGCACGGCACGGCAGTGATTTATCAGTAAATCGGGTGTCGACAGAATCAGTGAGAGGGGATTTGTTATGAAACGTATTAGCTTGATGGTGACAGCGGCTTTGCTAAGCAGCATCTCATTTGCCAGTGTCGCGGCTCAGCAGGTCAGCAGTACACCGCCTGATGCGCAAAAAATCGGTGTCATCAGCGCGACGGGCAGTACTAATCTGACCTCGCTGGAGCAGCAACTGTCAGAAAAGGCCAGCGATGTCGGGGCAAAGTCTTTCCGCATCACTTCGACCTCTGGCAACAACAACCTGCATGGCACAGCCATTCTTTATAAGTAAAAGCACGATAAATATTCATAAACAGGCTTCAGATAAACCCACTTATCTGAAGCCTTTTTTATTCTTAAGTCACAGCCTTATCCGTTGCTCCGCAACTGGGGATAACGACGGAAGATGTAAATACACCAGAGTAACGCCACCAGCCCGATCATCCCGCCGACGTTCCCGACTTCCGCCATGCTCAGATGCAGACTGACCTGATTCCCCAGCAGCGCACCTGCGCCAATCCCGATATTATAAATCCCTGACATGAGCGACATTGCCACATCCGTGGCATCGGGTGCCAGTGACAGCACCCGCACCTGCATACCCAGTCCAATCATCATCATTGCCATGCCCCAGACAACGCACAGTGTTGAAATAGCGGCAGGTCGGACGGCAGCAAAAATCAGCAGCCCCATACAAAGGGTTATCAGTGCGATGGCGGCAATAAGCAGTCCGGAAGGGAATTTATTGCCGAGGGTACTGAACAGCACGCTGCCCACAATACCCGCTGAACCAAACAGCAACAGCAGCAGGGTCGTAAAATTGCCGCTGGAGTGCGCCACATTCTGCATAAACGGCTCGATATAGCTGTAAGCGGTGTAATGCGCGGTCACCACCAGCGTCACCAGCAGATACATGCTGACCAGCGCGGGACGGCGAAACAGCATCGGCACACTGCTCAGCGAGCCGGTATGCTCACTCGGCAGGCGCGGCAGGATCCGCACCAGCATAATCATCAGCACCAGCGCCGAGAGGCCAATCGCGCCGAAGGTGGTACGCCAGCCAAGATACTGACCGACCACACGCCCAATCGGCACGCCCAGGACCATTGCCAGCGCAGTACCGGTCGCCAGCATACTCAGAGCCTGTGTTTTCTTGCCGGCGGGTGCAACGCGAATCGCCAGTGAGGCTGTAATCGACCAGAACACCGCGTGAGACAGGGCGATGCCCACACGTGACACCATCAGCGAGCGGAAATCCCAGGCGACGGTTGAAAGTATATGGCTGACGATGAAAATCAGGAATAGCACGCCCAGCAGCAGGCGTCGCTCGATATTACGGGTTAGCAGCATCAGCGGCAGTGAGAGCAGCGCGACGACCCAGGCATAGATAGTCAGCATGATCCCGACATCAGCCGTCGGCATTGAAAAGTCAGCGGCAATATCGGACAGCAGGCCAACCGGGACAAATTCGGTGGTATTGAAGACAAACGCAGCAATAGCCAGCAATACCACGCGTAGCCAGGCAGTCTTACGTGAAACAGTTGTTGATTGCATGAGGAGTCAAGCCAGTCAGAATAGCGAATGTGGATGTGACAGACACACCCAGTGAAAGTGACCTGCGTCACAAAATTAACCGCTATTGTAGTCAATAAACCGGGAAGAGAAACCTGATAACGCGCTTTTAATACTGAATTTTTTTTATCGCCCTGGCACCGGGCGATAGCCAGAGGTTATTACCCGCGACAACGCAAGGAGATCCTGTGCAGCAGCATAATCTATAAGCAAAATGTGACGGAGCAGCACGCCGGAGAGAACACCATCACCGTTAAAAGCCCTGCGCTTAACGCGACGTTGGCGTGTGCTTCAGGGCCACACTGAGCTGAGGTGCCGGATGGGTCGTATGATTGAGCGGACAGCAATTTTCACAGCCTATTGCACCCACATAATATTTTTTCGCCTGAAGAATAGCGGCGTTAACGTGGTAAAAACTGCCCAGAAACAGTCTGTTATCCATGTCGGGAAGATGAGGGCAACCCGCAGCATGGACGACATGATTATCGTTATATCCTGATTGTTTATTAACGTAATAGTAGAGAGCCACAGGCGTTCCTTGTTGCCGTGCTGAAAGGCAAAACAGATGAATTATGACAATAAAATGATTATAGCGGGAAACGCACACTTTGTTTGTTGTGGATCTGAATCAAACGTTCTGGAGGCGGTTTGCCAGACCCGGCGGGGCCTGGCAAACGTGCAGGCTGTCAGAGTTTTCTACTGTGCAGGCGCCAGGCAACCGCTAACGCCAGTATCAGCAGGACGCTGATAAATAGCGTAATACCGCCCCAGCCGAAGTTATGCCAGAACAGACCGCCCAGCGTACCCGCCACGCTGGAACCCACGTAATAGCTGAAAAGATAAAGCGAGGAAGCCTGTCCCCGCGCCCGACGCGCCCGGGGACCGATCCAGCCGCTGGCAACGGCATGAGCAGCAAAAAAACCGGCAGTGAACAGCATCATCCCAGGCAGGATCAGCCAGAGGGAGTTAAAGGCCGTTACCAGCAGGCCCAGTAACATGATGGCTGTCGCGCCCAGCATTACCGGCCCGCGCCCAATGCGGCTGGTCAGCGCGCCCGCTTTAGGCGAACTCCATGAGCCGGTCAGGTAGACCACGGATAACAACCCGACCACGGCCTGACTGAGATGCCAGGGCGCGTCCAGTAAACGATAGCCAATGTAGTTGAACAGGGTGACGAAGGCGCCCATCAGCAGGAAGCCTTCGGCAAACAACCACGGCAGGCCTGGATCGCGCCAGTGCAGCCGGAAGTTAATTAACAGATTACGCGGGCGCAGGGTGATGGGTCTGAAATGACGCGATGCGGGCAGGATCTTCCAGAACATCAGCGCGGAGGCCAGTGAAAAACAGCCGATTACCGCCACGGCGATCCGCCATGAGAAGAGGTCGGTCAGGACACCGCTGAGCAGACGCCCGCTCATTCCGCCTATGGAATTACCGCTGATATACAACCCCATGGAAAAGGCAACGACCCGTGCATCTATCTCTTCACTGAGATAGGTCATGCCCACCGCCGCAACGCCGCTAAGCGACAGGCCCATCAGCCCACGCATGATCAGAATGCCGTGCCAGCTGGTCATCGTGGCCGAGATCAGCGTACAGATGGCGGCGAGCATCAGGGCGGTCACCATCACCGATTTACGCCCGATAGCATCAGAGAGTGGGCCGGTGACGAGGAGGCCCAGCGCCATCAGACCGGTAGAGATGGAGAGCGACAGGCTGCTGGTCGCCGGAGAAACCCCAAACTGCTGTGACATGACTGGCAGAATCGGCTGCACACAATAGAGCAGGGCAAAGGTGGCCAGTCCGGCCGAGAAGAGTGCCAGCGTCACGCGCATAAACGCGGGCGTTCCGCGGCGAATGTATCCTGAAGCTGCCGCAGATTCTGGCGGTGCAGACACCGCACTCTCATCCACGGCAGCCTGTATTGAGCGACTCACACATCATCCTTTCAGTCAGAAAACCAGTGGTCAGCATAGGAAAGTGGAATTATGATGTCTAATATATTAATAATCTCAAATAAGACGTTTAAAATATGAATATCGAGCTGCGTCACCTGCGTTACTTTATTGCGGTCGCCGAAGAGTTACATTTCGGGCGGGCAGCCCTGCGTCTGAATATCTCTCAGCCGCCGCTCAGCCAGCAGATAATGCAGCTCGAAACGGAAACAGGTGCCAGGCTATTTAATCGCACCAACCGCAGCGTGCAACTGACCGCAGCCGGAGAGCAATTACTGAGTGATGCTCGCGCGATTCTTTTACAGGTTGAGCAGGCGTCTGACCGCGCAGCCCGGTTGCATCGTGGCGAAGAGGGAGAGTTAAGAATTGGTTTTACCTCTTCGGCGCCGTTTACCGCGGTGGTCTCAGATGCACTGTTCCGGTTTCGTCAGCGCTGGCCACAGGTGCATATAAAGATGCAGGAGATCAACACCCGTCAGCAACTGGTCCCGTTGCACGAAGGACAGCTTGATCTGGGTGTGATGCGCAATACGCCGCTGCCGGCCGATTTGCGGCATCAGTTGCTGCTGAGTGAGCCGCTCTATGCCGTGGTGCATAAGGCCCATCCGCTGGCGGGCGCCGAAAAAATTTCGGTGACTGCGCTGGCGGCCGAACCCTTTGTCTTCTTCGATCCTCAGGGCGGCACCGCGCTTTACAGCGATATTCTGGCGCTGCTGCATCGCTATCACATTAAGCCCTATATCACTCAGGAGGTCGGTGAGGCGATGACTATTCTGGGGCTGGTGGCAACCGGTCTGGGTGTCTCTATTTTGCCTGCCTCGTTTCGTCGGGCGCGGCTGTCAGATGTGGTCTGGCTACCGTTAACGGAAGAGGATGCCATTTCAGAGTTGTGGCTGGTCTGGTCTGCCGGACGTGAATTAAATGCCCAGATGCAGAACATGATGGCGTTGCTGCAGGAGAAGCAGCGCTGAACCCTGCCTGTCACCGCATCAATTTGTGCGACAAATCACATTTCTAATCAAATATTTGACGCTGTTGCCTGATCTGTCTCACCATGGCGCATGTTTATTTAGAAGCGCGAAAATAACCGGGAGCAGGGTTGTGAATCCGGACAGTCAACCTGGCCACATTGACCAGATTAAGCAGACCAATGCAGGTGTCGTATATCGATTAATTGATCGCTACGGTCCCATTTCGCGTATCGAACTTTCCCGCCGTGCCCAGCTCGCGCCGGCCAGCATCACCAAAATTGTGCGTGAAATGCTGGATGCGCATCTGGTGCAGGAGACCGAGTACCAGGACCCCGGCAGTCGTGGCCGTCCGGCGATTGGCCTGATACTGGACACCGATGCCTGGCACTATCTGGCGATTCGGTTGCATCGCGGCGCAATGACCTTCACGCTGCGCGATCTCAGCAGTCGGGCGCTGGCAGAAGACAGCCTGCCGCTGCCTGATGAATCTGCTCAGCCATTACTCTCCGCGCTAATAGAACAGGTCGATGCTTTTTTCATTCGTCATCAAAAGAAGCTGGAACGCCTGACGGCTATCGCTATCACCCTGCCAGGACTGATTAACGCCGCCTCCGGCGTGGTGCATCGTTTGCCAGGTTATGCGGTACGCGATATGCCGCTGGGCGATGCGCTGGCAGCGCGAACCGGCTTAGCGGTGTTTGTGCAGCACGACATTTCAGCCTGGACGCTGGCGGAATCGCTGTTTGGCGCCTCACGCGGTGCGCAGGACGTTATTCAGATTGTGATTGATGAAACCGTCGGTGCTGGCGTGATCAGTGGCGGTCAGCTGCTGCACAAAAGTGGCAGGGCACTGGTCGAAATCGGCCATACCCAGATAGACCCTTATGGTCAGCAGTGCTACTGCGGTAATCATGGCTGTCTGGAGACAGTAGCCAGTACCGGCAGTCTGCTCGCGCTGGCAGCGCAGCGTCTGCCAGCCCAGCCGGACAGCCTGCTAAATAACCAGCCGTTGACGCTTCAGTCACTGTGCGCGGCGGCGCAATCGGGCGACCGTCTGGCGCGCGACACCATTGCCAGCGTCGGGCACCACGTTGGCCGGATCCTGGCGATGATGGTCAACATCTTCAATCCACAACATATTCTTATCGGTTCTCCGCTCAATGCCGCCGCTGATGTGCTGTTTCCGGCGGTCAGCAATACGATTCTGCAGCAGTCACTGCCCGCTTACAGCGCGAGTATTGAGCTGGCCCCCACTGAATTTAGCGAGCCGGGAACACTGGGCGGTGCCGCACTAATCAAAGACGCCCTCTATAACGGACATCTGTTAGTGAAGTTGTTGCAAGGTTAAGCAGACCTGAACTTGCGCTAACGCAATCTGTTCCCCTCCTTCATTCCTTAAAATGCCGTTTCGCAGCAAGGTTAATCCCTGATTAATCGCAACGGTTTTAGAGGAGAAGTTGAGTGAACAGATTATTTGTTACTGGCACCGATACCGCAGTGGGCAAAACGGTGGTGTCACGCGCCCTGTTACAGAGTTTTATACAGACCGGACACAGTGCAGTCGGCTATAAGCCTATTGCACGATGTGCAGTTAAAACCCCGGATGGCCTGCGTAACAAAGATGCACAGGTTCTGCAAAGCGCGTCCTCCATCGACTTGCCTTATCAGGCGATCAATCCGCTGGTTTTCCAGGAAGAGGAGATCTGCACCCATCCCACGCAGATCATCGACTATGGGTTGCTGACTCAGGGCTTAACCCGCCTGATGCAGCAGGCCAGTCGCGTGGTCGTTGAGGGCACAGGCGGCTGGCGCAGCCTGATGAACGATGGACGTCCGCTCTCCTGCTGGGTCGTTGAGCAGCAACTGCCGGTGGTGCTGGTGGTCGGCATCCAGTCGGGCTGTATCAGTCACGCCTTGTTGACGGCAGAAGCGATTGCGCAGGATGGTCTCCCGCTGCTGGGCTGGGTAGGCAATCGAATTAACCCAGGACTGGCGCACTACAGCGACATTATCGGGATTCTGCGCGAAAAAATCGGCGCCCCGCTGCTGGGCGAACTGCCTTATTTACCGCGTGCCGAACAACGCGATCTCACACCTTATATCGATATTTCCCTGCTGGATCCGGACAGTTTGCACGCTGTGAGTGCAAAGATCGCCTGATTATGAAACAAAACAAGTCATCTGAGTCGGAAGTGATCCTAAAGTTTCAGGCTCGTTTTCGACTCTCTGCAAAAATTTCTGTTTATATTTGAATGGCCTGACGCAGTTAACGCGAAACAACAACGTCATGGCGCAAAAAATGCATTAACTCCGCTTATCACAGTGAGCCGGAGTATCATCATGTCGCATTCGCACGAGAAAGGTTTGTTATATGGGCTTGAGGCCCGCATTGGTCCCGCCCCGGCGTTTCTGGCCGCATTGCAACATCTGCTCGCCAGCGTAGTGGGGATTATCACGCCACCGCTGATTATTGGTTCAGTTCTGGGATTAAATGCCTACATTCCTTATCTGATAAGCATGTCGCTGTTTGTTTCAGGGTTAGGCACTTTTATGCAGGCCAGACGCTTTTATGGCATTGGCGCGGGCATGATCTGCCTGCAGGGCACCAGTTTCGCGTTTCTCGGTGTGATTCTCTCCGGTGGGCTGATGGTGAAAGGGCGCGGCGGATCGCCAGAAGAGATTATGGCGATGTTGTTTGGCTGCAACCTGGTGGCAGCGCTGATTCCGATTCTGATTAGCCGCTGTGTGGGCTCACTGCGCAAAGTCCTGACGCCGGTTGTGACCGGCACAGTGATTACTCTCATCGGCATCAGCCTGATCAAGGTGAGCATCACCGACTGGGCTGGCGGTCACAACGCCACAGATTTTGGTTCGCCGGGGAATCTGGCGCTGGGAGCGCTGACGCTGCTGGTGATTGTGGCGCTTAACCGTTCGCGCAACCGCTGGGCAAGGCTGGTGGCAGTGGTGGCCGGCATCGCGGTGGGATGCGTTGCGGCAATCTTAACCGGACATTTACAACTGCACGCCGCGCCGGAGAGCAGCTGGATGGTACTGCCAGCCTTCTTCCGGTTTGGTTTCGCCTTTGACTGGACTATCTTTCTGCCGATTGCACTCGTGTCGGTCATCGCCGTAATTGAAGCCGTTGGGGATCTCACGGCCAACTGCCTGATTTCACAGCAGCCCATCGCTGGCAAGCCTTTTCAGCAGCGGCTGCAGGGCGGTATTGTCGCTGATGGCCTGAGCTGTGTGCTGGCGGCGGTTTTCTCCGCCTTTCCTAACACCACGTTTGCGCAAAATAATGGGGTTATCCAGATGACGGGCGTTGCCAGCCGTTACGTAGGCATGCTCTTAGGCATTATGCTGGCGCTACTGGGGCTTTTTCCTTTTGTTGGCTCGCTGCTGCAGCAGATCCCGCCGCCAGTCCTTGGCGGAGCCACTATTGTGATGTTTGGCAGCGTCGTCGCTGCGGGTATCCGGGTGATGACACAGACGCCGCTGGGCCGCCGTGAGATGCTGATTGTCGCAATTTCATTCGGGATTGGTCTTGGCGTGGAAGCGGTGCCGGAGGTACTGAAGCAGTTCCCACCGCTGATTAACAGTCTGTTTGGTCATGCGGTAACGACCGGCGGTATTCTGGCGATTATGCTCAATCTGGTACTGCCAGACGAGGCATCTGCCGTGGAAGAGGTTGAGGCGGAAACACTGACTGAAAGTTAAAAGCTGAATAACGCACAACCGCTGAATAACGCACAACCGCTGAAGTTGCTCTGACAGACGGCTCAGAAATTCAAAGCGATGGGAGCATACGCCAGTAGCAAAGCATCGCGGACCAGGGATGGGCCGCGCTGAGCCCGCCAGGGATGGCGTGGTTTGCGTCTTTGTGGAGGGCGTATGCTCCCTGAGCTGGTAATAAATTAACAGTCATAATACGCCGTGACTTAACTGGCTTTAATATGGAGTCGGCGAGGGGAATAGGGCCAGAGCGGCCCTTTTTCTGACTTATATCACTATTACGACATTATGGATTCAGACGACGACGGGTTCGACCCGAGCTGAGGTAATCCGCGATGTAATCCTGCGAAATCTCCCCGCTGTAGCGACCCTCTTCATCGACTATTGGCATCCAGACTGTATTGTGCTCATAGAGTTTGGACAACACCACGCGCAGGTTCTCTTCCGCTTTACCGGTGACCTTAAAGGTGTGCAGCTTCTCTTCACAACGGCCACTCACGTTACGCGCCTCGCGTCGTTTCACGAAGCCCAGCGGCTTACCATCCTCATCGACCACGGTAATCGACCGCATATCGTTCTCATCCATGGTGCCAAAGGCTTCATCCAGTGGCGTTGAGCGGCGCACGGTGATGGTCGGCTGCTGATCGGTCACGTCTCCCGCCTGCACCAGTAACAGACGCTTAAGCGTGCGGTCCTGACCCACAAACGAGCCAACGAAATCATTGGCCGGAGTCGCCAGCAACTCATCCGGGCTGGCGCACTGCACGATTTTACCCTGACCAAAGACGGCGATGCGGTCGCCGAGCTTGAGCGCCTCATCGATGTCGTGGCTCACCAGCATCACGGTTTTCTTCAACTGGCGCTGCATGTCGAGGAACTCGTTCTGGATCACTTCGCGGTTAATCGGGTCAACGGCACCAAACGGCTCATCCATCAGCAGCACCGGTGGATCCGCGGCCAGGGCGCGAATCACGCCGATACGTTGCTGCTGACCGCCGGACATTTCACGCGGATAGCGATGCAGGAACTTAGTCGGGTCCAGCGCGACCATGCTCATCAGCTCAGTGGCACGTTCACGACACTGCTTCTTGTCCCAGCCCAGCATGCGTGGCACTACAGTAATGTTCTCCTCAATGGTCATGTTGGGGAACAGACCTATCTGCTGGATGACATAGCCAATGTTGCGACGCAAAGTGGTGGTGTCCTGGGTACTGGTATCTTCGCCGTTGATCAGGATGCGGCCACTGGTGGCGGGGATCAGACGGTTAATCATTTTCAGCGTGGTAGTCTTACCGCAGCCCGATGGCCCCAGCAGTACACACATCTCACCGGCGGGTACGTGAAGGCTGACGTTATCGACGGCTTTGTTAGTAGTGCCGTTTTTCTGGGTAAAGGTTTTCGTCAGGTTTTCCAGCGTAATCATTATCGAATCCCCTTTGGAGTCAGCGCCTGCTGCAAACGGTGCAGCAGCCAGTCAAGAAAAATAGCCAGCAGACAAATCATCAGTGCCCCGGCAATCAACATACGAATATCACTGCCGCTGATCCCATCGAGCAGCAACTGGCCCAGACCGCCCGCGCCAATGACGGCAGCAATCGCCATCACGCCAACGTTCATCACCACGGCGGTACGGATGCCGCCAAAAATCACCGGCAGCGCCATCGGGATTTCAACCCAGCGCAGACGCTGCCAGAAGGTCATGCCGATGCCACGGCCCGCTTCACGCAATCCATCCGGCAGATTCTCCAGCGCGGTGTGAGTGTTGCGCACAATCGGCAGCAGTGAGTAGAGGAACACCGCGGTGATCGCTGGCAGCGCGCCGATGCCCTGACCGATCAGCGAAAAGACCGGAATCATCAGACCAAACAGCGCAATGGTAGGAATGGTCAGCACCACGGTAGCGATACCGAGTATCGGCGTTGCCAGCCATCTGACACGCACGATCAGAATGCCCAGCGGCACGCCAATCACAATGGCCAGGCCGACCGCCACCAGCACCAGCCAGCTGTGCTGCCAGCTCAGGGTGAGCAGGGTGCTCCAGTTATCCATGATGTAGTGAAGGGTATCCACAGTGCCTCCTTACAGCATGTTTTTGGATTGAAGGAAATCACGCGCCACGGTTTCCGGTGACTCATGATCGATATCGACCCGCTTGTTCAGCTCTGTGATCGCCTCATCAGTGATCTGAGCAGAAAGCTGATTAAGCGCGGTATCCAGCCCCGGATGGCTCGCCAGCACATCCTGACGCACGACCGGCGTCACGTTGTAGCTCGGGAAGAAGTGTTTATCATCCTCCAGCACTTTCAGGTTGAAGCCCTTAACCCGTCCATCGGTGGTGTAGATCAGACCGGCATCGACGAATCCATCGCGAATGGCGTTGTAAACCAGACCCGGGTCCATCTGGCGGATCTGCGGCCGATCGAGCGCCAGGTTATAGGTTTTCTGCAGGGGTTTCAGGCCGTCAGAACGACCGGCGAACTCCAGATCCAGCCCCAGACGCCAGTTATGATCCGGGTCAGATTTCCGCACCTGCTCAATTTTCGCAACCAGCTGCGAGAGGGTGGTGATGCCTTCTTTTTCGGCCCGCTCACGGGTCATGGCAAAGGCATAGGTATTATTCATCGGTGCCGGATTAAGCCACACCAGTCCCAGCTTTGCATCCAGCTTTTTGACCGTTTCATAGGCCTGCTGCGAAGACATCGGCTTGTTGATATGGTTGAAGATAATCAGTGAGGTGCCGGTATATTCCCAGGTCATATCAATCTGCTTGTTCAGCAGTGCATTACGACCAATAGTAGTGGCGATATTACGTTTAGGGACCACCTCAAAGCCTTTCTTCTGCAGCCACAGCACCGTCATCGCGGACAGGATATGCTGCTCGGTAAAACTTTTGGTTGCCATCACCAGCGGGGTGGCAGCCTGCGCCGTCTGGCTTAGCAGCAGCGTCGCAGTCAGCGCGACAACGCTTTTCTTAATCCACTTCGTTAGCATTACAAAGCTCCTTGTGGTCAGGCCGCAGCATGCGGACTCAGAAAGCGGCCCAGTGCGGCCAGCAGCATATCCAGAACCAGTGCCACCAGTGCGGTGGCAACGGCGCCCAGAATCAGCGTCGGAAAGTCATTCAGATAGATGCCCGGGAAGATCAGCTCACCAAAGCTGCTGGCACCAATCAGGAAGGCCAGTGGAGCAGTACCGACGTTGATGGCGGTGGCGATGCGCACGCCTGCGAGAATGACCGGCAGGGCGTTGGGCAGCTCAACCTGACGCAGACGTTGCCATTTGGTCATGCCGATGCCGTTGGCGGCCTCAATCAGCGACGGAGGAACCGCGCTCAGGCCAGAGAAGGTGTTTCGAACGATGGGCAGCAATGACGCCAGAAACAGCGCAATCAGCGCCGGACGATCGCCAATGCCGATGATTACCATCGCCAGCGCCAGCACCGCGAGCGGTGGCAGTGTGTTTCCCACATTGAAAATCTGCATCACATATTCGGCCCAGCGACGCGCAAACGGGCGACTGAGCAGGATGCCACTGGGAATACCGACCAGCAGAGCGAATAACATTGACCAGAAAACTAAGAAGAGGTGCTGCTGCCCGAGATAGAGCAGATCGACTTTACGTGCGACCAGTTGATCCCAGCCTAAGCCCCAGATCAGTGCTGCGATCACCGCGACCACTGCAAGCACTGCCAGACCGGCGCGTTGGGCCAGTGAAGCATTTTGCATAGGAGAATCTCCCTGATGACGATCTCATTTGTTATAACAACCATAAACAGTCCGACAGGCGCGACAAAAACTGCCACCGCACCCAAAACCGAAACTGCGATAAAATGTAGATAAAATGACTGTTTACCCACTCTTTTTCAGCGAATACCGAATAAGATGGGGTAATGCTATAGCAGGCCTTTTTTGCACAAGCCAGCTTTTAAGCCATATATCAGGCAGATAGAAACAGGTTAAAATGGTGTTAAAGCCGCATAGCCGCTGGGTTAATGCGACAATAAAAAAAATTCATCGACATTTGGTGACAACGTCACAGATGACGCAAAAGATGCGCACGCGCGGGAAACTGCACTGGCTGTTTTTGAGCTAGCCTTGCAGATAAAAAAAGGAACCCTATGACTGAAAGCGCACAACTCCAGACCGGACATCGCCACTGGATCTTAATTGCCTGCATGCTGGCGATGTTTATGGCGGCCATTGAAGTGACGATTGTGGCTACCGCAATGCCCACTATCATTGCTGACCTTGGCGGTTTTTCGCAGTTTGGCTGGGTCTTCTCCATCTATCTGCTGACTCAGGCGGTCAGCGTACCCCTCTATGGGCGGCTGGCGGATATGGTGGGGCGCAAAACGATGTTTTTTGTCGGGACCGCCATCTTCCTGATGGGATCGGTGCTGTGTGGGTTTGCCCATACGATGACCTGGCTGATCCTGTTCCGGGCATTTCAGGGCCTGGGCGCGGGCGCGATTATGCCGCTCAGCTCGACCATCGTGGCGGATATCTATTCACCGCGCGAACGGGCCAGCGTGCAGGGCTGGCTCTCCAGCGTCTGGGGTGTGGCGGCCATCGTCGGGCCACTGACCGGGGCCTGGCTGGTGCAGCACTTTAGCTGGTCGGTGATTTTCTGGGTTAACTTGCCGATTGGCCTGATGAGCATGCTGATGCTGGCGCGCTGGCTACCGTCGCACCAGAAGGAGGAGAAATCACAGCCGCTGAACCTGGCAGGAAGCGGCTGGCTGATGCTCTGCGTGACGGCCCTGCTGGTGGCGCTATTGCAGGCAGAACAGCTGGGCATCTGGCTGGTGCCGTTTCTGATGTTCTCGCTGTTTGCGGGCTGGCAGCTTAAACGCCATGAGCAACGTTCAGCAGCACCGCTGTTTCCGCTGATCATCTGGCGCAGCCGGCTTATCGTGGCGGGTAATGCGGGCAATCTGATTATCGGGGCGGCCATGATGGGCATCAGCGCGTTTTTACCCACATGGATTCAGGGGATCCGCGGCGGCTCACCGTTGCAGGCGGGCAGTGTGCTGGCGATGATGTCGATTGGCTGGCCGCTGGCCAGTACCCTCAGCGGCAGACTGATGCTGCACACCTCCTACCGCTTTACCGCCCAGCTTGGCGCGCTCTTGCTGGTGACGGGCAGCGCCCTGCTACTGTTCTTACAGCCCGCAAGCTCTCTCTATCAGGCGGGCTTTACGGCGTTTCTGATCGGGACTGGCATGGGGATGACCAGCACCACGTTCCTGGTTTCTGTGCAGAATCAGGCGGACTATCAGATTCGTGGCATCTGCACCGCTTCAATCATGTTCAGCCGGATGATCGGCTCGGCGGTGGGAACGGCGATTATGGGCGCAGTGCTGAATCTGAATCTGCAATGGCGACTGCCACAGGTACAGGATCCGGTGCAGCAGATTATGTCAGAATCCAGTCGTCAGCATTTGCAGCCGGAAACGCTGCAACAGATGGTTGCGTCCATCGCGACGTCATTGCACTGGGTATTTGTGGTGGCACTGGTGATTGCGCTGTTTGCGGTGGGTGTGGCCTGGATGATGCCACGTCAGCGGCCGGAACAGGCGGACTAGCAGGCAGGGCGACAGGATGTCGCCCTGATTTGACGCTGACTACTGAGCAGGCGAGTCCTGTGAACTGCCTGCACTGGCGGGGACACTGGCTTCGTCGTCACGGCCTGTACGCTTATAAACAATCTTTTGTGTGTCGTTTTCACAATGTCCGACGACCTGACCGCCCGCCTGATCAACCTGATCGTTGGCGACGATGTCGAGACTAAAACCTGACTCAGGCACACCGTTCTGAATAATTTTCTGGCTGATATCGGCTTTCACCGACTCACAGGATGCCTGTGCCATCAGCGGCAGAGCTAAAAACGCCGCGCTTAACAAAACCCTCTGTATCTTCATCACGTCTTCCTTATGTTAGTCGTCCGTCATTACTATAGCTCAAAATTAAGGCGCAACCGGGCGACCTGAACGGCGGTCCAGGCAACGCAGGGTGTTGGGTTCCCAGTAAGCGTTGAGATTAAGGCTCTGCTCGCATTTGTCGCGGGTGTCATAGGCGCGATCGGCCTTATCAAACTCTTTTTCGACGCGGGTGTTCACTTTGTTACGCAGCATGCGCGTGTCATTCCATTGCTCTTTATCCTGGCGCGCCGCTTCATTGCCCAGCGCGGTGCTGCCATCTTCAATGATCAGACGATTCGTATTCGCACTGGCAGTGAATGCCGCAGAGGAGATCAGAACCAACAGCACGGCAGGGATCATTTTTTTCATCACAATATCCTTAAGTTAACGCAAACATCGCCTTCCGGGACGTCTGTTGCAGCGGGTATGCTTTAAGCCTGGCCCACCAGCCGTCATTGTTGCTGTAAGTCCGGACAGGGAAAGCGCGAAGCAATCCGGCATATACGCGTGGTGATGGTGAGCACTGCCCGGGTTCAGGCTAAAAATAAAATAGCCCGATGACAGAGATTCTTATTATATCATCGCCGTTTCTTCGCTCACCAGTGGTGAGTCATTTGTTTACGTTCAGGAGAGGTTAGGGTGCTGATTAAAACCGCCTTGCTGTTTTTTATTACCGCGCTGGCGGAGATCATCGGCTGTTTTTTGCCCTGGTTATGGCTAAAAAAGGGGGGCTCAGCCTGGCTGTTACTGCCTGCAGCGGCGAGTCTTGCGCTGTTTGTCTGGCTACTGACCCTGCATCCTGCCGCCAGTGGACGGGTCTATGCTGCTTACGGTGGCGTCTATGTGCTGACTGCGCTGCTTTGGTTGCGGGTAGTGGATGGCGTGAAGCTAAGCGCTTGGGACTGGAGCGGGGCAGTGATCGCCTTCAGCGGCATGCTGATCATCGTTATGGGCTGGGGACGCGGGTAGCGCCAGCCGGACGGACTGGCGCTGCAGAGGCTTAAGGCTTATGGACTTTCAGGCCTGCCAGCGTCTGGCTGACCGGCATCATTTCGAGACTGTTGATGTTGACATGCTTAGGCAGCGTGGCAACCCACCAGACCGCTTCTGTCACATCTTCGGGTGTTAAAGCCTTTGCGCCTTCATAGACCTGGCCCGCTTTGTCATCATCGCCTTTAAAGCGCACATTGGAAAACTCCGTGCCGCCGACAAGGCCGGGCTCGATATCGGTGACGCGCAGTGCCGTACCGTGCAGATCGGTTCGCAGGTTAAGGCTGAACTGACGGACAAACGCTTTGGTTGCACCATACACGTTGCCGCCGGCATAAGGCCAGCTACCGGCAATCGAGCCAATGTTGATGATGTGGCCGATATCGCGCTCTACCATGTGGGGCAGCAGGGCGCGGGTCATGTAAACCAGGCCTTTGGTGTTGGTGTCGATCATGTTTTCCCAGTCTTCAACATTCGCTTTGTGCGCAGGTTCAATCCCCAGCGCCAGACCAGCGTTGTTAACCAGTACGTCAATATTGCGCCACTCTGCCGGTAAGTGCATGACCATCTCTTCAATGGCTGCACGGTTACGCACATCCAGCTGCACCGTATAAAGATTCTCGCCCAGCTCCTCCTTCAGCGCTTTTAAACGCTCGGCGCGGCGTCCGCTGGCAATGACTTTGTGACCATTCTCAATAAAGCGGCGGGTGATGCTTTCACCAAAACCGGCGGTCGCGCCGGTGACAAAAATAATCATCTCACTGTTCCTTATGCCATTTTCAGAGTCGATGACTTCACCATAGCATTTCATTTCCGCTTCTGCGCGTTGAAAAATCGCCAGGCCTGTAAATGGAATTTACCGGTTAACTGACTGCGCCTTTTCAGGGCAGGCTGCACCTAAAAAGGGCACGTTTCCCTCCGGCAGGCCATACTCAGTATGATCAGTTTACATAAAATTGAGGCGCAACCGTTTGCCTCCGTTCCGCAAACGGTTGCTAAGCCATCTATGGTGATTTATGTTGCGCAACAGGCAGTGAATGATTTATTTGATTGATTTATAAGGATTTTACGGCTCACCAGTTCTGGCACGCAGGTTGCAAGGCTATAACAGGAGATTTCCCTGCAACTATTCTATCGCGCTTTCAGAAAGGACAACCCATGCTATCAGCAACCGACACGGCGATTCGCGCCAGCTTCTTTGACTTTACTGGTGTCGTGGATCAGCCCGACGACCTGGCCGGTAAGGCGCGCTATCTGGAAGATGCGGTGCTGTTGCTGCGTGACGGACGCGTAGCAGGGCTGGATAGCTGGGAGAACAGCGAGGCGATGCTGGCAGGCCATCCGATTACCGATCTGCGCGGCAAACTGATCGTACCTGGCTTTGTCGATACGCATATTCACTATCCACAGACAGAGATGATTGGTGCGTTTGGTGAACAGCTGCTGGAGTGGCTGAATCACTACACTTTTCCGGTTGAAGCGCAGTATCACTGTCCTGACCATGCGGCCAAAATGTCCGCCTTTTTCCTGCATCAGCTGCTCTCAAATGGCACTACCAGCGCACTGGTGTTTGGTACTGTCCATCCACAATCGGTGGAGGCGCTGTTCAGTGCCGCAGAAGCCCTGAACATGCGACTGATTGCCGGGAAGGTGATGATGGATCGCAATGCGCCCGACAATCTTACCGAAACCCCGGAGCAGAGCTACCAGCAGACACGGGCGCTGATTGAGCGCTGGCATAATCGTGGACGGCTGAGCTACGCCCTGACGCCGCGTTTTGCGCCGACCTCCTCCCCGCAACTGCTGGAAAAAGTGCAGCAGTTGCGCCAGGCATTTCCGGATACCTGGCTGCATACCCATCTCAGCGAAAATCCACAGGAGGTGGCCTGGGTAAAAGCGCTGTTCCCGGAGCGTGAGGGCTATCTGGATGTTTATCATCATCACCAGCTAACCGGGCGTCGCAGCGTCTTCGCGCACTGTCTGCATCTGGAGGATAAAGAGTGGCAGTGTCTGCACGATACTGATTCTTCAATTGCTTTTTGCCCAACCTCAAACCTCTTCCTCGGCAGCGGCCTGTTTAACATTAAACGCAGCTGGCAGCAGGGCGTGAAAGTGGGAATCGGCACGGATGTCGGCGCGGGCACCACCTTTAATATCCTGCAGACGCTGGGTGAGGCTTACAAAGTAGGCCAGTTGCAGCACTACCGGCTCAGTGCCGCTGAAGCCTTTTATCACGCCACGCTGGGCGGAGCGCGTGCGCTGGATCTCGACCACGCCATCGGAAATTTTAACATCGGCAAAGAAGCCGATTTTGTCGTGCTCGATCCGGCAGTCTCTGCGCTGCAGCAGCTGCGTATTGGCAATAGCAAAGATATCTGGGAAAAGCTGTTTGTATTAATGACGCTAGGCGACGATCGCAATATTGCCCAGACCTGGGTAAATGGTCGTCCGGTCTGGCAGCGCGACGCACAGGAGCAAGCCGCATGATTGAGTTTTTGTTAAACAACCAGCTGGTCAGGGAAGAGGCACTTGACCCCAATCTTACGGTGCTCAACTATCTGCGCACCCGTCAGCATCGTCCTGGTACCAAAGAGGGCTGCGCCTCTGGTGACTGTGGCGCCTGCAGTGTCACCCTGGGAAAAGCCGTCAGGGGTGAGATGCAGTATGAAACGGTCAATAGCTGTCTGACGCTGGTCTCGTCATTACAGGGTAAACAGCTGATCACCGTAGAGGATCTGCGTCACGGTCGTGCACTGCACCCGGCGCAGCAGGCGATGGTCGACTGCCACGGCTCACAATGCGGATTCTGCACGCCGGGTTTTGTCATGTCGCTGTTCAGCCTGCAAAAAAACGCAGCGGGCTGGGATCGCCATCAGGCGGAAACGGCGCTGGCCGGTAATCTTTGCCGCTGCACCGGCTACCGGCCCATTATGGCTGCCGCAGAACAGCTCTGCTCCCAGCCGGTTACTGACCAGTTCGATCACAGTGCCGCCGCCACCGTGCAGCGGCTGGAGGCGCTGGCTACCCCGGACATGCAGGAGATAGACGGTGAAGGCCGCCGTTGTTTCCTGCCCAAAACGCCGGCTCAGCTGGCAGGGATCTACCTGGCGCATCCCGATGCGAAACTGATTGCCGGTGGTACCGACCTCAGCCTGCAGATTACCCAGCAGCATAAGAGAATACCGCTGCTGATTGCGCTGGAGCAGGTGGCCGCGCTTAAGGTCTGCAGTGAATTTGACGATCATTACCTGCTGGGTGCAGGTGCCTCACTGCAGCAGGTCAGTGAGTTTCTTGCCACCCGCATTCCTGGTGTCAGCGAGATGCTGCAGCGGTTTGCCTCACTGCAAATTCGTCTGCAGGGCACACTGGGCGGTAATATCGCTAATGCGTCCCCGATAGGCGATGCGTCGCCGGTGCTGCTGGCCCTCAATGCAAGTTTGCTGCTGCAGCGCGGTGAAGAACAACGCAGCCTGCCGCTGGACCAGTTCTTTACCGGCTATCGGCAGACACAGCTGGAAAAAGGGGAGTTTATCCGCGCAATTCGCATTGATAAGGTGACGGTGTCACCTGATTTTGTCGCCTGGAAGGTCTCCAAACGGCTGGATGATGATATCTCCGCCGTCTTCGCTGCCTTTAACCTGCAAATCGAACAGGGCGTGGTGAGTGGTGCCCGCATCGCCTTTGGCGGTATGGCGGCGACGCCAAAACGCGCCCACCACTGTGAACAGGCGCTGATGGGTCAGCCACTGAATTCCGTGACGGTGTCACGTGCCGCTGCCGCGCTTGCGTCTGATTTCCAGCCGCTTTCCGATTTTCGCGCCAGCAGTGACTACCGTCTGCAGGTCGCCCGTAACCTGCTTCGCCGCTACTGGCATCGCCATAACGGCGAAATCACCTGCCTTGAGGTCTCTCGCTATGTCTCATAACCGCCCGGAACTCAACGAAGAGGTCATCAAGGCCCAGTATGCCGCCGATTTACAGAGCGGCGTAGGCCGGAGTAACCGCCATGAAAGCGCGGAGAAACATGTCTCTGGCGAGGCGCATTTTATCGACGATAAACCGGAGTTGCCGGGTTTACTGCATCTCTGCCCGCGTCTGAGTGAACACGCGCATGCGCGCATCGTGAATATTGATGTGCAGCCCTGTTATGCCGTGCCGGGTGTCGTCAGCGTATTAACCTGGCAGGATGTGCCGGGCATCAATGATGTCGGGCCGCTGGAGCCGGGCGATCCGCTGCTGGCGCATGACAAAGTCGAGTACCTGGGGCAGATCGTGATTGCCGTCGCGGCGGACTCCCCTGACGCTGCACGTCTTGGCGCGGCCGCAGCGGTGATCGAATATGAGGTGCTGGAACCGCTGCTGGATGTAGAGCAGGCGCTGGCGCAGGGCAGCTTTGTACAGGAACCGCACATCCATCAGCGCGGTGATGTGGACGCGGCACTGGCGCGTGCGCCGCATCGGGTGAGCGGGTCGTTTCATATCGGGGGTCAGGAGCATTTTTATCTGGAAACCCAGACGGCAATGGTCATTCCTGGCGAAGATCAGCAGCTGCAGGTCTTTTCTTCCACCCAAAACCCCACGGAAGTGCAGAAGCTGGTGGCGGAAGTCATGGGCATCAGCCTGAATAAGGTGACGATAGATATGCGCCGTATGGGCGGCGGCTTTGGTGGCAAAGAGACGCAGGCCGCCGGTGTCGCCTGTCTCTGCGCCATCGTAGCCCGTCAGACGGGGCGGGCGGCAAAGATGCGACTCTCACGCCGCGACGACATGCGCGTGACCGGCAAGCGCCATCCTTTCTTTGTGCGTTACGAGGCAGGCGTTGAGGAGGATGGCCGGCTGTGTGGCATCAAAATCGATCTGGCCGGTAACTGCGGTTATTCGCTGGATCTGAGCGGATCCATTGTCGATCGCGCCATGTTCCACGCCGATAATGCGTATTACCTCGGCGATGCGTTGGTCACGGGCTATCGCTGCCGCACGAATACCGCCTCCAACACCGCCTATCGCGGCTTTGGCGGACCGCAGGGTATGGTGGCGATTGAACAGATCATGGATCACATCGCCCGCCACCGTGGGCTGGATCCGCTGGCGCTGCGCAAGCGTAACTATTATGGCAAGCAGGATCGCAACATCACCCATTACCACCAGCAGGTCGAGGACAATCTGCTGGATGAGATTACCGAACAGCTGGAGCAGAGCAGCGACTATCAGGCGCGTCGCGCGGAAATCACGGCGTTTAACGCCCGCAGTTCGCTGCTGAAACGCGGTCTGGCGCTGACGCCGGTAAAATTTGGCATCTCATTTACCTCCAGCTTCCTTAATCAGGCGGGCGCGCTGATCCTGATTTACACCGATGGCACGGTGCAGCTGAATCATGGCGGCACCGAGATGGGCCAGGGCCTGAACACCAAGGTGATCCAGATTGTCGCCGAAGTACTGCAGATAGAGACCGATAAAATCCAGATTACCCCCACCGACACCGGTAAAGTGCCCAATACCTCGCCAACAGCGGCCTCCAGCGGTGCTGACCTCAACGGTAAGGCGGCGCAGAATGCGGCTGAAATCCTGCGCGATCGCATGACCGCCATGCTCTGCGAACTGCATCAGTGCGACGCTGCGGCGGTGAGCTTCCGCAATGGCGTGGTACGTGCCGGAGAAAAACATTACACCTTCGCTGAGGTGGCGAAACTGGCGTGGCTGAATCAGGTGCCGCTCTCTGCCACCGGCTACTATCGCGTACCAGGCATTCATTACGACCGCGTTGCCGGGCGCGGCACGCCATTCTATTACTACGCCTATGGCGCGGCCTGCTGCGAGGTCGTCATCGACACCTTAACCGGCGAATCCCGCCTGCTGCGCGCCGACATCCTGCATGACGTTGGTGCCTCGCTGAACCCGGCCATCGACATCGGTCAGGTCGAAGGAGGCTTTGTCCAGGGTGTCGGCTGGCTCACCTGCGAAGAGCTGGTGTGGAATGACAAAGGTCAGCTGCTGACCGACGGTCCCGCGAGCTATAAAATTCCCGCCATCAGTGACGTGCCGGCGGATCTGCGGGTCACACTGATGGAGAACCGCAAAAACCCGAAAGACACGGTCTTCCACTCCAAGGCCGTTGGCGAACCGCCGTTTATGTTAGGGATAGCCGCCTGGTGTGCGCTGCAGGATGCGGTCGCCAGCGTGGCGGATTACCGCCAGCATCCGTTGCTGGATGCGCCCGCTACACCGGAGCGCATTTTCTGGGGCGTGCAGCGTCTGTCGGGAGCCATTGATGATCTATCATGACTGGATAGGCGTGCTTCACCAGTTGCGTGAAAAACGGCAAAGCTGCGTGCTGATTACCGTGCTTAGCGAGCACGGTTCGGTGCCCCGTGACAGCGGCAGCAAAATGGTCGTCACACAGCAGGAGAGCTTTCTCACCATCGGTGGCGGTCATCTGGAATTTGCGTGTATCGCCCAGGCCAGGGCGATGCTGCAGGATGGGGCGACCGCGCCCCATACCGAAGATTTCAGCCTCGGCGCGCGGCTTGGACAATGCTGTGGTGGCAAAACGAAGATTTTGTTTGAGCCGCTGCTGCAGGCGCAGCCGGAGATATTTCTGTTTGGTGCAGGTCATGTCGGACAGGCACTGGTTAACCTGCTGGCGACGTTACCCTGTCACATAAACTGGATTGACAGCCGTCCGGCGCAATTTTCCAGCGTCCCTGCGGGCGTAGTGACCTGGCAGCCCGATGATCCGCTCGATTGCGTGGCGCAGGCGCCTGCGGGCAGCTACTTTATTATCATGACCCACCATCATCCGCTGGACTTTGAACTGTGTGAAGCGGTGCTGAAACGCGGGGATTTCCGCTATGCCGGATTAATCGGTTCGGCGACGAAAAACCAGCGTTTTCGCTACCGGCTGGCAGGCAGGGGCGTTCAGAGCGAATCACTGGCGCGCCTGCGCTGCCCGATTGGTCTGCCGGATGTTAAAGGCAAGCTACCCGCCGAGATTGCGGTGGCGATTGCCGGTGAAATTATCTGCGTTTATCAGCAACATATCACCTGAGTTGTGGCCTGCGCGGCAACCTGTCAGGATAAGACTTTGCGATGCCCCATCAGGAGCGAACCATGAACGCCCGTCAGAATCCCTTCTTTAGCGTCAGCACACTGCCTTATCATGCTCCGCCTTTTGACCAGATAGAGGAGCAGGATTTCCTGCCTGCGCTGCAGGCGGGCATCGAAGAGAAGCGTCAGGAGATCGAGGCGATCGCCCTGAATAGCGAAGCGCCCACCTTTCTTAACACCTTTGAAGCACTGGAGAAGAGCGGACAGCTGCTTAACCGGGTCAATCTGGTCTTTGGTGCCATGACCTCGGCCCATACCAGCCCGTATCTGCAGCAGGTGGATGAGGAGATAGCGCCCCAGCTTACCGCGCTCAACGATGACATCATGCTGAACCGGCCGCTGTTTTCACGGCTCGACGCGGTCTATCTGCAGCGCGCTAAACTGGATGCTGAATCAAAACGTCTGGTTGAAGTGATCTGGCAGCGCTTCCAGCTGGCGGGGGCCAATCTGCCTGAGGCGCAAAAACAGCAGCTTAAAGCGCTGAATCAGGAGGCCGCACGCCTCGGTACGCGCTTCACCAACAGACTGCTGGCTGCCACCAAAGCGGGTGGACTTGTCGTCAATGATTTGCAGCAGCTGGCGGGTCTGTCGCCGGCCGATCTGGCCGTAGCACAGGCGGAAGCGCAGGCGCGCGGGCTGGAAAAAAGCGGGTTGCTGGTGCTGCAGAACACCACGCAGCAACCGGCGCTGCAGAGTCTCGCCGATCGCGCAACCCGTGAAGCGCTGTTTAAGGCGGGCGTGACGCGCACGGAAAAAGGGGATGAAAACGACACCCGCGAGCTGGTGTTAAGGCTGGCGCAGGTCAGGGCGGAGCAGGCCCGGCTGCTGGGATTTGCCAGCTATGCGGAGTGGAAACTGCAGGATCAGATGGCCAAAACCCCCAAAGCAGCGCTGGCCTTTATGCACAACATCGTGCCCGCTGCGCGCGCCCGTGCCGAACGCGAAGCCGCGGCTATCCAGCAGACTATCGATAAGCAGCAGGGCGGCTTTACCCTGCAGGCCTGGGACTGGCGTTTTTATGCTGAACAGGTGCGGCGCGCACGCTATGACCTCGATGAGAGCCAGATTAAGCCCTACTTTGAGCTTAACTCGGTGCTGCAGAACGGGGTATTCTGGGCGGCGACACAGCTCTATGGCATCCGTTTTACCCCGCGACAGGATCTGCCGGTTTATCATCCTGACGTGCAGGTCTATGAAATTTTCGATGCGGACGAGACGCCGCTGGCGTTGTTCTATACCGACTTCTTTAAGCGTGACAGCAAAGGCGGCGGTGCCTGGATGAGCAACTTCGTCAACCAGTCGACGCTGCTCGACACCAAACCAGTGATCTATAACGTCTGTAACTACACCAAACCGCCCGCCGGTGAACCGGCGCTGCTGAGCTGGGACGACGTCATTACGATGTTTCATGAATTCGGCCACACGCTGCACGGCCTGTTTGCCAGCCAGCGCTATCCGAGCCTGTCAGGCACGGAGACCCCGCGCGATTTTGTCGAGTTTCCTTCGCAGATCAATGAGCACTGGGCCAGCGAGCCGGCGGTGTTCCGCAACTACGCTCGCCACTATCAGACGCATGAGCTGATGCCCGCTGAGCTGCATGAAAAGATTGTCCGGGCCGCAACGTTCAACAAAGGTTATGAGATGAGCGAGTTGCTGGCTGCCGCGCTGCTGGATCTGCACTGGCATAGCCTTAACCGTGATGCCGCGCCGCAAAGCGTGGAGGGATTCGAGCAGCAGGCGTTGCAGAGCGACAATATGGCGCTGACAGCGGTGCCGCCGCGCTATCGTTCCAGCTATTTCCAGCACATCTGGGGCGGCGGTTATGCCGCAGGGTATTACGCCTATATCTGGACGCAGATGCTCGCCGACGATGGCTATCAGTGGTTTGCGGAGCATGGCGGATTGACGCGTGAGAACGGCGATATCTTCCGACAGAAAATTCTGTCACGTGGGAACAGCAGCGATCTTAAAACGCTGTATGAAAGCTGGCGGGGCGCGGCCCCACAGCTTGAGCCGATGCTGAAAAATCGCGGTCTGGCGGATTCATAACAAAAGGGCTGTCACCATGACAGCCCTTTTGTTATTGGGGCTAGCCCAGCGGGCCACCTTCAATGGTTTCGCACATTCCGGCCAGCACCCGCTCACCGGTTTCGTTTTTCAGTGACTGATACCACTCTGCCGTGACCGCCGGGTCGCGAGCATGGGTGACATCACAGCGTTTGCGCGCTTTCAGCACCAGATCTTTGACCCGCTCAACGCGGCGCGCCTGATAGCGTAGCAGCGCATCTTCGATGCCCAGCGAATGTGAGGCCAGCGTCGACGCCAGCACCACAGCATCTTCCATCGCCGCGCAGCCGCCCTGACCAATATCGGGGGTGGTGCTGTGGGCTGCATCACCCAGCAGAGCAACGCGTCCTTTCACAAAGCGACTAAAGGGTTCAATGTCGTGGATCTCAACCCGGTTGGTGGTGTCGGGATTAATCGCCGCGATCAGCTGCTGTACCGACTCCGCCCAGCCCTGGAAGTAGCCGGTTAAATCGGCTTTCACGGTGCTGCGATCCTGCGGCAGACCTTTCGGCAGCGGCACATCAAAGAAGAAGTAGAAGCGATTACCGCTGACCGGCATCAGCGAAACGCGTTTGCCGTCACCGACAAAGGTAGTCCACTGATCGGCGGGTGCAATCCGTTCGTCAATGGTGACCAGCCCATTCCAGTTAACGTAACCGGCGTAACGGCGCTCCAGCTTCTCTTCCAGCACATATTCACGAATCACCGAATGGGTGCCATCGGCAGCAATCAGAAAATCGCCGGTGGCCTGACTGTTGTCAGAAAAGGTGGCGATCACGCCGTCTGCGGTCTGTTCAACCTGGATCACCCGCTTACCAAACTGCACCCGTTCACGGCCAAAGGTATCAATCAGCATCGCCTGCAGCTCTGCACGCGCTACCGGATAAGGGTATTCACCAACCTGTTGAACCAACGGCGCCATGCTGAAGCGGGTCAGAGGTACGCCGGTCGCGCCGTCGTGATAAGCCATAAAGGCCATGTTACCGCCCAGCTCACGCAGCGCGGCTTTCATTCCCAGCGCATTCAGGCATTTAACGCCGTTGGGCCAGATGGAAATCGCCGCGCCGACAGGCTTCATTTCCTGCACCGCTTCGTAAACTTCCACGTCAATTCCGGCTTTCTCCAGCGCAATGGCGCTGCTCATTCCGCCAATACCGCCACCAATCACGATTGCTTTCATAATGCTCTCCTGTCTGCATAGACTTTTCCTGCAACTTTTGTACCAGAGGGAGGCCTACAGGGAGAGTGAGTAGAAAAAACAGGTTAATCAGTACGTTGACATATAATCTCTGAGGTGGCTGCGTCGTCTGATTGCTGACCTCATGCACTTAAATGTGGCAAAAGGTCGAATCAAAAGGGTGCAGTGATCATTTTTTCTGCATCGATTGTTTCATCATTCATCAGGTGCAGTCGGTCAGTTTCAGAGCCATTTATCCTTCAGCGTGCATTGTCGGCGGCTTAGCCTTATACCCGTTTTAATTTGTTTAAAAATTATAAACTAAATCACCCGCTTCCCTGAAATCAGCCCGCCCGGGCAGCGTCATATTCTCATGACACACAGCACACCCTTTTCCGTGGCTTTGCCTCTTTATCGGACAATAATGCGCTGTGACGTTATCAGAAAGCCTTGTTCAGTACAGGCGCGCAGGCACGACGAAGGCCTTCCGGTTATGGCTTTTAATGATTAGTAAAGTTAATTATTTCGAGGCGAAACGGTCTTTTAGGATATTGCTCAAACGCATCTGGCACGATCGCGTGATATAGATCACTCTGGACATAAAGGACTCTGGAAAACGACCATGAAAGTTGGAATCACGAATAACCAGTATCCGGAGCAACGTAATATTTTAGTTAATCCGGAAAACCAGTACATCAATCTGAAAAAGAGCAATCTTTTCTATTTTATCAACCCGTTACGAACCCGATTGCTCAAGAAAAACAAAACCTTTGTCTTTCAGCCTGTGCCTTTTTCAGGGGCAGCGCGGGCTGACATCCTGCATCTGTTTAATGAGGTTGCGATTACCCGACAGAAGTGGGTCGCCTCATTTGAGACTGAGCTGCCGCGCGTGCTGCCGGTGGCTGGCGTAGCCAAGCAGGATAACCCTGAGCTGCAACGCCTGATCCCCTATCTGTTAAAAGACAATTGCCTGGGGCTGATTGCCATTTCCGACGCCACGCTGAACATTCAGATGAAGCTGTTCAAAGCGGATGTCGCCCGGCAGATTCAGCGTAAAACCGTGGTGCTGCATCCGCCACAGACGCTGTTTGTTCAGCAAAAAGCGCCACGCCAGTCAGGTACGCTCAGGCTGATTTTTGCCGGTAACGAGTTCTACCGCAAAGGCGGAGCCGAAGTGGTGCTGGCTATCAGTGAGCTGATTGAAGAGAAGCGGCTGGATGCGTCGCAGCTGGATGTGCAGCTGATTGGTGATCTCGCTAAGCGCCGCAACGTTGCTCACCGCCAGTTCCAGGATGACGAGGCTTTTTACCGCGACATTGAGAATCGCATCAAACGCCATCGCTGCTTTACGCATCATACCCAGATGGAAAACAGTGCGCTAATGCAGCTGTTCCGCCAGAGCGATGCCGGCCTGTTACCGACCTGGCAGGAAACCTACGGGTTTTCTGTACTGGAAATGCAGGCTAATGGCTGCCCGGTGATCACCAGCAACGTGCGTGCATTGCCAGAAATTAACCCGGATAGCGCGGGCTGGGTGCTGGCGAGTCCGCTGAACGCGGACCGTGAATACAGCATTACGTCAACAGAGCAGAAAACGCAGCTGCGACAGTCCCTGGTGGAAGGGCTTAAATCCACGCTGCTCGCCATCATCGAACGGCCTGAGATGCTGCAGGAGAAAGGCGAGGCGGCGATTCTGCGCATCAAAGAGCAGCATGATACCGGGCGCTACATTGCCCGGCTCAACGATATTTACCGTCGTGGCGTAGTGAATGCCACTTAACATCCTCCTGGTGTCTCAATTTGATTAGATTTCTCTGACGGCGCGCGCCAGACTAGCCATACTTAGCGCAGCGTCCCACTGGAGAACTCTTATGAAAATTATCCTCACTCTGCTGCTGTCCGGATTACTGGGCAGCAGCGCCTTCGCTCAGCCCGCACCGGTTTTTCCGGCCCGCGCGCCTCTGGTTCAGCTGACCCCTGCGGCAGCCCGCTGTGATGTCTCCGCCTGTCAGACCAACTGCTACGTCGAACAGTCACACTGCAACACCCGTGAAAACGGTGCCTGCAGTTCAGAGGCGCAGATGTGCGTACAGGCGTGTGCCAGCCAGTGTAAATAATTCATTTCAGTGAAGAAGCCTTTAGTTGCCAATGAAAAAGTCTGTGTTTTATTTTGCTTTACTGTCTCTTTCTGCCAGCTGTGTTGCCGCCGATCTCTCTTCACAGCAGGTCACTTCTCTGGTTAAAGCCGCGATCGAACCGCTGATGGAGCAGCAGGCGATCCCGGGCATGTCGGTGGCGGTGCTTTACAAGGGCCGGGCGCAGTTTGTGAACCTCGGCGTGGCCGATCTCGCATCAGGCCGCCAGGTGACGGAAAATACGCTGTTTGAGCTGGGTTCGGTGAGCAAAACGTTTACCGGTACGCTGGCAGGTATCCTGATCCGCAACGGTGACATTCGCCTCAATGATCCCGTACAGAAATACTGGCCGCAGCTGACCGGTGAACAATGGCGTCCGGTGAGGATGCTGCACCTGGCGACCTATACCGCCGGTGGCTTACCTTTACAGCTGCCGGATGAGGTTACCGATCAGGCCTCACTGCTGCGCTTTTATCAGGAATGGCAGCCAAAAGCATCACCAGGCACGCTTCGTCAGTACTCTAACGCCAGTATCGGTCTGTTTGGCTCGCTGATGGTGAAGGGGGATTATGAGCAGGCGATGGCGCGCAATGTGTTTCAGCCGCTGCGGCTGACGCGCACTTATATCACCGTGCCGCCCTCAATGATGCTGGACTACGCGTGGGGCTATAAAAATGGTCAGCCGGTTCGGGTTTCCCCCGGCATGCTGGATGCCGAAGCGTACGGCGTTAAATCCACCGCGCGTGACATGCTGACCTTTATGCAGGCCAACGTCGATCCTAATCGCCTCTCCTCGGGCAACACTGTGTTGCGTAATGCTATCCGCACCGCACAGTCGCGCTATTTCAAAATCGGCAGTTTCTGGCAGGGACTGGGCTGGGAGATCTATGATTTGCCTGCCACTGCCGACACCATCATCAGCGACAGTGACAATGGTGTTGCGTTACAACCGCGGCCAGCGACCCTGCTAAATCCGGTCGGGCCTTCACTGAACGCCAGTTGGGTGCATAAGACCGGTGCCACCAATGGATTCGGTGCTTATATCGCGTTTATCCCTGAGCAGAACAGCGGCATCGTGATGCTCGCCAACAAAAATTACCCCAATCCGCTGCGCATAAAGGCCGCCTGGCAGATTCTGCAGGCGTTACATCAGGGCACGCCTTAATACCTATCTGCTTACTCTGCGACGGGGTAAGGCTGGCACCTCCTGTTCATTTGAGCTAAAATAAAAATCAAATGAACAGGAGGGCTGCTATGTCCATCGCCATCTATACACCCGCTCAGCATCGTCGCGATACGTCGTTGCTGCATGCACTGAACCTGCCGGATACGCTGCCCGATGCGCACCAGCGAATTGCAGTGGGGTTCAGCAGCGGCGTGCTGAAACGCACGGCGTCATTGTCCACCTTTGACGAAGGCTGGCTATGCCGTCTGGCGGGCATTGACCGCACCACCTATAACCGCAAAGTGAAAGATCCTGATCAGACCTTTTCGCCCGACCAGAGCGGACGCATCTACATGCTGATTCGTGTTCTCTCTGCCGCCAGTAAACTGTTCCGCGACGACAGGCAGCGCCTGGTGCAGTGGCTGGAAACGCCGGCTAAAGCGCTGGGAGGTAAAAAACCGGCGGAAATGACCACCACGGTAGCGGGTGCAGAAGCGGTCATTAACCTGATTGGTCAGCTTGAGCATGGCGTGATTACCTGATGGCGGTGCCTTTTTACCGTCTGGTGAAGCGTGAATATGCAATGACCGCTTTTGATGGGTTTGGTGCCCGTACTTATGGCGGGCGCTGGAACTCTGTGGGCACGGTTTGTGTTTATATGGGATCGAGCCGGGCGCTGTGTGTGCTGGAGGCCTTAGTGCATCTCACCATTCAGGATCTGGCGCATGACTACGCTATGCTGGCGATTAGTGTGCCAGAGGCTCTGATCACCGAGCTCTCGCTGTCGGCATTGCCCGACGACTGGCAGACCGATCCTGCACCCGCCTCTACACGGCAGATTGGAGACGACTGGCTCGCCAGCCCGGACAACGGCCTGGTGCTCAAGGTGCCCAGCACGCTGACCGGTGAGTGGAATGCGTTGTTCAATCCCCGTCATCCGGCGGCGGCCGGCATCGTCAGCAAGGTGGTGGTGGAGCCGTTTTTCTTCGATCCCCGCTTCCGGCTGCAGTAGGGCGCTAACAGGCTTTCCCGGTCACCTCGCGCAATCTGAACAGGCACACCAATGCCATTCGGTTGCCACCGTGGCGGCTGGGTAACGAAACGAAAGAAAGCGGGACAAAAAAATGGCCGCATAACGCGGCCATCGGGATATTGTTACAGCGTGCCGGTACCGCCATCAGAGCACCAGACCTGACCGGAAGAGTAGCTGCTTTCGGTTGAGGCCAGCGTGACATAGAGCGGGGCGATTTCAACCGGCTGGCCCGGGCGACCCATCGGTGAATCGGCGCCAAACTGTTTCACTTTCTCCATTGGCTGTCCACCGCTGGACTGCAGCGGCGTCCAGTAAGGACCTGGGGCAACAGCATTGACCCGGATACCCTCGCCACCCAGCTGTTTAGCCAGTGATTTCGTAAAGGCGACAATGCAGGCTTTGGTCTGCGCATAATCCAGCAGAATATCGCTGGGTTTAAACGCCTGAACCGAAGAAGTATTAATAATGGATGCACCGCGTGGCAGATATTCCAGCGCCGCTTTGGTGATCCAGAACATGGCATACACGTTAGTTTTAAACGTCGCATCAAAATCTTCCGTACTCAGGGTACGGATGGACTCATTAAATTGCTGACGACCGGCGTTATTCACCAGAATATCCAGACCGCCTAATTTATCGGCTGCGTCTTTAACCAATTGCTGACAAAATTCTTCAGAACGAATATCGCCCGGAATAGCGAAAACTTTACGGCCTTCCGCTTCGATTAATTTAACCACTTCATCAGCGTCGGGCTGTTCTTCAGGCAGGTAATTGATCACTACGTCTGCGCCTTCGCGGGCATAAGCGATAGCTACCGCGCGGCCAATGCCGGAGTCACCGCCGGTGATAAGCGCCTTACGGCCAGTCAGTCTGCCTGTGCCGCGATAGCTGGTTTCACCGTGATCGGGAACCGGGATCATTTTGCTGGCCAGGCCTGGTGCCTGTTGTGGCTGATCCTCAAAAGGAGGTTTAGGGAATTGATCCAGATCGAGCGTCTTGTTAGTGGGTGTCGCCATTGTATGCTCCTTGAACAACGTTATCTGAGACATTAAGCCTGGCACAAATGTGATATTTGTCACATCTGACTGCTGATTCATTGAGCAGGTAAAACCAGAAGAAATTAATAATGCTGATAAAGCGTAGTCATGAAATCAGAAAACTGTGCCGGAGCCTCCGATTATTTTTCTGCGCGGGAAGGGGATATTTAAAACGAAGCGTGGCGGGTTTTGGTCATTATTACAGCGAATAAAGCGCATCGGCAGAAAATAAAAAAAGGCGGTTATCCGCCGCGTACTGAACCCCGCCAGACGACATCCACCGGGTATATTCTGCGCTCCTGCTGCTGTTCATTCTTCGGCATCAGTGTCTCCGGTTGCGCTTCCGTCTCCACCAGCCAGGCAATCGCATCGCGGGCGAACTGCTCCACCGGCTGCGCGAAGGTGGTGAGGTTGTAAGAGGACCAGCCTGATTGCGGAATATTGTCGTGCCCCATGATGCAGAGATCCTCCGGAATACGCAGCGCAAAGCGGTGACGCGCTTCATCCATAAAGCCACAGGCGAGCAGGTCGGTGGCGCAGTAAACCGCGTCAGGGCGAACTTTTCGGGTCAGCAGACGCTGAGCCAGAATCTGTCCGCTTTCATAGGAGGTGGAGCCGAACCGCTCGACCTGAACCGCGACGCCCGCTTTCTGCGCCGCGGCCAGAAAATCGGCTTCGCGCTTCAGCAGGCTGGGTGTTCCCGCCAGCGAATTCACGAAAGCGATGCGGTTGCAGCCCGCCCGCACAAATGCGTTGACCGCCATTTCCGCTGCCGGGCCGGAGTCGAGATTAATATTGAGCGTACCGGGCAAAGACTCATCGCGATTAATCAGCACCAGGTGCTGTCCATGTTTGTAGCAGAGGCGGGTAATGCCGCTGTCAGGCATACCTGAAAGAATAATGGAGGCGTCGGCGCGAAAATTAATCGCCTGTTGCAGCGCGGCGGAAACGCGCGCATCCGAGCGGTCGGTGTTAATCAGCATCGCCACTTTTCCCGCTTCCTGCAGGTACTGGGTCATCCAGCGCACCAGGCTGGCACGGTAGGGCGTATCCACTTCGGAGGCAATTAAACAGACAATGCCGCTGCGGTTGCGAACCAGACCCCGTGCCAGATGGTTGACGTGATAGCCCAGCTCTTCTGCCGCTTTCATCACCCGCTGACGGGTGGCCTCCGACACGCTGGCACCTGGCGTAAAGGTGCGGGAGACCGCTGAACGGGAAACGCCCGCCCGGTCTGCGACATCCTGTGCGCTTACCACCGCTTTAAGCTGCTGCATCTTATTTCCCCGTCCCACCGTTGTCTGCACTGAGTCTGCCTGAAATTGCAAGGCTGTGCAAAACATGGCTGCACGTAAAGTGTTTCAAATTTGTGACAGCGCCTGACAATTGCGTAACAACCGAATTGACAGTGTCAACAGCTCGCCGTACTACTTTGCGCATACGTTTGCACACATGTGCAATAGCTGGCGCACCTGCGTCATCCAGCCCCAGGAGAACATCATGCGTTATTCCTCTCTGCTCGCTGCTGTCATTGTCTGCCCTATGATGCCGTTTGCTGCCTCGGCGGCCGGCCTTAACATGATCTGCTCAGCGGATGTGGTGGTGTGTGAACAGATGACCACGCTGTTCAGCCAGAGCCATCCTGATATCAAACTCAGCATGGTGCGGCTCTCTGCCGGTGAAGCCTATGCCCGTATCCGCAGTGAAGCACGCAATCCCCGTACCGATATCTGGTGGGCCGGCACCGGGGATCCGCACATGCAGGCTGCCGAAGAGGGCTTAACCCAGGCCTATAAATCCCCTTTGCTCGATCAGCAACAACCCTGGTCACAAAAAGTGGCGGAAATCTCCGGTTATCGCACCGTGGGCGTCTACGCCGGTGCGCTGGGCTGGGGCTATAACACGAAGCTGCTGGCGGAGAAAAAGCTGAAGGTCCCGGCCTGCTGGGCTGACCTGCTCGACCCGGGTTTTAAAGGTGAGATTCAGATCGCCAATCCCAACTCCTCCGGCACGGCCTATAACACCCTGGCGACGCTGGTGCAGATTATGGGTGAAGACAAAGCCTTCGATTATCTGAAGAAGCTTAACGCCAACATCTCGCAATACACCAAGTCCGGCTCTGCGCCGGTCAAAGCCGCTGCGCGCGGTGAAACCACCCTCGGGATTGTCTTTATGCACGATGCCGTAGCGATGGAAGTGGATGGCTTCCCGATTAAGCCCGTCGCGCCCTGTGAAGGCACTGGCTATGAGATTGGTTCAATGTCGATCATCAAAGGAGCACGAAATCTGGCAAATGCCAAAGTCTGGTATGACTGGGCGCTGAGCGCTGAGGCGCAATCACACATGAAAGAGGCGAAATCGTTCCAGCTCCCTTCCAACCGTCAGGCGGAGATCTCTGAATATGCGCCGCGTTTCGAGAACATCAAACTGATCGATTATGACTTCAAAACCTATGGCGATTCGGCAAAACGTAAAGCGCTGCTGGGCCGCTGGGATAAAGAGATTGGTGCCAGCGCGCAATAACAGTGGGGTTGTCCCGGCCGCCTGAGCCGGGCCGTTGCCAGACCGCGGTGGCGTAAGCCTGATGCCCGCTTCCTGATCGAGGTAATTTATGAATGCGCACAATCGTCGCTTAACCGCGGCGCTGCTGGCGGGCGCCGTCGCGCTGACGCTGCTGCCCTGGTACAGCCTGGAGCAGGGCTTCTTCAGCGGGGAGTGGCTGTTCAGCTTATGGACCGATGAGAACAGTGCACCGGCGCTGGGGCAGCTCGCGTTACGCCGCTGGCTGAGTATTGCTGTCGCGCTGTGGCTGCTCTCTGCGGCCAGCGTCTTTCTGCCGCCGGGCCGCACGCGTAGCACGCTCCTGCTGCTTTTCAGCGTCACGGGCATCCTGTTTCTGGTGCTGGAAGGGCATGCCATTGGTTTCAGTGGCTGGAACTGGCTGTGGCTGGAACATATCGCGGGTCCGCAGGCATTGGGCCAGCCAGCAATGGGCGCGGGCGCGTTGCTGCTGCTGACCGTGTTTTTGCTGATCTTCGCATTTGCCCTGGCGGAGCGGGGTGTGCTGAAAGGTGATGCCTTTGTCGTGGCGTCGATTGTACTGCTGGTGGCGCTGGTGACCACCTTTGTGCTCTATCCGGTGCTGAGCCTGTTTGTCGCCTCGGTGCAGGATATTGATGGCAGCTTCAAACCGGATGGGCTGATTGCCAATATGCAGGACCCTGCGATCTGGAGTCTCTCCTGTTTCACCGGTGGCACCTGCGGCACGGCCTGGCGCACGCTGGGACTGGCGCTGATGACCGCCAGCGGTTCGACGCTGCTGGGGCTGGCGTTTGCGCTGGCGGCTACGCGCACGTCGCTGCCGTGCAAGAAAGCGCTGCGGATGCTGACCATTCTGCCGATTATCACGCCACCGTTTGTTATCGGACTGGCGCTTATCCTGCTGTTTGGCCGCTCCGGTGTCGTAACAGAATCACTGGCAACGCTGTTCGGCATCGAACCGGGCCGCTGGCTCTATGGCCTGACCGGCATCTGGATTGCGCAGGTGCTGTCGTTTACCCCTATCGCTTTCCTGGTGCTGATTGGCGTGGTCGAGGGTGTCAGTCCGTCACTGGAAGAGGCCTCTCAGACGCTGCGCGCCAGTCGCTGGCGCACCTTCTCCCGCATCTCGCTGCCGCTGATGGCGCCCGGTCTGGCCAACGCCTTCCTGATCAGCTTTATCGAAAGCATGGCCGATTTCGGTAACCCGATGGTGCTGGGTGGCAGTCATGGCGTGCTCTCCACCGAAATCTTCTTCTCTGTGGTCGGCGCACAGAACGACCCGAGCCGCGCGGCGGTGCTGGCGATGATCCTGCTGGGCTTTACGCTGACTGCATTTCTGGTGCAGCGCGTCTGGCTCGCCGGAAAAAGCTTTGCCACCGTCACCGGCAAAGGCGACGGTGGCCGTCACGTGATGCTGCCGCGTCCGGTGCGCTACAGCGTCTATGGCATGGTCATCCCGTGGGGACTCTTCACGCTGGTGATCTACGGCATGATCATGATTGGCGGCTTTGTACAGTCGTGGGGGCTGAATAACAACCTGACGCTGGATCACTACATTCGCGCCTTCAGCGTCAGCGTCAATCAGGGGCAACTGGTCTGGCGCGGCGTCGCCTGGAACTCCTTCTGGACCACGCTGGAGATTGCCCTGATCGCTGCGCCGCTCACGGCCATTGTGGGGCTGCTGACGGCCTGGCTGATTGTGCGGCAGAAGTTTGCCGGCCGTCAGACCTTTGAATTCATGCTGATGCTGAGCTTTGCCATTCCCGGTACGGTCATCGGCGTGAGTTATGTCATGGCCTATAACCTGCCGCCGCTGGAGATGACCGGTACCGCGATGATCCTGATCGCCTGCTTTGTCTTCCGTAATATGCCGGTCGGCGTGCGTGGCGGGATTGCGGCGATGAGCCAGCTGGATAAAAGCCTGGATGAAGCCTCACTGACGCTGGGCGCTAACAGTTTTCGGACGCTGCGCAAAGTCGTGCTGCCGTTGCTGAAACCGGCGATCAGCGCCGCGCTGGTCTATGCCTTTGTGCGGGCGATAACCTCGATCAGCGCGGTGATTTTCCTGGTCAGCGCCCAGTACAACATGGCGACCTCTTACATCGTCGGGCTGGTGGAGAACGGTGAGTATGGCGTCGCCATTGCCTACTCGTCGGTATTGATTGTCGTGATGCTGCTAATCATAGGCCTGTTCCAGCTGCTGGTGGGCGAACGTCGCCTGCGCCGTACAACCCAACCGGCGGTGATGGTTACCGCACCTTCTGCCTCCACACTGACTCAGGAGAGAGCCCTATGACGACCATTAACGCCGGATCGGTGGTGTTTGAACATGTCGCGAAGCGTTTTGCTGGTTTTACCGCCGTGCCGGATCTGTCGCTCACCGTAGAGCCAGGCACGCTGGTGACGCTGCTCGGGCCGTCCGGCTGCGGCAAGACTACCACGCTGCGGCTACTGGCCGGGCTGGAGCATCCCACCTCGGGAAGGATTCTGATTGGCGGCAAAGAGGTAACGCATCTGCCCGCTAACGAACGGGATGTGGCGATGGTGTTTCAGTCATACGCGCTGTTTCCCCACATGAACGCTATCGACAACATTCTTTACGGGCTGCTCTCCTCGGGCATGAACAAACGCGAAGCGCAGGACAGGGCGCGTGAGGGGCTGAAGCTGGTGGGGTTAGAGAGTCAGGGAGAGCGGTTGCCGTCTGAACTTTCTGGCGGACAGCAGCAGCGTATTGCGGTAGCGCGTGCGCTGGTGCTGGAACCGCAGGTGCTGCTGCTCGATGAGCCGTTGTCGAACCTTGATGAGCGTCTGCGCCGTCGGGTGCGCACCGATATCCGTGATTTGCAGCAGCGGCTCGGATTTACGGCGGTCTATGTCACCCATGATCAGGAAGAGGCGCTGGCAGTCTCCGATAAGATTATTGTCATGAAAGAGGGGGATATTGCCCAGCAGGGCGCGCCGGAGACGCTTTATCATTCGCCCAACTCGGTCTTTATTGCGGACTTTATGGGGGAAGCCAATATTCTGCCCTGTGAAGTGGAGCAGGCGGATGCAGATGACGCACTGGTTCGTCTGGGTAACCAGCGCTTTCGGGTGCGGGGTGCGGGCGCTAAAACCGGCAGTGCCCAGCTGGCGGTGAGACCCCAGTTTATTACGTTGTCTGGCGATGGCCAGGGCGCGTTGCAGGGTGAAGTGATCCACAGCACCTGGCTGGGTGACCATATTGAATATGAAGTCGCGACCGAGCTGGGCGCGTTGTTCATTATCGATCCGCAGATGGAACAGCGTCTGCCTCTCGCCACCCTGGTAGGCGTCAACTTTAAGCCGCAGGGCCTTGCCCTGATTGCCCGTTAATCTGATTAACCCGAGGAGTTTGCATGGCATCGCATGATGAAATAATGGCGCGACTGGCTTTAGCGGAGGCTGTGGCCCGCGAAGGTGGCGCGACCGCGCTAGGCTGGTTTAACCGTCGCGACACGCTGGTGGTAGAGACCAAGTACGATTTGCAGGATGTGGTGTCAATTGCCGACCGTGAAGTAGAGCAGTTGATCGCCAGCCGCATAAAGGATGCGTTTCCCGATGATGGCTTTCTGGGTGAGGAGTCGGGGCTGCAGGCGGGACACTCTGACTACACCTGGGTGGTTGATCCGATCGATGGCACCAGCCCGTTTCTCAATGGGATGCCGAGCTGGTGCGTTTCGGTGGCAGTGCTGCGTGGCGATGTGCCGGTTATCGGTGTGATTTTCGCACCCACTTATGAGGAGTGCTATGTGGCGGCACTGGGGCAGGGCGCGACGCTGAACGGTCGTCGTCTGCAGGTTGATCCCACCCGCACACTGCAAAACCATGTTACCGGCTTTGGCGCTAACAGTTATGTCAGTCCGCAGCAGGTTGGCGAGATTGTGGCGGCGCTGCTGTCGGCGGGCGGTAACTTTATCCGCATTGGTTCGGGCGCGCTGATGCTGGCGTGGGTCGCCGCCGGTCGGGTTGTGGGATATTACGAACCCTATATGCACGCCTGGGATTGCCTGGCGGGTTACTGTCTGGTGAAAGAGGCGGGCGGCTGGTACCACCCGTTCAATACCGAAGGCGACCGCATCATCAAAGGGGCGCAGGTTCTGGCCGTTGCTCCCGGCGCCGAAGCAGACCTTCGGCGTATTGCGGGTTTGTGACCCTGTCACGCTGACTGCTTTAATGGCGGTCAGCGTGAGTCTGTTACCCTGAGCGTTTTCGTCAGATAGTGACGCTGCATACCGTTCTCTGGAAAGTCGGGCAGGGACATCTGCTGCTGATACCCCTGCTTCTGATAAAACGGCAGAGCCTGAAAGCTGAAGGTATCCACCAGCGCAAAGAGACATCCCCTCTTAGCCGCCTCCTGTTCCGCGGCTTCCATCAGCGCGCGACCCAGACCACTGCCACGCACAGTTTCGTCCACCCAGAGAAAATCAATGCAGAGCCAGTTGCCTTTGCGCGATGCGATGACTCCACCGCGCAACACGTCTTCTGCATCTTTATGATAAACCGACAGCGGGCCCCAGTTCTCGCGGCTGATAAACTGCCGGTTGTAAGCGCCTAATCCTGTCAGCAACGCGTCCCGATCATTATCGTTTTCCTGATGGGTAAGGGTAAATGTGCGCATTCTGTTCCTCTTCTATTTGCGTGTTTTTATCCCCTGCAGGGGATATACGGGCGATTATCCTCTATGGGGTATAAATGACTGATTATCCCTTTGCGGGTATAATCTCTTTTTATCCCCTGTAAAGGATAATGCATCTGCGTTATGCTGACAGCCTGTGATCCTTAAGGAGTCACCCCATGATATACAGCCCGATACAGCTGGCAAACCAGCTCAAGTTTATCCGCCAGCGCAATGGCTGGACGCAGAGTGAGCTGGCAAAAAAGGTCGGCCTGAAACAGGCTACCATTTCTCATTTTGAAAATGCGCCTGACAGCACCTCACTGGCCACGCTGTTTAAGCTGTTACAGGCGCTGGAAGTGAGTCTGGCCGTTCAGGAAAAAGAGGCGGTCACGGCGACTCATTTGCATGATGAGGATGAGTGGTAATGCAAAGGCTGATTGCGTGGATGAACGGCGAACGGGTGGGTGTACTGACACGGCAGCGAAACGGCACCCATGCGTTTCAGTATGATACCGGCTGGCTGAGTAATCCGCTCTCCCGGCCGCTGTCACTCTCAATGCCATTGCAGGTTAAGGCGATCACATCACACGCTGTGATTAACTTCTTCGATAACCTGCTGCCGGACAGCCCACTGATTCGTGAGAGAATCGCAGCGCGTTACCAGACTCAATCCTGTGAGCCCTTTGATTTACTGCAGGAGGTGGGACGTGACACCGTCGGAGCAATCATGCTGTTGCCGCCCGACAGGCCATTGCCTGCCGTGCAGGCTCGTTATGAGGTGCTGGATGAAGCCCGGCTCGAAAGCGTACTGTCGGCCAGGTACGATATTCCGCTGGGAATGTTGCATGAGGAGCCCGATTTCCGCCTCTCAGTTGCGGGTGCACAGGAGAAAACCGCGCTGCTGCTGACGCAGGAAGGCTGGAGCATTCCTGCCGGTGGCACGTCTGCCTCACACATCATTAAGCTGCCAGTCGGTGAGATTAAACAGCCGACCGCTACGCTGGATATGCGTGAAAGCGTAGAGAATGAGTATCTTTGTCTGACGCTGGCCCGCGCACTCGCTATCAATGTGCCGCAGGCGACCATTATCCGGGCCGGAAAGATGCGCGCCCTCGCCGTTGAACGCTTTGATCGCCGCTGGTCACGTGACAAAACCCGGCTGATTCGCCTGCCACAGGAGGATTTCTGTCAGGCGCTGGGACTGACCTCGTCAACCCAATATGAATCGGATGGCGGGCCGGGCATCGCAGAGATCATGCAGATACTGATGGGATCACGTCACGCCATTGAAGATCGCTATCGCTTTATGATGTTCCAGGTATTTCAGTGGCTGATTGGTGCCACCGACGGTCACGCCAGGAATTTCTCACTGTTTATTGAGCGCGGCGGCAGTTACCGTCTGACCCCTTTTTATGATGTGATCTCCGCGTACCCGGTGCAGTCGGGTTCCGGCATGAACACGCAAACGCTGACACTGGCGATGGGGCTGGGTGCCACTCAGGAGAAGAGGACGGAGATCGACAAAATTTACCCGCGCCATTTTATCGCCACGGCGAAGCAGGTGAGTTTTGATCGTGACAGCCTGCAGCAGATCTTTGACTTCTTCATTAAAGCGCTTCCCCAGGCAATCGTTTTGGTGCGTGATGCGTTGCCGCCCGACTTTCCTCAGCATATCGCCGACGCCATTTTCAGCCATGCATTGATTATGCTGGAGCGGTTACGGCATGGAGAGTGAGGGCACGGAGCTGGCACTATGCTGAAAAGCCAGTCTGCCCATGTCTCGTTAAAAGCGGGTCAGCTATGCTTATCTGACAGGCATAACAAAGGAGTATGGGTATGAAGTGTCCGGGATGTGAAGGAGAGGCGTTTGTTTACGCCACGCGTGATGTCAGTCTCAATACCGGTAATCCGGATGATGTTGTGCACGATGTGAAGGGCGATCACTGCATCCGTTGCGGGGCTGTGATCATGAATGCCGGCACGGCAGAGCAGTATCCCGAAAAGGCTGAAGCGCTGGAGAATGCCGGCGTTCCCATCAAATAATATCAGGAGCCCGCGTAAAGCGGGCTCTGCTTATCGCTTTATGTACTCTTCTGATCGGCTCACTCTTATTGGGTCCTGCGTCGCTGACCATTTTGTCGCCGGTCCCGGCGAACAATGTTTCCTGCGACGAATCACCCATAAAAAAGCCTGCACAAGGCAGGCAAATCGTTATAAGGGAATGTCCATCTTTTGATAACACGCAACGAGTAAGTTGTGTGATGGTGGCACCCTACAGGAGAAACATTAGGTTTACCCTGGGAACGGGAACCTGACTCTGTCAATGCGGACACTGGAGTGCGTTATGGATGCCAATCGCTATGCCCTGGAAGTCATTGCTTCACCGCCGGTGTTTCCCGGTGTCGCCAGTCCTGTGTTGTCTGATGAAACGCTGCATCGTCGTCTGGCCGCTATTATTCAGCGCATGCAGGAGCAGAAGATTGCACAGCTGATTATCTATGCCGACAAAGAGCACGGCAGCAATTTTGAGTATCTGGCGGGATTCATTCCTCGCTTCGAGGAGGCGCTGCTGGTGGTGAATCAGCAGGGCGCTCTCACTTATATCATGGGTAATGAGAATCTAAAGCTGGTGCCTTTTGCCCGCAATCCGGGGCGCTGTCTGCATGCGCCGCTCTTTTCGTTGCCTAATCAGCCGATGCGCGGTGAGCAGCCACTGGATCAGCTGTTAAATGAGGCCGGGATTGTCGCGGGAGAACGCACCGGGCTGGTGGGCTGGAAGTTGTTTACCGGCAGGCAACAAGGAATGTGTGATTTGCCGCAGTTCGTTTACGCTGCAGCGGCGCAGGCGACGGGCAGTGATGCGCTGCTGGTTAACGCGACCGGGCTGTTTATTTCGCCGGATAACGGTGCGCGCTGCGTGAATTGCGCCGATGAAGTGGCGTTTTATGAGGCTGGGGCAAATCTTGCGTCAACCGCCATGCTGGCTGCGCTGGATAGCGTAGAGCTAGGCAACACGGAGAAGGCGTTAGGCGCACAGCTTAACGCAGAAGGTCAGCCTAATACGGTGATGACGATTGCGGCAACCGGCGATCGTTTTGCGCATGCCCGGCTTTATCCATCGGATAAACAGCTCGTCACTGGCGATAAGCTTTCTCTTACTACCGGCTATAAAGGCGGGCTGACAAGTCGTTCCGCTTATGTAGTCAGCGAGGCTTCTGAGTTACAGTGTAACGTTTCGGACTGGTTAACCCGTCTGGCGATCCCCTATTATCATGCGGTGGTCAGCTGGCTGGAAGATCTGCACATCGGTATGACCGGCGGCGAACTCTATTCACTTATTGAGAGCGTGTTGCCCAAAGCAGAGTATGGCTGGCATCTGAATCCGGGGCATCTGGTGGCTGACGAGGAGTGGTTAAGCTCACCTGTCTATCCCGACTCTGCCGTGACACTAAAGAGCGGTATGCTGCTGCAGATTGATATCATCCCGTCGGTGCCGGGTTACGGAGGCTGCAGTATTGAGGATACGGTCGGGCTGGCAGATGCGGCATTGCGTGATGAGCTGGCGCGCGCTTATCCGGATGTCTGGCAGCGTATGACGCAGCGCAAAACCTACCTGGCGGAGGTGCTGAGGATCCGGTTGCCGGAAGAGGTGATTTTGCTCTCAAATACGGTAGGGTATTTACGCCCTTTTTTACTGGATAAGCGCCGCGCGCTGGTGCGTCAGTAGACGATTACCCGGCCTGACGAGGCCGGTAATAATTTGTAAAATTTAACTGAGAGTAAAACAGAGGCGCATCTGTCAGGATACGCGCCTCAGAAAGTTCCTGGTTGCTCTCATTCGATGAAATGGTTTACCAAAAACGCGGTTTTGTTTGCCTGCAAAACCTCTCTTGCCGCGTTTATCGCACTCTCTGTCGCACTCTTTCTTAACTTCGAAAAACCCGCCTGGGCGCTGACCACCGTTTTTGTCACGTCACAGCTTTATGCGGCATCGACCGTCTCGAAATCACTGTTTCGTCTGATGGGCACGCTGCTGGGCGGCATCTTCATTCTGCTGATCTATCCTGAAACCGTGCAGTCACCCGTATTGTTCAGTCTTTGTGTGTCACTGTGGGTAACGGTTTGCCTTTATCTTTCTCTGCATGACCGCACGCCGAAGAGTTATGTCTTTATGCTGGCGGGTTACAGTGCGGCGATAATGGGCTTTCCTGATGTGGATACGCCGTCGGCGATTATTAATACCGTCATTTCACGTATTGAGGAGATTACGCTGGGTATCCTCTGCAGTACGCTGGTTCACCGGCTGGTATTTCCGGTTTCGATGCACCATCTGCTGGGGCAGAGCGTTAATCACTGGTTTCTCAACGCGCGCAAACTCTGTGATGAACTGATCAGCGGAATGGCGAAGAACAAATCGCTGGAGCGGGAAGATATCCTGATTCAGATGGCGGGCTATCCGCTGAATGTTGAAACATTGCTGACACACTGTGTTTATGAGGGCGAAGCGGCGGGTAATGTCATCCGTCTGGTCAGCGTGCAGTATCAGCATCTGAGTTATCTGCTGCCGACGCTGACCGCGATTGAGTCACGGCTGGGCGTACTGGCCGAACTGAACATTCGTTTTCCGCCGTGCGTCACCGACGTGTTTCAGGAATTTCTGTTGTGGCTGCATCATGACCGTATTAACGATATTGCCGGACTGCGTGAGGCGATTGCCTCCAGTCAGGCGACGCTGGAAGAGGAATGGCGGGCAGGGCGTCTGCCAACTGAAGAGAGTCTGCTGCTGATTGGTCTGCTGGAGCGGCTGGCTAACTTTGTACGTATTGCCGATGCCTATGAAAATGTCAGCGCGCGAGCCGGGGATCTCTACAGCCACGGGGATGGGGCGGCGATCCGCAATATCCGGGAACATCGTCATATTGATAAAGGCCTGCTGCGGTTGTCCGCGCTGACCGCTTTTCTGGCCACCTTTCTCTCCAGCCTGTTCTGGATTGGCAGCGGCTGGGCTGATGGGGCGAATGCGCCTTTGATGGCGGCGATTATCAGCTCTTTTTTCGCGGGTGTTGATTCCCCGGTGACGCCGATGAAGCTCTTCGTGAAAGGGGTGGTGATTGCACTGGTGGTCAGCCTGTTTTATATCGCGTTCCTGATTCCACAGGCCAATACCTTACAGGCGTTGATGATCTGTCTGCTGCCTGGCCTGATGCTGCTAAGTCTGGTGATCGCTAATCCGGCAACCAATATGGTGGGGCTGAGTGTCGCTATTCAGATCCCCGGCTTTATCGGCTTAAGCCATCACTATGTGCCAAACCTGATCGTCACGCTGAACGCGGCCATCTCCTCAATGGTGGGGATTATGTTTGCTGTGGTGCTGACGGCATTGATTCGCAATAAGCGGCCCTCCTGGATTGCCAGAAGAGCGGTGCAACGGGGACTGCGCGACCTGTTAGGATTTATCAAAATGGTGGAACGTAATTCCGCCACGCTGCTGTCACGGCAACAATTTATTGCCCGAATGCTCGACAGGGTGAACATTATTTTGCCGCGTAAGCGTCTCGATCCGGTGCCGGATATCGTGGTGGGTGGGTATCTGATTACCGAAACCTGGCTGGGTGCCAACTGTTATGACTTTTACGCACGATACAGGGAAGTGCTGGAGAGCCATCGGATTGATAGCGGTCAGATGTTTCACGAGCTGGCGCTTTATCTCAAACGCAAAATGAAGTCACTGCAATTAGCGCCGCATCAGGATCTGCTGGATGAACTGGATCTGTTACTGCTGCGGATAGAAAGAATTGCCCGCGAGGAGAGTGCAGCTGTCGCGCCATTAATCCATCTTTTTAATATTCGGGTATCACTTTTTCCCCATCAGCGCTGGCCGGAGTAACAGGGGCTGGCTGGTGGTGTTTCGAACCGGGATTGAAGTGTAGTAAAGAGAATACCTTTTAGTTACATCATACATAAGATCTTAATCTAAAACAGATGTCAGACAGGGTGCCTGTTTGTCATGTCTTACAGTAACACGAGCCGGGATGATGGGAAAACGCTGGGGTGGATTGCTGAGTAAAGCGGAAATTATACCCATTTAAAATCAGTGTGTTGCATACTTTTTCATGTCAGCCTGACACTGTTGCCGTCATTTGGGGATTCGTCAAATTCGCATCACGCAGCGGCTGAAACCCGCAATAAGAGCAGGGTGCGCCTGGCGCATTACAGGCTGAGAGAATTAGCTGTTTACCTGTGGCTGTAACTGATAAATCCACGCAGTGTAATACTGGTTATCCCCGGCAGTTACGCGAACTTCGACGCGATCATAGCCATCTTCAAACGCATCCAGCATTGGCCAGTGCGCATCCAGCTGCTCAGAGATAAACAAGTATCCTGGTACAGCGGGGCCATGTTCATCCAGAACAATGCCAGGAAAATCAGCCGCTGCACCCCAGCCACGCTCATAGAAGGTGCCGTTTACCGAGCCGGCCAGCCATTCGCCGCTAATGTTTTCAAGAATATGGGCATTCTCCCGGCCCGGACAGAGCGTGCCATAGACAAATAAGCGTTCCATTTTTCCTCGTTTTCCAGACTCAAAGCCGGTTACTTTAACGCGTTGTGATAAATTCTGCAGCCCTGACGTCACGCCAGTTATTCAGAATTGACGTAGCAGCGCCTGCGGAGCACAAAAATTCTACAGTTAGCGCACGCATCCCGGCCCTGGAGTACGCATGTAAAACAGGAAAGCCGACGTTAACAGCCTGAAGGCTGTATTAGCAAATTACAGCTTTTAAGCTGTTATATTGCTTTAACAGCTTTTAGAGTGTATTTTGATTAAACAGCGTACAGGCTGTATCACCTGTTAAAGCGGTCAGCGCACGATGAAAAATGTCTATCCGATAAAAACACTCAGCCAGTTGCGTCCTTTGCTTATTGGTTTTCGCAAAGCAAATGGACTGACGCAAAAAGATCTGTCTGAACGATTAGGCGTCACTCAGCAGACTTATGCGCGTCTGGAAGCCAACCCGGCCAGAGCCAGCATTGAACGCCTCTTCAAAATCTTCACACTGCTGGGCGTGGAGATGACTCTCTCTTCGGGAATAAGCTCATCCGCAGGAAAGCAGACAGAAGAAAAGGGGACATTAGAAAATTCACCTGCGAGACGGGAGAAATGGTGACGCTATGAGCCGGAGACAGCAGCGTTTAGTGATATGGATGAACGGTATCCAGGTTGGATTCTGGAACAAAAGCAAAGGAGAAGATACGCTGCAATATCTTCCTGAATGGAGTGCCGACGCGCAAGGAAGACCGTTATCGCTCTCTTTGCCTTTTACCCCCGGCGATCAAATCTGGCGCGGAAATGTGGTACGTGACTACTTTGATAATTTATTACCGGATAGTGAAGGGATTCGCAGGCGTCTGGCAATGCGGTATCAGGCAGAAAGTCTCGACCCTTTTGACCTGTTGACCGAGCTGGGAAAAGATTGCGTAGGCGCGATACAGTTACTGAAAGAGGGCGATGAACCCACGGATTTATATTGCGTAAAATATCGGCCGCTCTCTGAATCAGAGATCGCAATGACATTGCGAAATACCACGGCGGCATCATTACCCGGCAGACAGAGTGATACAGGCGACTTACGGCTATCCATTGCCGGTGCGCAGGAAAAAACAGCGTTATTATGGCATGACGATCGGTGGTGCAGGCCTGAAGGGAATACGCCAACGACGCATATTTTCAAGTTGCCGCTTGGCCTGGTCGGCAATATGAAAGCTGATATGAGTACATCCGTGGAAAACGAATGGCTCTGTTCGCTGCTACTTGAACAATTCGGCATCCCGGTCGCAAGAACAGAAATCGCTCAATTCGAAGATCAGAAAGTCCTGGTGGTTGAACGTTTTGACCGCAAATGGTCAGGTGATCAGCGTTGGATCATTCGTTTACCTCAGGAAGATATGTGTCAGGCTGCGGGGATGTCACCATTACGCAAATATCAGGCCGACGGCGGGCCAGGTATCTCTGAAATTATGGAGATTCTGAGTCATTCAGATCACGCAGAACAGGACAGATTGCATTTCTTTAAAGCGCAGATAATTTTCTGGGTACTGGCGGCCACAGATGGCCATGCTAAAAATTTCAGTATTGCGATAGGGCCTCAGGGGCATTATTGCCTTACGCCACTTTATGATGTTTTATCGGCATGGCCGCTCATCGGAAATGGCAATAATCAGATAGCCTGGCAAAAATGCAAACTGGCGATGGCCGCTCGCGGCAGCAACAACTATTACAAACTCTACAGAATACAAAGACGGCACTGGATTAACCACGGTGAGCAGACCGGCCTGAGTAAAAAGCAGGTTGAGATGATGATGGATGAAATAATTTCTGACGCACCGGACGTCATCGAGCGTGTTCGCGCGCAACTGCCAGATCAGTTCCCGTCAGAACTGGCAGAACGCGTGTTTGATGGCATAACGCAGCAATGCAGGCGTCTGGCCGGAAATTAGCGCCGATTAAAATTTCCCACTGAACACAGTGTCAGAAGAGAACAGGCTGAGAGGTGCAACACGGCAACGCAGATGTTTATCGATTACAGCCTGAATGATGAAAAGACGGAGAGATTCATTGTCAGACAGAATCATCAGGCATCCGCAGAGATTCCCTGGGAAAGGTGGAAAACAGGATAAGACAGACACCTGACCAAAGAGCGCATAATGTATATTATGTTAAATAAGAGATTAACAGTGCACTTATCGCTGTGATACTGCGTCATTCATTCCTGTACTTCCGACCTGCAGTTACGTTACTGCCACTGCCCTGCACCTTCATAGTGATGCCTTCAAACAGATCGCCTGAAAACCCCGAACAACGATGCAGTCCGGGGTTTGTCATCAGATTATTTCAGATGCGAACGCAGTGCTTCACCCGCCTGGTCAATGGCTGTTCTGACTGTCGGTTCCTGGCTCAAGGCGTTCAGCAAACCGAAGTCATGAATCATGCCATTGTACCGTGTAACGGTCACCGGCACGCCTGCTGCATCCAGCTTACGACCGAATGCTTCACCTTCATCCCGTAATACATCCAGCTCTGCAGTCTGAATCAGCGTTGGCGGTAACCCCTTCAGCTGTTCAGTGCTGGCGCGCAACGGCGATGCCAGAATGTTATTACGATCTTTTTCCGACGTCGTGTAATTATCCCAGAACCACTTCATCATGTTCTTCGTCAGGAAATGTCCGTCAGCAAACTGCTCATATGACGGCGTGTCGAAACGCGCATCGGTAACCGGCCATAGCATCACATCATAACGGATAGCTGGCGTTTTAAACTGCTTCGCCTGTAACGCAACTGCCGCCACCATGTTACCGCCAACGCTGTTACCAACCAGCGCCAGACGTTTTCCGTCAACGCCAATTTCAGCACCATGGTCGGCGACCCATTTAGTGGCTTCATAGGCCTGAGTGATTGCCACCGGGAAATGGGCTTCTGGCGAAGGTTGATAGTTAACGAATACCGCTGCAGCACCGGATGCATTCACCATGTCACGAACCAGACGTTCATGGGTTGGAAAATCGCCCAGCACCCATCCGCCGCCGTGGAAGAACATAAACACCGGCAATGTGCTGCTGGCGTGCTCAGGTTTAACGATGGTCAGCGTCAGAGGCTTGCCCAGTACAGTAATGATCTTCTGTGAAATCTGTGCCGGCGGCAGTTCTGCGCCCTTTTGTGCTCCGGTCAATACTTCCCGGGCATCGTTGACAGAGAGTTGCTCAATTGGTTTACCCGTTCCGCTGTTGAGCGCTTTCAGAAAGGCGGCAACACCTACGGTCGGTTGCGGGCTGTTTTCAGTTGGCGCAGCAAACGCGCTACTTATCTGGCTGCTTAACAGTAATGCACTGGCGATCAGTTTCATTTTCATTACAGGACTCCGATTAACTTGCTATTTAATAGTGTGCTATCTGGTTGGCCGGACAATGACACGGCACCTCTTCATTGTAAACAACTAAATAGCGCGCCATTTAAATGGCAGAACCAGTCTTCCTGGAAATCATCGGGGTTAACGTGGCAAATTGCAGCTATCTGTATCGAATTGCAGTCATTGAGCGCGACATTTCAGAAGCGGAAAAATCCTGAATTGATCCAGCTCTCTGCTCAGCACTGAACTCCTGGTGCCCTGCTTTGGCTGCCAATCCCGGTGAATTCAACCTGGCGGCACTTTTCTCTGATCAACTTTTATCGCACAAATGCCGGACTATTAATTAAAAAAACAACTTTTGTATGATGTAACTAAATAGATTAATTCCCTCAGAAATTTCACATTTACCGCGGCTGATTTTCGCTTTGGTCTCAGGCCCTTTACTCTCTCTGCACTGCTACACGACTTCAACCAATCAATAAAGGAAACATTGATGAAAACATCATACGCTTTGATCGCAACATTACTGATGACCTCTGGCGCGTCCGCTATCGCAGCTCAGCCCGCTGCCGCTAAAAATCCGCTGAGCGTACACGTTCTTAATCTGCAAACCGGTCAGCCTACAGCGGGCATCGAAGTCGAGCTGGATCAAAAGCAGCAGGATAACTGGGTAAAACTGGCCTCAGGCGTTACCGACAATAACGGTCGTATCAGCGCCCTGTTCCCGCAGGACAAGATGGCCAGTGCGGGCAGCTACCGTGTGGTGTTTAAAACCGGTGACTTCTACAAAAAAACCAACCAGAAAACCTTCTTCCCGGAGATTCCGGTTGAATTCAACATGGAAGCCAGTGGCGAGCACTACCATATCCCGTTACTGCTGAGCCCGTTTGGTTACTCAACCTATCGCGGCAACTAATCTGCTAATCCGGCACTCAGGTGCCGGATTCCCCCGCGACGCGAGCCGGAAAACACGCCACCAGCCAGTCGATAAACACCCGCAGCCGTTGCGTTACGTGCCGGTTTTGCGGATAAACCAGATGAAACGGATAACCCGCAGGCCGCCAGTCGCGCAGTATCTCCACCATATCGCCCTGCCGCAGAATCGACGACAGTGAATAACTGAACGTCTGAATGATCCGCAGCCCGGCCAGACCCGCCGCCAGGTGTGCATTACTTTCATTAACGCCAATGCGATGCGCGCTGGTGATCTCTATTTTCTCACCCTGACGTTCAAACTTTAGCGGAAACGGTTTGCCGGTTTGCGGCGAAAGATAACTCACCAGCCGGTGTCCGTTGCGCAGTTCATCAGGGTAAGCAGGAATCCCAAATGCTTTGAGATAGGCGGGTGTCGCGCAGGTGATCAGCGTGGCGTGCCCTATCAGACTCGCCACCAGTGAGGAATCGGCCAAAGGACCGCCACGAATGACACAGTCAATGTTGTCGCTAATCAGATTAGCCGGGCGGTCCGAGACGCCAAGATCCAGCGTAATGTCCGGATAGCGGGCAAAGAAATCGGGCAGCAGCGGAATAAGAATATCCCGTGCGGTAGACCCGCCGATATCAACGCGTAACTGCCCGCGCGGTTTACTGCGCCGCGCATTAAAACAGGCATCAATATCCTCGAGATTGTGCAGGATACGCAGTGCTTTCTCATAGTATTCCTGCCCTTCTGCGGTGACGGTCACGCGCCGGGTGGTGCGTTGCAGTAGCCGCACGGAGAGATGTTGCCCGTTCGTGGGCGCTGGATCTGAAAGATCGCGGCATCCGGGTTAATGTCGTGAGTCCTGGCTCGGTTCGCACGCCTGGGTTGGGTGATCTGGTGAGTGAAGAGCAGCGTCAGGGTCTGTTTGATGCGCTGGCGGCACAGATACCGCTTGGCCGTCTGGGTGAACCACAGGAGGTTGCCCGTACCGTTGCGTTTCTGGCGTCTGATGCCGCCAGCTTTATTAACGCGACAGAGCTGTTTGTCGATGGCGGCATGGCACAGGTCTGAGGTTTAAGCCAGCCTGAACGCTGCCACAACAGTGATAACCCGAAATCCCGGTTCAGCCAGACCAGCACAGCCTGGCTGGCTGGCTGACCGCTAGCCAGTCACTCCCTGTTTCATAACCCGAAGGAAAAGCTGCGATCTCTCCGTCGTCCGGCACGCAGTCATAAAATGTCACGTTGCAGTCATCCCGTCCGGTAAATCCCCCGCTATAGTTATTGCCTGTCACGTCCGTCATAACACCATGGAGATAACATGAGCCAACTTTTTTCCACTGTCTCGCTCGGCGAACTTACGCTGGATAACCGCATTGTGATTGCCCCGATGTGTCAGTACTCCGCTGAAGCAGGCAATGCGACCGCCTGGCATCGGATCCATCTTGGCCAGCTCTCCTTTTCCGGCGCCGGTCTGATGATTATTGAAGCCACTGCCGTTGAGGACATTGGCCGTATCTCTCCCGGCGATCTCGGTTTGTGGAATGATGATAATGAAGCCGCACTAAAAACAGTTCTGGATGATGTGCGCCGCTACTCCTCTATCCCGATTGGTATGCAGCTGGGCCATGCGGGACGTAAAGCGTCGTGTGCGGTTCCCTGGGAAGGCGGTAAGCAGATTGCACCCGATGCAGGCGGCTGGCAAACCGTAGCCCCGTCGGCACTGAGCTATAGCGCGGATGAAGTTAAACCGGTTGCCATGAGCATTGACGATCTGCAGCGGGTAAAAAAGGCTTTTGTTGAGAGTGCCCGCCGTGCAGTGCGCCTGGGTATTCAACTGATTGAAGTGCATGCCGCGCACGGCTATCTGCTGCATCAGTTTCTGTCACCGCTCTCGAATCAGCGCAGTGATGAATATGGCGGCTCGCTGGAAAACCGACTGCGTTTCCCGCTTGAGGTGTTCAAAGCCGTCCGTGAAGCCGTTCCCGCTGCCATTCCGGTGGGTGTGCGTATTTCCGCGACGGACTGGGTGGAAGGCGGCTGGGAAATCAAGCAGTCGATCGCCCTCTCACGTGAGCTGGAAGCGCTTAACTGCGCCTATATTCATGTTTCCAGTGGTGGTTTGTCGGAAAAACAGGAAATCAGCGTCGGACCCAATTATCAGGTGCCTTTCGCCCGCGATATTCGCGAGCAGGTGTCAATCCCGGTGATTGCTGTTGGCCTGATTACTGAACCTCAGCAGGCAGAAGGTGTTCTGCAACAGGGCGACGCTGACCTGGTGGCGCTGGCGCGCGGCATTCTCTATGATCCCCGCTGGCCGTGGCACGCCGCCGCCGCACTGGATGGCAAAGTGCAGGTTCCGCCGCAGTATCTGCGTTCTGAACCGCACGATGTCAAAGGCATCCTGACGCAGGATCAGTAAGCGTTAACGGGCAGGCCGCGTTACCGTGGTCTGCCCGCGATTTTAAAGAATGCCTTTCAGCCGCAGATGCTGGAGCAGCATAATGGTCTTGGCATCCACGATCTCACCCTGATCAATCGCCTGTAAGGCCTTGTCGAAACCGATCTCCAGTACCTCGATATCTTCGCCCTCTTCAACTATTCCGCCGCCTTCACCGCTGCGCTGTTGATCGTCATACTCAGCAATAAAGAAGTAGAGTTTTTCCGTCACTGAACCGGGGCTCATAAAAGCCTCAAAAACCTTTTCTACGCGACTGACGCGAAAGCCCGTCTCCTCTTCCGCTTCGGCAACAATACGCGTCTCAGGCGAGGCGTTATCCAGCAGACCAGCTGCCGCTTCAATCAGAAAGCCATCATGCCCGTTCAGGAAAATGGGAAAGCGAAACTGCCGGGTCAACACGACTGTGCGTTTATCACGGTTATAGAGCAGAATCACCGCGCCGTTTCCCCGATCGTAGGCTTCACGGCTCTGCTCCTGCCAGCGTCCATCGCTGCGCAGTAGCGAGAAGGTGTACTTCTTCAGGGTATACCAGTTATCTGACAGCAACTGCTCGTTGATGATGCGTACGCGGGGATGATTCTGCTGCATGATACTCTCCAGGATAAGTGGACAGCCCACACGCTATCATGCACAATCGTGCAAATTCAAGAAAAAACATGCAGAATGGAATGATGCTATCCAGCCAACGAAAACAGACAATTCTCGCCCTGCTCGCCCAGGAAAAACAGGTTCAGTCGCGCGACCTGAGCCAGCGATTTGGTCTCTCCGAAGACTCTATCCGGCGTGACCTGCGTGAACTGGCGGCGGAAGGATTACTGCAACGGGTGCATGGCGGTGCGTTACCGGTATCCGCTGCACTGGGCACCTTTGAAACACGAAAAAGCGTGCAGACGGCGTCTAAACAGATTATCGCCAGAAAAGCGGCCTCATTGATCCAGCCAGGCCAGATTGTGCTGATTGATGGCGGGACCACCAGCGCAGAACTGGTACGACAGTTGCCGACAACGCTGAGCTTTACCGCCGTGACACACAGTCCCAGCGTGGCGCTGGCGTTAGCCGATCACCCACTCGTGGAGGTTATACTGATTGGCGGGCAACTTTATAAGCATTCGGTGGTGGCGGTAGGCGCAGCCATGCTGGAGTCGATAAACCGCATTAACGCCGATCTCTTTTTTATGGGTGTTACCGGTGTGCATCCGGCGGCGGGCCTGACAACCGGGAATTTTGAAGAAGCGACGGTGAAGCGGGCGCTGGCAGGACGCGCAGCAGAAACCGTGGTACTGGCGTCCGCCGAAAAGCTCAATTCAGCGTCGGCATTTGCCATTGGCGATCTGTCACTTACGAGTACGCTGGTAGTGGAAACAGAGCCGGACGAGGCGCTGAAAAAGGCGCTCAGCCAGCATGGTGTGACGATCATCTGAGATCGCAGCAAGCCTGCAGCGCAAGATACGGGCCGGTCAGCGGTCTCTGCGCAGGGGGAAACTGCTGTGCAACGGGCGTCATTGAACTTTGTGCCAGGGCAACGGCAACCGCGCCCTGCTGATAAGCCTGCTCTGCTGCTGCCCCAATCAGGGCAAAATAGCGTGCTGTATCTCCCGCTTTAAACGCTGCCCACGCATCTTCCACCAGCATGACCTCGATCTGACTGTCTGGATGACAGAAGAGTGTCCGTGTCGCAGCCAGCGTCGATTCTGCTGCACACAGCGCCACCGTCGGCCCCGTAAGACGCCGCAGTGTCTCCGCTAACATCCGGTCAGTGCGCATTACCCCAGCATGCGTACTGAAATCATCAGCAACCGGCCCCAGCGTCGAACAGGTGATCAGAACCGCATCAAACTGCGGCAGCAGTGTTTCAATCAGCTGTGCAATACGTCGGCGTAATTCCACTGTCATCCCGCCGCTGCGCTCCGCCTCAGTCAGCAGCGCAGGCATCACCAGATGATTCAGGGGCAGAATATCAAGAGCCAGTGCGCGGGCGGCATCATCAAAAATCGCGATATTACTGGCGGCGGTATGGAAGCAAAGAATGTTCAGGGTGAGCTCCGGTTCTTCATAAAGTTAGCGTGCGGGCGACCATGCGGCCTGCTGGATAACGACACGATAACCATCCCCATCCATAAATGTCACGCCCCGTTGATCCCAGTAGGGATTAAATGATGGCACCCGCCGGAAGCCTGCCTCATCCATGCTGTTACAGCGAGCCAGCCAGTCAGGCTGTTGTGGGATGTAGAGCACCAGCAGATCGTCATCCGTTGGCGATGGCCGGACGGGATGCGTGTGACAGAGCGTGAATTCGAGATGCCAGGCCAGCCCGTCAGCGCCCAGCATCACACCACTGAACCCCTGATGGTCAGTAAACTCACCGATTTTTTGCAACCCCAGCCCAAGGCAATAGATTTGGCAGCTTTGCGTCAGGTCAGTCACTGGACGGGCAATACGCAGATGCGGGATAGTCATGCTTCTCTCCTTGTTGAGTTCACTGATATTTATCACAATCCTCTGAGCTTCCCGTGACGCTGGATGCGTAACCACTTCCCCGGCACTTCCATCAAACCACCGTTTTTTGCAAAAAGATGTGAATACCCTTCCGCGCAGTCCTGACCCTGAAATCGCTCTGCAGTCGGCGTGCCGCTGCGGTCGGCACCCTGTTCCGGTTATCCGGAAAATCACCTTACCGCTCACAGCGCTAAACGCATTCCCGCTGCGGTCATCTACACTTTCCCGGTATTCATACGGCAATGTCCTGTGCATTGCCTGGCTATAAAAGGAAGACAATATGACTGAACACGCTACCCAGAACCACGCCTGGTTACTGGCATCACGCCCTCACGGTGAGCCGACCAAAGAGAATTTCCGCCATGTGGCTCAGCCCGTTCCGGAAATCAAAGAGGGTGAAGTGCTGCTGAAAACCATCTACCTCTCGCTTGACCCCTACATGCGTGGCCGGATGGATGAGGGTAAATCCTACGCTGCGCCCGCAGAGCTGGATGAGCCAATGGTGGGCGGCACCGTCTGTCAGGTTGCAGAATCGAAAAACAGCAACTTTAAAACCGGTGACTGGGTGCTGGCGCAGAGCGGCTGGCAGGAATATGCCGTTTCCGATGGCAAAGAGATTGCGAAGCTGGACAACGATATGCCACATCCTTCATGGGCGCTGGGCATTCTCGGTATGCCTGGCTTTACCGCCTATATGGGTCTGATGGATATCGGTCAGCCGAAAGCGGGCGAAACCCTGGTGGTTGCCGCCGCAACCGGTCCAGTGGGCGCAACGGTCGGTCAGTTGGGCAAACAGAAAGGGTGCCGCGTAGTCGGTGTCGCCGGTGGCGAAGAAAAATGCCGTTATGCGGTCGATACGCTGGGTTTTGATGCCTGCCTCGATCACCACAGCGCAGACTTTGAAGAGCAACTGAAAAACGCCTGCCCGGATGGCATCGATATTTACTTCGAAAACGTCGGTGGCAAAGTGTTTGATGCCGTATTCCCGCTGCTGAACACCGCGGCACGCGTGCCGGTCTGTGGTCTGGTCTCCGCGTACAGCCAGCGTGAGCTGCCGGACGGTCCGGACAGAACCTCGCTGATCATGGCAGGTATCCTTAAGCGTCGTATCCGTATGCAGGGCTTTATCATCTTCCAGGATTACGGTGACCGTTATCCTGAGTTCCTCAAAGCAATGAGCCCGCTGGTGGAGAGCAAAAAAATCCACTATCGCGAGCATATGATTGAGGGATTAGAGAATGCACCACAGGCGTTTATCGACATGCTGAATGGCAAAAACTTCGGTAAAACCGTGGTGAAAGTCAGCGAGTAATCGCGTTAGCGTGCCGCGTCAGTGACGTGGCACGCTATCTATTAATCAACGCGATGAATCAATGCGGCTGTCGTGAAACGTGTTCGGCAGCCGCACGATTAGCGTCACTGACCGCCTCTCCCAGCGTTGCGCCAAGACTCAGGCGCTGACACAACACCCCGACAAAGCAATCCCCGGCACCGTGTGTACTGACCAGCGTCACCTTTTGCGCCGCCAGCGTGTGCGTCTCTCCTGCCTCGCTGTAAGCCACTCCGTGTTCACCTGCTGTCACCACCACGCGGGCAAAGCGTCCCGCCAGCGATGCCGCAGCAGCACGCGCTGAAGTCAGATCCTGCACGTTAATCCCGCACATATCGCGCGCTTCGATGGCGTTCACCACCAGCAGATCGATACAGCCCTCAAACCCCGCCGACAATGTCCGGGCAGGTGCAGCATTCACACAGACCGTAATCCCCCGCTGCCGTGCCGCCTGTGCCGCGCAGAGATTTACCGCCTCCGGGACTTCGTTTTGCAGCACCAGCAGCGAAACATCCTGCCAGAAGCCTGGCTGTGCAAAGGTTGCCAGCGGGATTTGCTGATTGGCATTAGAGACCACTACCGCGCCGTAATCCCCTTCAGCATCGGTAATCGCCACGCTCATGCCGGAGGGAAGCGCATCGGTCACACTCACCTGCGTACAATCGACACCGGCCTGCTGCAGATGATCCAGCAGGAATTTCCCCTGCTGATCGCGCCCCACCGACCCGGCAAAACGCACTGCTGCGCCCGCACGGGCCGCCGCGACCGCCTGATTCCCGCCCTTGCCGCCGAACTTATAGTGACAGGCGCTGCCCATCACCGTTTCGCCTTTCTCCGGGCGATGGTGTGCGTCCAGCATAATGTCGTAATGAAGACTGCCGGTGACTGCAATTTTGCTCATAGCTAGAATTCCCGCAGATCCTGAACCGCATGCTGGGTTTTCATCAGGTTCTTCTCCGCCCGCTTCAGATCTTTCTTGGCGATAGCGACAAACAGCGCATCCAGAATATTGAGCTGGGCGATGCGTGACGCGGCGTTTTCACCCAACAGATGCGATCCCTGAGAGGTTGAATTGAGGACCACATGCGCACTCTGCGCGATCGGGGATTCGGCGTAGTTAGTAATGGCGATCACTTTCGCGCCATTCTTTCCCGCCAGTTTAACCGGATCGTTCACTGCACGTGTCGCACCCGAATGGCTGATGGCGATAACCACATCGTCATCAGATAACACGGCGGCTGACATCAGCATGATGTGGGCGTCGTCATAGGCGGTCGACTTGATGCCAATCTTCAGCATCTTGTGCGACAGGTCCCGCGCCACAGCGGCAGAGCCGCCGACAGCATAGAGATCGATATGACGCGCTTTAAAGATGATATCCGCCGCACGATTGAATTCAGAGACATCCAGAATCGATAATGTTTCTTCGATGGCCTGGATAGAGGTTCTGAAGACTTTGGCCAGCAACTGCTCCGACGAATCATCCGGCTCAATTTCCGCATGCAGTCCCGCCACTTCAGACTGGTTGTAATAGATCAGACCACTTCTGAAATGCCTGAAGCCGGTGAAGTTAAGTTTTTTTGTAATCTTAACGATCATCGCTTCAGAGACATTATTCTCCTGCGCAATCTCCTTTAAAGACGACTGCTCAGTCATGTCGGTTCGGGCAATTATCGCCTCCGCCACACGGCGTTCTAACGGCGTCAGTTGGGGCAAACGCATACGAATCTGAGCGCCAATGGCTCGCGGATCTTGCTTCATTACTTGCCTCGGGTCGCCCGGTCAATCAACATCGCTATGATAATAATAAGGCCGGTAGCGAGCAATTGGTAAAAGGCCTGAATGTTCAGTAAGGTCAGGCCATTACGTAACACCCCGAGGATCACCACGCCAATCAGCGTGCCGAAAATACTGCCCTTGCCGCCCATCAATGATGCACCGCCAATGGCCGCCGCCGCGATAGCGTCCAGCTCCCACAGGTTGCCGATAGTCGGCTCGGCAGCGCCCAGACGACCAATCAGAATCAGCGAAGCGAGTGACGCCAGCAGACCGGAGAAGATGTAAACCGTCACCTTGGTGCGCTTCACCGGCACACCAGCGACCCGCGCCGCCTCTTCATTACCACCGATCGCCAGAATATATTCCCCCAGCGGGGTCTTATTCATCACCGTCCAGAGCAGCAGCGCAATCACCGCCACAATCACAATCGGCGTCGGAATACCCAGCACCGTGCTATTGATCAGGCTGCGGAACGCCAGCGGAATGCCAAAGACCGGATTGCCGCCGGTATAAATCAGCGCGATAGCCCGGAACAGCGACAGGCCGCCCAGCGTAACGATAAACGGCTGCAGCCCGGCATAGGCAATCAGCGAACCGCTGAACAGCCCGCACATCGCGCCGACGCCCAGCGTCGCGAGAATCGCCAGCGGCACCGGCACACCCAGGGTCATCAGCGTGGCACCCAGCACCGCTGAGAGCGCCGCGGTGGGGCCAACCGAAAGGTCAATCCCGCCGGAGATAATCACCAGCGTCATGCCCAGAGCAATCAGGGCGTTGATCGAAGACTGCTGCAATATATTCAGCAGATTTGGCAGCGTGAAAAAGACCGGCGACAGAAACGAAAATGTCACCACGATAATCAACAGGCCAATTAAAGTACCGGCATCACGCACGTTAAATTTAAGCCGCAGCGCGGGTCGGGTACCTGGCGCGGTGGAGGTCTGAGTCGTCATAATATTAACCTTAAATAGTGTCAGGTAAGCGGTCAGGCGGTCTGGTCGATATCTTTAATGGCATAGCGGGCAATGTTCTCTTCGGTGATCGCGCTGCCAGTGAGCTCTTTGGTGATACGCCCCTCGCGCATCACCAGCACCCGGTCAGAGATGCGCATAATCTCGGTCATCTCTGACGACACCACGACAATGGCTTTACCCGCCTGCGCCAGTTTCTCAATCAGGTGATAGATCTCAGACTTAGCGCCAATGTCGATGCCACGCGTCGGCTCATCAAACAGAAACACGTTGGCATCCGCCGCCACCCAGCGGCCAATAATCACTTTTTGCTGATTGCCGCCGCTCAGCGTTCCGATGGTTTTCTCAATGTCGAGCGGACGCAGTTTGAGGTCGCCCATCACCCTCAGCGCCTCACGGTCGAGCCGGGCATGGTTCATCAGCCCCGCCAGCGTGAAGCGGTGCATCGACGGCAGCGCCATGTTCATCTTCACCGCCCGCTCTTTAATGATGCCCTCTTTCTTGCGATCCTCCGGCACCAGGCCAATACCTGCTTTGATCGCCGCACGCACGTTGTGGTTCTGCACTGCGGTGCCGTTGACGCTCACCGTGCCACCGGTACGCCTGTCGATGCCGGCAATCAGCTTGAGCAGTTCGGTCCGCCCCGCACCCACCAGCCCGGCAATGCCCAGTACTTCACCAGCTCGCACGCTGAAACTGGCGGCTACCACGTCATTGCCCCGCGTCAGATCCTCTACCCGCAGCACCTCGCGTTCGCTGACAAACGCCTGATGGTCGAGTTTGTCGATCTTCCGTCCGACCATTTTGGCGACAATGCTCTCTTCATCCTCATCACTGATGTTGACCACACCCACCTGCTTTCCGTCACGCATAATGGTGGCGCGGTCGCAGACCCGGAAAATCTCATTCATCTTGTGCGACACATAGATCAGCGAGACGCCGGTCGACTTCAGATCGCCTATCAGCTCCGCCAGCCGGTCGAACTCGCGGGGCGTCAGACTGGAAGTCGGCTCATCCATGGCGATGATTTTTGCGTCATCCAGCAGCGCACGGGCGATCTCAACAATCTGCTGCTGCGACACCTTGAGATTTCTGATCGGCGTATCGGGATCGATAGTGGGATCCAGCGTCTTCAGAATCAGCGTCGCCCGCGCCAGCTGCGCTTTTTTATCCACCCACCAGCCACCGGCACGGGTCAGCGGGCGACCCAGGAACATGTTCTGCGCCACGGAAAGCTCAGGAACATGCTGCAACTCCTGGTGAATCATGGCGATACCGGCCTGACGTGCACTGAGCGGGCTGCGAATCTGCACTCTGTTGCCATTAACGCTGATCTCTCCGCTGTCAGCGCCGCGCACGCCTGAGAGGATATTCAGCAGTGTCGATTTACCCGCGCCGTTTTCCCCAATCAGCGCATGCACCTCGCCGGGTCGCACTGAAAAATCGACCTCCTGCAGTGCGGCGGCGTTACCGTAACTTTTGTTGATGCCGCGCATCATTAAGCGAAACTGTTCCATACCCGCCTCCGCCGACTATTGCTGAGCCAGCAGCTCACGCAACCGGTTGTTGTCTTTGGTCGAGAACGCGTCGACGTTCTCTTTAGTGATCAACGCCTGTGGCGTGGAGATAACGCGCGACAGTTTCTGTCCATTGATCAGCCGGATCATGACGTCCATCGCCACTTCACCGGTCAGCACCGGGAAGCTGTCCACCGTGCCGGTCAGCTCGCCGCGCTTGATTGAGGCGTACGCATCCGAAATGCCGTCAGTGCCAAAAATCGCCACCTGTGACGCTTTGTTCTGCGCCCTCACCGCTTCCACCACGCCCAGCGCCATGGTGTCGTTGTTCGCATAGAAGCCGATCAGGTCAGGATGCTGCTGAAGGATGGTTGACGCCGCATTAAAGGCCTGCTCGCGACTCCAGTTCGCCGGCACGCTGGCAACAATGGTGAACTTGCCATTTGCGTCCAGTGTCTCTTTGAAGCCACGGGTACGCTGTCCGGCGGCATACACGCCCGGCTGCCCTTCAATCACCGCGACTTTCCCGCCCTGCGGATGATGCTGAATAAACCACTTCGCGACCCGCACACCGTTATCTTTCTGCACGTTGCCGACGTAGTAACGCGCATTCGGCATCACCGCATCGTTGACGTTCACCACCGGGATATTCTTGCTGTTCGCACTCTCCAGCGCAGGCTGCAGGTTGATGTCGGTCTGCGGCGAAACCAGCAGGCCGTTAAAGCCCTGGGAGATCAGGGTCTCTGCAATCGACAGCTGACCAAGCTGATCGTCCTCATTGGCTGCCGCCTGGTACTCGACGGTAATGCCATACTTTTTCGCCGCGTCCTGGTAGCCCTGGCCGAGCAGGCGCCAGTACTCATTCGTGAGGGTTTTTGATACCCCGCCAATTTTCAGCGACTTGTCGACTTTCGGCAGCGCGCCATATTTAGTATCAAGCTGGGTCCAGTCGGTGCGATCCGGTTCAGTGTCGGATTGCAGCGGTGCCAGATCTGCCGCATAAACTGTGCTGCAGAGCAGTGAAGAAGCGATAAAGGCAAGCAGGCGTTTTTTCATTTTTATAGTCTCAGCATGTGGGTAGAGGTGTGATGTTCTTAGGATTAATCGACTGTCAGCGAGCCAGCATGATGTCGTTGACTATCTGCTGGGAAGCCACCGCATCCTGACGCGAAATAGCCGCCAGTAATGCCGCGTTACCGTGCAACTGGTCACAGAGTCTGAGCAGGCGCTTAACGGTGGCGATGTTGCTCTCTGCTTCACGAATCGGGTCCAGACCGCTGGCATCCGGGAAGGTATCGAAGTAGTAAGCGCCACTGTAGCCGTCACGCTGCATTTGCCAGAGAAACTCCAGCGTGGCGCGCGGATTCACGGAGGCAACCATCAGTCCGTCGTCACGTTTGCCCCAGCCGTCATTCAGGTCCAGTCCCAGCAGCCGTGAGCGGCGTGCCACCATCGCAGCAGCGTAAGCCGGGATCTCATTGGCAAACAGGACGTGCGCGAAATCCAGCGTGATACCCAGATTGGCGCAGCCGGCCTCTTCCACTGCCAGCAGACAGGTGGTCGCGTTGGGGAAGATGCTGTAGGCGCGAGGCTCATTCGGTTTATATTCGATGCTGACGTCGACATCCGGCGCGTACTCTGCCACTTCACGTACAGCGCTGACCGCATCCTCCCAGATCTTTTTGTAGTCGGCCTGGAAGCAGTAATCAAATCCATCCTGCCCCATCCACAGGGTCATCAGTCGGGAACCAAACTCCCGACCCGCATCGATACCGCGCTTGGTCAGCTCGATCGCTTCACGACGCACTTTCGCATCCGGATGCGTAAATGCACCGATTTTGAACTGAGGTGCATCCCAGCGCATCTGCATGCCATTTACCGCCAGGCCCGCATCCTCAATCGCCTGGCGCAGAGTGGCGATGTCAGTGGTGAGATGCTGCGGAAAGTTAAGATCGAGATGTGTTAAGCCATTTACCTTTCCCGCACGGGCAACCATCTGGAGAACCGACGGCTTGCCCTGCAGGTCAGGCCAGTAGAGGTGTGCGCCCGAGGCGAACGAGTTGAGACGGGTAGCAAATTTCAGTTCCGACATGAGGCTCAATCCTTCAGAGTGCGTATTGTGAAGTACTTTTCATATTCACGATTAATTGTGAAGTTATATATTAATCTACGCCTCGCGGCTTAATGCGCAAGTCTGTCAGGATGGGGAAATCTCTAAACCGGGAGCACTGTCACGAAATAGTTTCGGTGTGTTATCAGATGAATAACAGGCAGTGGAGGGAGAATTTAATTGAAAGACAACGGGTTGTCGTGAGAAGCCGGGCATGGAATCTGGCAGAGAAATAAATGAAAAAAGCTGAGCGCCAGGGCGGCGCTCAGCGGGACGAGATGACTTACTTCAGACGGAAAGCGACAACACTGTCGCCCTGCGTGGTGCCGAGCGAGCCGTGGCCGCCTGCGGCAATCACCACGTACTGCTTGCCATCTTTACCCATAAAGGTGGATGGCGTGGCCTGCGCTCCGGCGCTGAGTTCAGTCTGCCACAGCAGTTCGCCAGTGGTGCTGTCGTAAGCACGGAAGAAGTTATCTGCCGTTGCGCCGTGGAACACCAGATCACCCGCCGTCAGCAGCGGTCCGCCGTGCGCCACCATCCCCATCGGGAAACCGATCGGGAAGCGGCCAGGCAGGAAGCTGGTCTTGAGGTTTTTGGTGGTGCCGACGCGGCGCAGCCATTCGGTTTTGCCGGTGGTCAGATCCACACCCACCATCCGTCCCCACGGTGGCGCGATGCAGGGAATACCCAGTCCCGACGCCATCTGCTGGATGTGAATCGCGTAGTCACCGTGGAAGTTCTCATTCCAGTACGGCGTGCCATCTTTGGTGAAGGTACGCTGCGTTTCGGTTTCCGGCGTGCGCTTAATCAGGTTGTATTTGTAAGCTAGGCGTACCGGTGCCGCAATCAGCATCTGACGCTGTGGGTCAACAGCCACGGAACCCCAGTTAAACACCCCGATATTGCCCGGGAAGATCAGCGAGCCTTTCTCGGTTGGCGGCGTCCACGGGTTACCGTCATAGCGCAACTCACGGAAGGTGGTGCGGCAGGCCATCTGATCAAACGGCGTGATGCCCCACATCGACTTCTCAGTCAGTGGTTGCGGGATGAAGTTCAGGCTGGAGACCGGCTGGGTCGCCGCATACTGCTCGCCCTTAATGCCATCGGTAGAGACCTTAACCTGCTCTACCGGGTAAACCGGTTCGCCAGTCAGGCGATTCAGCACAAACAGGTTGCCGGTTTTGGTCGGCAGGATCACCGCAGGCTGCGGCTTGCCCTGATAGTTAATATCTACCAGCGAGGGCTGTGATGGGTTATCACGATCCCACAGGTCGTGGTTCGAACTCTGATAGCGCCATTTGAACGCACCGGTTTTCAGATCAAGCGCCACCAGCGCATCACGGAATTTCTCGGTGTTGCTGGCTGGATCGCGTTCAATCCCTACTTCATCCGGCGAGGCATTACCAAACGGCACATAGACCAGGCCGTTTTTCAGGTCCGCGCTAAGGGTAGCCCAGGCGATCGGGGTATCCTGCGGATAAGTGGCTCCTGCAGCGACGGGCGCGGTGTTATCCGGGTTAGCCGGATCGAAGTTCCACACCAGACGACCGCTGACGGCGTCATAGGCACGGATCACACCCGATGGGTTGCCGCTGTTGAAGCCGTTATCCATCACTGAGCCGCCGACAATCACCAGATTGCCTGCCACCAGCGGTGCTGAGGTCTGCATCAGCGCATGCGGACGCACCTCGCCCATGTTGGCGCGCAGGTTCACCACACCGTTGTCACCAAAGTCAGCGCACGGCTTGCCGGTGTCGGCATCCAGCGCCAGCAGGCGGGCATCGGTGGTCGCGTTAAAGATACGCTTGCGGCAGATGGCCGGTGCTGCGCCCGTCTGCTGTTGCACCTGCTGACCGGCATCGAAATAGCTCACGCCGCGACAGGTCTGATGCTGCTGCAGATAAGAGCGGTTTTTATCCGGCGCGGTTTTCCACTTCACCGCACCCGTTTCCGGGTCAAGCGCATGGACTTCGTTGTGCGGCGTACAGAAGTAAAGCATGCCGTTGGCTTTCAGCGGCGTCGCTTCAAAGGTGTATTCGGTCGCATCATCACCCTGACGCAGATCGCCGGTGTGATAGGTCCAGGCCACTTCCAGATCGTTGACGTTATCTTTGGTGATCTGCTTCAGCGCCGAGAAGCGCTGGCCATCCGCGGTTCCGCCATAGGCGCTCCACTCGTCAGCGGCACCGCCGGTCGCAGAGGCGTTACGCGGCGTATTGATAGTGCCCTGCTGCGGCAACGGATCGTAGAAGCAGAGGCCAGCCACCAGCAGTACCATCAGCACCACTGAACCGCCGAGGAACGGATGGAAGCGACGCTGTCCCTGATAAAGCGGACGAACCACCCACGGCAGAGCCAGCCAGACGCCCAGCACACCAAAGAGGTCACCGCGCGGGATCCACTGCCATTTGTCGAAGCCCACTTCCCAGATAGTCCAGAAGAGTGTGACCCACATCAGCAGCGCATAGAGCGTCAGCGCACTGCGCTTGTTCATTAATAGCAGAATAGCGCTGAGCAAAATGCCTGCACCCATCAGCGCATAGAACGCGCTGCCTCCAGCCAGCAGGAGTTGTCCTCCCATGTAAATCAGGGCGATAGCAAATATCACCATGATTATACTGGTTAATTTATTGATCATGATCCTTCCTCGGGTCATTAGCGATGATAGGTAAGTTAAGCTGGAAACATAAATTCAACGAGATTTTAACTTACGTGTGAAATATGTAAAAACGTGTACAGGCGTAAATCATTAGCAATATTTATTGTAAATGTTACCTGCAGAGGTATTCAGACCGCTTTTTTTACTTTCTGAAGGCAGAATAACGAGATATACATCACAAAATGTTAACCATAGGCCGCTAACTATCGCACCTTTTGTTCAAAGGCGAACAAATATCAGACAAGCATCGCTTCTATAAAGCTGGCTTAAGTGTAATTGATGGACAATTTTTAACGTCAAATAATCATAATGGTTTGTTTGCACCGCCCTGCAATAACTCTTATTGCTGAAAGCGGGAATGTTATTCTTTTCCTTTTTTAAACAGAAAGAGTATCAGCACTCATGCGGTGTCAATGATTTTCACATTATTAAATCTGGCAGTTGACTTTACGCTGTCATGATTTCTGTCACTTTAACCTCAAAAATATATAGATTAATAAAAGAAGTCGTTCCGGGACTGAAGAGTAATTCAGACATTCCGTAGCATAACGCGGAATCTAATTGTGATATATTTCATTCTTCTCACTTCTCTTTATCCAGCCAGCAGGCAGGATTTTCTCTGGCAGCAATAACCCAGGCAGGTTGACTATGTCCGCACTCAACGCTATTTATCGCAAGTTTCGTTTTCCGTTTAAGTTTTTAAATGCAGCTATTCGCTACCCTGCTGCACAGGCACGAGTAAAGCGTTATTCCGTAATGTCGATAGAAGAAACAATTGATCTGTTATTACGTAATCCACAATTATCTCTGGCCCGTTACGGCGACGGCGAACTTGAAATGACCTGGTATAAAAATATCGGTTTTCAGCCCTTTGATCCAAAACTGTCAGGGCGGCTCAAAGCCTTGCTGCAACAGGACGCTGCGGCTAATCCGAACTGCCTGATTTGTCTGCCGGATGCCTTTCGCACTACCCGTAATATGAAAAATGGATCGGCCCTGTTTTGGTTCTTCCATAAATCATTTTACTTTAAACATTATGAGACTCTGCTGAATCAACAGGTCCGGTATGGAAATACGTCTGTCACCCGCCCTTATCACGATTATAAAGAAAAAAAACTTTCCCGGACGATATTTGATAAATTCAAACAGCTTTATCAGGGCCGTCGGGTATTAATTGTTGAGGGCAGTGGCACACGTCTCGGTTTAGGCAATGATTTACTTGATGGCGCAAGCGACGTTAAACGTATTACCACGCTGAACCGTAATGCCTTTTCCGTTTATGACCGTCTTTTTGATACCGTATTAGAGAATGCCGTCAACTTTGATCTGGTCTTGATTTCTTTAGGGCCGACGGCAACGGTACTGGCGTATGATTTAAGTCAGCGAGGTATCCGCTGTATCGATAGCGGTCACGTTGACATTGAATATGAGTGGATGCTGGCCAGTGCCACTACAAAAATAAAAGTAGAAGGTAAAAACGTCAATGAGGCGGGCTTGCTGCTGAGTGAACAGACTACCGTGGCCGATGCAACTTACCAGCGGCAGATTTTGCAACACGTCGGCGAATCACTGAACAAAATGCCGGACACAGAAGCCGAAGCAGAAGCCGTGGTTATCCCACTGCCCCACGTCAGCCCGAGCCATCATAACGCCGCGTAAAACTCACCATTGTCAGGCAGCAACTGCACCGCATTGATGCGCAGGCAAATAATTAGCGAGATCAGCGAATACCGTTTCGGGCAGAGTAAACTGCCCGGGCACGCTACCTGCCAGTGTTAGCCGGGCAAATTTTCTTTCCGGCATCAATCTTGCTTGAGTCCTCCTGAGACACTTAATCAGGAGAAGTAAGATGAATACCCGTCGTTACCGTTACACCATATTTTCACTGCTGTTCCTGATCGCCCTGATCAATTACATCGATCGTGGCGCCCTGTCATTTGCAGCCAACGCCATTGCGACCGAGTACCACTTCAGCAAAGTCCAGCTTGGCGCAGTGCTGGGATATTTTGGCTTTGGGTATCTGTTTGGTTCGCTATGTGGCGGCTTCCTTGCCGATCGTATCGGCACGAAAAAGGTCTGGCTGCTGGCAGGTGTGCTCTGGTCGCTGCTGGAAATCGCGACCGCCTGGGCTGGAGAGTTAGGCATGGCGCTGTTTGGCGGCTCAGCCATTATGGGCTTTGCTTTGCTGCCCTGCGCATCCTGTTTGGTTTTTCCGAAGGCCCGGCCTATGCGCTGATGAACAAGGCGATCGCCCACTGGGCACCCGATAACGAGCGCGGCTTTGCGCTGGGCATCGGCCTGCTCTCGACGCAGGTTGGCGCACTGCTGACAGCGCCGATTGCGGTAGGCCTGCTGCTTCTGACCCATGACTGGCGCATGATGTTTATCCTGCTTGGGGTGTTCTCTCTGCTGGCAATGCTGCTGTTTGCCCGCACGTTCAGCGACAGCCCGGATAAAAGTCCCCACACCAGCGCAGCAGAACGCACGCTGATCCTGAGCGGTCAGCGCCGCAGCGCCGGCGATGGCGTTCCACTGCCCTGGTGGCGCTTCTTTACCAGCCGCACGCTGGTCTGCAACGCACTCGGCTACTTCTCCTTCCTTTACATCACCTTTACCCTGGTGACCTGGATGCCGAAGTATCTGCAGGATAATTTTCATTATGACCTGCACTCGCTCTGGTACGTGGCGATGATTCCGTGGAGCGGTGCCTGTATTACAGTGCTGCTGGGCGGTCGCATTGCTGATGCCCTGCTGGCCCGCTTTCGTAATTTGCGTCTGGCGCGCAATCTCTTTGCCGCAGTCACGCTGTGCGGCACCGCCTGCTGCTTTATGGCCATTCCCTATGTCCAGTCGGCAGCCGGGATTATTGCACTGATGACCCTGGGCAATGCGCTGAATGCACTGGTGAATAATGTCTACTGGTCGGTGGTGATTGATGTCACCCCGAAGGCGTCGGTGGGTACCTACAGCGGTATGACACTGGCGATAGCCAATCTGGCGGCAATTATCTCCCCGATGCTTTGTGGCTGGCTGGCGCAATATTACGGCTATAACGCCATGTTTACCGTCACCGCAGTCATCGCCTTCGGCAGCATGCTGGCGATGACGCTGTTACAGCCTGAGAAGCCTCTGGTGGCTGAGGCGCAGACCGGCACGGCGGATGTTTCAGCAGCCTGATTTAAAACGCGCAGATTCCCTGACACGCGGGTGATCACTCACCCGCGCTGACTCTCCCTGAATGCCAGCCGCCCGGCGGCTTAATCTGTCACCCCGCAGGATAAACTGACTGTTCAGGTGTGCCACGGCGATCCCAGCGGCTGGCGACAAGCCACAACAGTGCCGTCGCAAACCAGCCGACGATCCACGAGACATCATTACCGGCAAAAATCCAGGTCAGCGATCCGTGATGCAGCGGATTATCGATAAACGGCAGTTGCACCAGCACCCCCAGAAAATAGACGGTAATACCGGCAAGGTTCCAGCGTCCATAGCGTCCGTCCGGCTGAGACAGCGCCGGGACATCAACGCTGCCTTTGGTGATCAGATAAAAATCGGTCAGGCTGATCGCGCTCCAGGGCACAAAGAAAGCCAGCAAAAAGAGCAGGAAGTGCGTGAAGGATTTCAGAAAGGCCGGTTCACTGAGGAGAGCAATAACGCAGGCCAGCGCCACCATCAGTACCACAAACAGTATGCGCCCGCCGCGACTCAGTGTGGTCTGCTGACGGAAGCCAGAGACAATAGTGGTCAGTGACATAAAACTGCCGTACGCATTCAGCGTGGTAAAGGTGATTTTCCCAAAGCAAATGGCGAAATAAATCACCATAGCCATGGTTGTTGTGCTGCCCATACTCACGATGTAACCGACCTCATTGCCTGCAAACGCACTTCCGGCAATGGCCGCGACGATCACGCCCAGCGTCATTGACGCCTGGGTGCCCAGTACGGTGCCCAAAAATACCGCGCTGAAGAGTTTCTTCGCAGAGACATCTGCTGGCAGGTAGCGCGAATAGTCCGAGACATAAGGACAGAAGGCAATCTGCCAGGAGGAAGAGAGAGAGACCGCCAGCAGAAAATTTGCCGGGGTAAAGTGCTGATTCTGCCACACGGCGGATAAATCATGCGTAGTGAACAGCGTGATAAACAGATAAGCAAAGGCTAACACGCCAATGACGCTCGCCACCTTCCCCAGTTGATGAATCACGCGATAGCCCAGCACCGCAATGATCACGATGAGGGTGCTGAACAGGATCATCCCGGTTGCATTGCTGACACCGACAAGTTTAGCCAGGGCCTGCCCCGCCAGGACCGTCCCGCTGGCTGAAAACCCCACATACATCATGCAGACCAGCACCAGAGGAATCACGGCACCGAAGACGCCAAACTGCATACGGCTGGTGATCATCTGCGGCAACCCAAGACGCGGACCCTGGATCGCATGCAACGACATGATCGCTGCACCCAGAATCTGTCCCACCAGTAAGCCGATTAGGGACCATATGACATCGCCGCCCAGTACCACGGCCAGCGCACCCGTAACAATCGCGGTAATTTGCAGGTTGCCACCAAACCAGAGCGTGAACTGGCTAAAAGGATGACCATGCCGTTCACGCAATGGGATGTAATCAATAGAACGGGTTTCTGACAGGCGCGGTTTCTCTGCGCCTGAATAATCTGATACGGATGATTTGACCGACATAGATTCCTCGCTGAAACGGTAAGAGACGCGTTAACGGAAAGCGTGATTTGCCCTATCCCTGGTTGCAATTACATGTCTATACAATTAGCGAGAATGTCATGCACATCTGAAAGTTACAAGGCAACCTGTCATTGGAAAATGTGATGATATCGACAGGCTGATAACGCCGATCGGGATCGCGTGCGATGCCAGGTAGGTCAGGCTCAGCGTGCAGGGAGGAGGCGATACTCCGACGGTTAACCCTCAGCAACGACCCGCTGACGATGGCAGTCGGCGGGATCCAGTTTCTGCCCCTGAGACGAGTAAACTTCAAGACGCGGCAGCGGTTTGCCTTCCGCATTATCCAGCAACACCGAGTGGGTCTCGCCCTTTTCAAACAGATAGCGTTCGCCCCACTGGCGCATAGCCACCACCACCGGAAACAGTGAACGGCCTCTTTCGGTCAGGACATATTCGCTGTAGGCGCTGCCATCCGAGGCCGGCGCAATCTCAAACACCCCAATCTCCACCAGCTGCTTCAGGCGCGACGCCAGGATATTTTTCGCCAGCCCTAAGTTGCGCTGGAAGTCACTGAATCTGCGGACGTCATCAAAGGCTTCACGCACGATCATCATGCACCAGCGCTCACCTATAGACTCCAGGGTTCTTGCAACCGGACACTCGCTGGTTCTCAGGGATTCCTGCTTAGCCATTTTTATTCTCTCACTCTGCCTGTCTGATGAATCCAGCTTAGCCACCTTGAAAAGAAGTTGCAAAAAAAAACCAGCTCGATCAATGATAATGTCAATCCAGTTTCAAATAAAAACCAGAAGGCATAATTATGACCACGACGACATGCAAGGCTCAGGAAGCCGATCCATCGCCCGCCGCGATGCCGGTGCTCTCGCCCCGGATGATCTTTTTGTTCTCACTCACCTCTGCGCTGGCGGTCGCCAATGTTTATTCGGCGCAGCCGTTGCTGGAATTGATAGCCACCAGCCTGCAGGTTTCTCCCGGCACCATTGGCACGGTGGTTACGGTCACTCAGACCGGCTACGCCCTCGGATTACTCTTTCTGGTGCCGTTAGGCGACTGCATCAACCGCAAAAAACTGGTGCTCACCCAGCTGGTGCTTTCCGTGCTGGCGTTAACCGCCGCGGCTTTCGCGCCCGACCTGATGACGCTGCTCTGTGCGATGCTGCTGGTGGGGTTAATGGCGGTAGTCACGCAGCTGATGGTGGCCTGGGCCGCCATGCTGGCGTCACCCACGCAGCGTGGACAGGTGGTGGGTAGCGTGACCAGTGGCATCGTGATCGGCATTCTGCTGGCGCGCTTTATTTCCGGGATGATTGCCGATCTGGCGGGCTGGCGCGCGGTCTTTCTGACGGCCGCCTGCCTGTTACTGCTGATCTCGCTGGTACTGGTGCAAGTGCTGCCCGCCACAACCGGCCAGCCGCAGCGCACCCCTTACACTCAGCTGTTACTGTCGGTTTTTCGGCTGTTCCGGACGGAACCGCTGTTGCGCAGGCGAGGCATCCTCGCGCTGCTGATTTTTGCGGCCTTCAGTATGCTCTGGTCTTCGATGGTACTGCCGCTGACGGACCTGTCGCTGACTCACACCGCGATTGGGATGTTCGGACTGGCGGGTCTGGCCGGGGCGCTGGCGGCCTCCAGAGCAGGCGCTTGGGCTGACCAGGGACGGGGGCAGCAAGCCACCGGCTTCGCCCTGGTGCTGCTGACCTTCTCCTGGCTGCCGATAGCCGCGCTGCAAAGCTCGCTACTGCTGCTGATAGTCGGGGTGGTCCTGCTCGACTTCGCTATTCAGACGGTACATGTGATTAACCAGAGCCTGCTGGTGGCTGCCCGGCCCGAGGCAGCCAGTCGTCTGGTCGGTGCCTATATGTGCTTTTACTCGCTGGGCAGTGCACTGGGCGCGATTGCAGCTACCCAGCTTTACGCCCACTGGGGATGGCAGGCGGTCTGCTATGCCGGGGCAACTGCCAGCGCCTCTGCCTTTCTCTGCTGGTACGGTATGCGTCACTAATGACATTACCTCTGCAGGGCATTATTCCACTGATGGCTCGGTAAGACTCTCTGGTGTGGTGCGAGGGACAGACCGGCACAGCAGACCATTCAACAGCCTGGAAGTTATCATCCGTGACAGATATGCTTTGCGGTAAGCGACGCCAGTATTCAGAGTCTCAAGACTTCGCTATACAACGCGCGGCCGGTTCATATAGGTTATTTCTCACAGCCACCCTGTTCCAGGAGGAGCACATGCCGGAATATTGTTTTTTTAAGAAGGGACGCCAGATTACCGTGCTGGAGAGAAGCGACAGCGCAGGCGCGGCTGAACTGTCTCAGCGCGGCTACGAGAAACAATTCGAAGAAGTGACCGCCCCTGATGAAAATCGTGCGCTGGCACGTTTTCATGACATTCATAATGACGATCAGCAGCGTGCGAATGCATTTGCTCGCGGGGAAGTGTTTGCCATTTTGACCGTGGGACTGCTTAGCGTGGCGGGCTGGCTCATTTTTAAATAGGCAGACGCGCCCTCAGTCAGCGGGATAATGAGCAAATTAACTATCGTGCCGCTGGCAGAACGCGTCGATGTCGCCGTGCTGAAAGTCGGGCAGATTCGCCATCAATTTCTCCAGCGGCCAGTTCCACCAGGCAATGCGCTGAAGGCGGGCCGCAATCGCTGGGGTAAACCGCACCCGCAGTGGCCGGGCCGGCACACCGCCAACCACGCTGTAAGGCGCAACGTTTTTCGTCACGACGGCGCCCGCAGCCAGCACCGCACCATCTCCAATCGTAACGCCAGGCAGCACAATGACACCGTGACCGATCCAGACATCATTTCCGATCACTACACGGTCGGCGCGACGGGCGGCAAAGAAGCCCTGGTCCCGTCGGGCATCATGATGATAATACTCCGGGCAGTAGGTAAAGCGATGCTGAGAGGCGCGGTCCATGGGATGATTTGGCGCACCGATACGCACCTGATTGGCAATGGCGCAGAATCGCCCTACCTTGGTGTCGGCCAGGCAGCAGTGCTCGCCGACATAGGAGAAGTCACCCAGTTCGCTATATTCCAGTGAACTGTGCGCCAGGATCTCACACTGCTGACCCACGGTGGTTTCCCGCATCTTCACAGTGTCATCAATCCAGGTGTGCGCTAAACGGGCAGGTACAACGGCGGCAATGGACATATTACTCCCGGTCTGGATAAGCAGCGCCCCGGCGGCCTGCTTTTTGCCTTACCACCTTACACAACGCCGATGACAGAGAATTGACAAAGAAAAAAGGCGGAGTGGTTAGCTCCGCCTTGTTTCAAGTTCCGGTTAACCTGCGTGACCGGTCAGTTGCATAAGGGCAACGATGATCTGCAAGATGACCCGGATAAGATCCAGAATCAGCTTAGTCAGTTCCATCACTTTCCTTCTCCTTTTACAGGAGCGCGCTGTTCGGCAAACCAGGGCTTTGACTCTACCCGCCGGGTGCCTAAGCACATCTTTGTGGAGAGGGCTGAGCGGCACTCATGGTTAAAGCCACAGGCCAGCACCACCTGATGCCTGCCGGGATTTTAAAACCGTGCCCCTGGGAGCGGCCAGTCGACAATGAGGCGATGCTCAACACTCAACACCTGTATAAACATACAGCATTTTGGCGAAACTTGAAATCCTTAGCCGCACATTTTACAATCTTGTCTGTGGAGAGTGCTGAGCACCTCGTTCGCAGCGCGGTTACCAGCCGGGTAGCGAACAAAAAAATAAAGGATTTGGCGACATGCCAAATCCTTTATTTATGCCTGCTTCCTGCTTAAAAAAGCAGCACGGAACTTACTTCGCGGCGCTGATTCGCCAGACGGTATTACCTGCATCGTCAGCAATCAGGACACCGCCCTGTTTGTCGCTGGCCAGACCCACCGGCAAACCGCGCACCTGCTTCTCGTCATCCGTCAGGAAGCCCGAGACCACCGTCTGCGGCTGCCCTACTGGCTTGCCATTCTCGAATTTCACCCACACCACTTTATAGCCATTCAGCGGTGTCCGGTTCCAGCTGCCATGCTCACTGATAAACGCGCCACCACGGTATTGCGGCATGTTATCGGCGCCATAAAACAGCAGACCCAGCGGCGCGACATGTGAACTCAGGGCATAATCGGGCTTGATCGCTTTCTCTACCAGATCGGGGCGCTGCGGTTCGGCACGGGTATCCACATGCTGGCCATAGTAGCTGTAGGGCCAGCCGTAGAAGCCTTTATCCTGCACTGAGGTCATGTAATCAGGCACCAGATCGGAGCCGATTTCATCACGCTCATTGACTACAGCCCACAGCTTGCCGCTCTGCGGCTCCCACTGTAAGCCGGTTGGATTGCGCAGTCCGCTGGCGAAGATACGGCTGGCACCACTGGCTGCGTCCACCTCCAGCACCGCCGCACGACGATATTCGGCACCAATGCCGTTCTCGGTGACGTTACTGTTGGAGCCGACACCGACATAGAGCTTGCTGCCATCGGGGCTGGCTAACAGCGCCTTGGTCCAGTGGTGGTTAATCGGTCCACCCGGCAATTCTGTCACCTCTTCTGGTGCGGTGCGAATCTCCGTTTCCCCTTCGCGATAGGGGAATTTCACCAGGCTGTCAGCGTTCGCGACATAGAGCGTATTACCAATCAGCTGCATACCAAACGGCGAATGCAGATTTTCAATAAAGCGATGCTGCTCCCATTTACCGTTAACATTGCGCAACAGCGTAATGCGATTGCCGCCTTCTCCCCCTTTGCCTGACGCTTTTTGCACAATGCCCATGATCAGCTGTTTAGGCCGTGTCGTTGGCTTCGGTGGTCCGTTGGATTCCGCCACCAGCACATCGTTATTTGGCAGCACATAGACCTGACGCGGATGCTGCAGATTCTCAGCAATTTTTTCAATCTTTAACCCGTCAGCCACTTTTGGCATTTCACCCGCTTTCCAGGGCGTGCCTTCCGGCACCTGCATTGGCGGCATAAAGAAATTCTTCGCCTGCGGCAGTTCAGGGTTCGGTCCCGTCTGCTTTTGCGGATCGACCAGCGCACCCTCATCACAGCCTGCCAGCAAGGCGGTCAGGGTCAGCGCGAGCAGCGTTTTATGCGGTATGTTCATGGTGGCTCCTCCTTAAGCGCTACGCTGACGTAACGCAAGTTGCACATTCGCCAGCAGCAGCAGTGCTACCACCAGCGTCGAAAGCGTCACACCCAGCGGGATCACAGCGGCGGCATCACGGCTGTGAATAAACGCATTGACGATAGCGATCGCAATCGCCACCAGCCAGAGCCAGAAATGGCCCTTTTCCGCACTGTCACTGCCACGAAACAGATAAACCAGCGCGATGAGTCGCGGCACAATCGCCAGTATCAGTCCCAGCGCAATCAGCCAGCTGGCGGCATCCGTCCAGAACTGTACAAAGGTCTGCATGTAGAGAATGTCGAACAGCCAGGCGGCGACAAAAAAGCCCAGCGGCACAGGCTCCAGCAAGGCATAAAGCGTCACGGCAAACGCCGATCTTCCCAGGGTATTGCGCATGTTTCTCTCCATTTTTAACGTGAATGCGGATCGGGTCAGACGTCGCGCTGCTCAGAGCAACCGACGCCGCGCCTGTAAAAGATTAGTAAATCTGAAGAGAAACAGAGGGTTTATTCGAAGGGAATTGCAAATCAGGCGGATGACGTCCCTGTCATCGCCGGTCTGTCAGGACTTATCCGCGGGTAACGTGACCCAGTATCCTGGCTGGTAAGGCAGCGGCAGAAACTTCTCGTGGAAGGTGCGGAACGTGGCGTCCGGATCCAAATCAGCAAACAGATCGGGGTGCAGCCATTTCGCCAGCGCCTGAATCGCCACAAACTGATACGGGCTATCATAGAACTGATGCCAGATGGCGTGGACGTTGCCGTTGTGCGCCACCGGCAGAGTTTTGAAAGCATCGCGCATCATCAGCGCTTTCAGACGCGCCGTGGCTTCAGTGACGTTGGCACCCGGACCCACGCCGACCCATTTGCCCACGGTATTGTAGTTCTTCCAGTTCGCGCCGGTCACCACCACCGCATCCGGCTGGCTGGCGATGATCTGCTCCGGGTTAACGGTGCCGAAGGTACCAGGAATCAGATCTTTAGCGATATTGCGACCGCCTGCTATCTCTACCATCTGACCAAAGTTCTCATTACCAAACGACATGCAGCACTCGTCGCTGTAGCCGCCTGCACGGTCAATCATCACTTTCGGCCGGTAGCCGGTAAAGTTTTTCAGACGCGAGGTGACAAGGTCAATCTGCTGCTGGCGGAAGGTAATAATTTCCTGCGCCCGCTCTGGTTTATTCACCAGTTCGCCCATGATGCGGATACTTTTCTCCGCGTTCTCCATCGGGGCTTCGCGGAAATCGATAAACACAACAGGCACACCCACCGCCTGCAGTTTTTCAATCAGCTTGCCTTCATCGGTGGCAGCTTTGGATTCCAGATTCATCAGCACCAGATCGGGCTTCAGGGTTAACGCCTGTTCCACGTTGAAGGTGCCATCTTTTGCGCCACCAAAGGTCGGTAATTTTTTAATTTCCGGATAGCGTTTTTCATAAGCCTGATAACCGTCCCAGTCCGCTTTATGCAGGTCATCACGCCAGCCAATCACCCGCTTAAACGGCGCACCCGTATCAAACGCCGCCAGCAGATAGATCTGACGCCCTTCGCCCAGAATGATGCGTTTTGCCTCCTGCGGCACCTCGACCTGACGGCCTGCAACATCGGTAATCATTTTGGCCGAAGCCGTCCCGGCTAACGTCAACAGCCCCAGCGCTAAAAACCATTTTTTCATTGTAAAAACCCGCACAAATGATAATGAGAATTATTAATGTAAAACGGCGTTACTATTACCTAAAACCGGGGTCAGGGGAAGTCATCCAAATAAATGTTTTTGCAGCGCGGCGTTAACAGGCTGAGAAGAGGGTAAACAATGCTCCCTCCGGGCACAAAAAAGCGCAGCGTGTCGCGGCTCACAAAACGCGCATCTTTCGTGAATATGCTCACAACGGCCTGGGCGGCTGCACATATTTTAGCCATTAATCGTATCGTTTTGGCTAATGCGTTAATGAATTGTGATCGCTAAATTTAAAATGAAACAGCGTTTTAATAATTCATCAGGACAGCCTGCCACAGGAGCTTAACCGTGAAGATCAGCGCCATTGATGTCACCCTTTTTACTTATCCCACCCAGCGTTGCGCCGACAGCGCAGGACACTCTCATCCGGGTCCGGAGAATGATGCCCAGATGGCGTTACTGACCCTGACCAGCGAGGATGGCGACTGCGGTTACGCCTTTGCGCCGCCGGAAGTGGTTCGTTCTCACGTGGTTAATGCCTTCTTCCGCAAGGTGCTGATCGGTCAGAACGCCTTTGACCGCGAGCGTCTGTGGCAGGACCTGGTGCACTGGCAGCGCGGCAGTGCCCACCAGCTCACCGAACGGGCGCTCTCCGCTGTGGAGCAGGCACTGTGGGATCTGATTGGGCGCAAACTGAAACAGCCGGTCCACAAGCTGCTGGGCGGCTATCGCGAGAAGATCCCGGCTTATGGCAGCACCATGTGTGGCGATGAGCTGAAAGGTGGTTTATCGACGCCCGATGAGTATGCACAGTTTGCTGAAAAGCTGGTGGCGCGCGGGTATCAGGCGATCAAGCTGCACACCTGGATGCCGCCGGTCTCCTTTGCGCCCAGCCCGGCCATGGATATCAAAGCCTGCGCGGCAGTGCGCGAAGCGGTCGGCCCTGATATCGCACTGATGCTGGATGGCTACCACTGGTATAGCCGAAGTGACGCGCTGACCATCGGCAAGGCACTGGAAAAACTTCATTTCGCCTGGTTTGAGGAGCCAATGGAAGAAGAGAGCATGGCCTCTTACGCCTGGCTGGCGGACAACCTCTCTATTGACGTGCTTGGCCCGGAAAGTCTGGGCGGTAAACATCACAGCCGTGCCGACTGGGTTCGCGCCGGCGCGTGCGACATTCTGCGTGCGGGTGCCAATGGCGTAGGCGGCATCTCTGCCACGCTGAAAGTGGCCAGTCTGGCTGAAGCCTTTGGTATGGATTGTGAAGTCCACGGCAATGGTGCAGCAAGCCTGGCGGTGGTCGGCGCGATTCGTAACTGCCGCTGGTATGAGCGCGGCCTGCTGCATCCCTTCCTGGATTATGAGACGCCGCCTGCCTACCTCAATAGCCTGATTGATCCGATGGACGATCAGGGCTTTGTCACCCTGCCCACGCGAAACGGACTGGGTGAAGATATTAATTTCAGCTGGATTGAGACTCATACGCTGAATCGCTGGTAAATCGCACTTCCGAAAGTACGGCAAACAATAAGAACCCCGTTACCGCGCACCTCTGACGACGCGGTAAACGGGAAAAAACCTCTGACCTGCTGGACTTCACTTATGACCCTGACACAACGATGTGGCGCGTGGCTGATCACGCTGGTGGTGCTGACGGGCAGCGCGTCTATCCAGGCAAAAACGCCGGATGACCAGCTAATCGTCGGCATGAACATGAATAACCTGCTCACCCTGGATCCGGCCGCCATGACCGGCAACGAGGTGGTCGGCATAGTGGTGAATCTTTATGACGGCCTGGTTGAGCTGAATCCGCAGCAGCTCACCGAAGTGCGCCCGGCGCTGGCCGAACGCTGGTCAGTGAGCCCGGATAACCGCACCCTGACCTTTCACCTGCGTGACAACGTCAGGTTTCATTCCGGTAATCCGCTCACCAGCGCCGATGCGGTCTGGTCGATGCGGCGGGTGCTGCATCTGAATCTGGCGCAGGCTTCAGTGTGGAAATCGTACGGTTTCAGCCGCGAAAACGTTGACCAGATGATCACCGCCCCCGACGACCGCACGCTGGTGATCACACTTCCTAAGCCAAACGATCCGCAACTGGTGATTTACTCGCTGGCGGCGCTGGGCAGCATGGTGGTCCTGGACCGCAAAACGGTGCAGCAGCATGAGGTTGATGGCGACTGGGGCAACCGCTGGCTGACCACGCATGAAGCGGGTTCCGGCCCGTTCCGGCTGGATGTCTGGCAGGCAAAAGATGTGCTGCGGATGAGTCGCGCGGCAGACTACTGGCGCGGAGAGGCAAAAATATCGCGGGTGGTGTTCCGCCACCTTCAGGAGTCGCAGACCCTGCGGCTGATGATGGAGAAAGGCGACCTGGATATTGCCAGTAACATGGCGATCCCCGACGTGCGCGCCCTGCGCCACGATCCCGACCTCACCATCGACGCAGTCAGAAAAGGGACGATTTATTACCTGGCGATGAGCATGAAAGATCCGCACTTCGGGAATAGCAAAGTGCGTGAGGCGGTCCGCTATCTGGTCGATTATCAGGGCATCAATAAGAGCCTGATGACCGGCTACGGCGAACTCCATCAGCGCCCGATTCAGGCCGGGATGCCCGCCACGCTACCCGACCCCGGTTACCGGCTTGATGTGCCGCGTGCCCGGGCATTGCTGGCTGAGGCGGGTTATCCGGACGGCTTCAACACCACGCTGCGGGTGCTGGCCGATCAGCCGTTCCTGAATATCGCCATCGCGGTGCAGTCAACGCTGCTGCAGGGCGGGATTCGCGCAAAAATCATTACCGGCACCGGCAACCAGATTTATGGCGCGATGCGCGATCGTCAGTTTAATCTGCTGGTCGGACGCGGCGGCAGCGGTGTAGAGCCGCATCCCCACTCCAGCCTGCGTTCGCTGGTCTACAACCCGAACAATGCGGACAGCGCCCGGCTGACTAACTTTCAGGGCTGGCGCACCGGTTTCTACGACGCGCAGCTTAACCGCATGATCGATCAGGCATTGGTTGAACGCGACAAATCCCGTCAGCAGCAGGACTATTTCGCCATCCAGCAACGCTATGACCAGCTGGTGCCTGCGCTGATGCCGATTTCACAAATGCTCGACTCCGTGGTGGTCAGTAACCGGGTGCAGGCGTATCAGCCCCATCCCTCCGCGACCACCTTTCTGCGCGACGTCTGGAAAACCCCTGAAGCCCTGGCGGGAGGCACCCCATGATTCTGACCCTGACCCGACATCAGTGCCGTCGCATCAGCCATCGCGCGGTGCAGGTGCTGATTACCCTGTTCGGCCTGCTGCTGCTGACCTTTTTTATTGGCCGGGTAATGCCGCTGGATCCGGTGCTGGCGATTGTCGGCCCCGACGCCGATCAGGCCACTTACCAGCAGGTCTACCACCAGCTCGGCTTTGATAAACCGCTGTGGGTACAGTTTGGCATCTACCTTAACGCGCTGCTGCATGGCGATCTCGGCCATGCGCTGCTCACCGGTCAGCCGGTGGTATACGACATTCTGCGCGTCTTTCCCGCCACAGTAGAGCTGGCCACGCTGGCAATTGTGATTGGTGCGGGCCTCGGCGTACCACTGGGTGTGCTGGCGGCGGCACGCCGTAACAGCGTCATCGACTATGTGGTGCGGATGCTCAGTCTGGCCGGTTACTCCACGCCGATCTTCTGGGTCGGCATGATGGGCCTGCTGCTGTTCTATGCCCATCTCGGCTGGGTCGGCGGCGCAGGACGGGTGGATTTCAGCCTGGATGGCATTGTGCCCCATCGCACCGGCTTCATGCTGATCGATGCCCTGCTGGCCGGCAACAGCCAGGTATTCTGGAACGCACTCAACCATCTGGTACTGCCCGCCTCGCTGCTGGGTTTTCACTCTATGGCCTACATCAGCCGCATGACGCGCAGCTTTATGCTGGCGCAGCTCTCGCAGGAGTTCATCCTGACCGCACGGGTCAAAGGCCTGACCGAATGGCAGGTGATCTGGCAGCACGCCTTCCGCAACATCCTGGTGCAGCTACTGACCGTCGTGGCGCTGGCCTATGGCTCGCTGCTGGAGGGCGCGGTACTGATCGAAACGGTCTTCTCCTGGCCCGGCTTTGGTTCTTACCTCACCGGCAGCCTGATGCTGGGCGATATGAATGCGGTGATGGGCTGTGTGCTGGTGGTGGGCCTGATTTTTGTACTGCTTAACCTGATCTCCGACCTGCTCTATCAGGTGTTTGATCCGAGGACCAAAGTATGACGATCTCCTTTGACACTGCCTCTGTAAGTCACTCCCGCGAGCGTCTGGCACGCTGCCAGCGGTTTGCAGCCCGCTGCGGCTATTTCCTCTGGCGCATGGCCTGTAATCCCCTCACCGCCATTGGCGGCGGCATTGTGCTGCTGCTCTGCATCGTCGCACTGTTTGCGCCCTGGATCGCGCCATATCATCCGCTGATTCAGGATCTGAACAACGCCCTGACACCGCCCGGTGCAGCCCACTGGTTTGGCACCGACGAGTTTGGCCGCGATATCTTCAGCCGTCTGGTCTGGGGCGCGCGCATCACGCTTTACATTGTACTGCTGGTGTCGGTCACTGTCGGGCCACTGGGCCTGCTGCTGGGCGTCACCGCCGGTTACTTCGGCGGCAAAGTCGATAGCGTGCTGATGCGCGTCACCGATATCTTTATCTCCTTCCCGAGCCTGGTACTGGCGCTGGCGTTTGTTGCCGCCCTGGGCCCGGGTCTGGAGCATGTGGTGATTGCCATTACGCTCACCGCGTGGCCGCCTATCGCCCGTCTGGCGCGCGCCGAAACGCTGTCGCTGCGTCAGGCGGACTTTATCTCAGCGGTCCGTTTACAGGGCGCATCGCCGCTGCGGGTGCTGTGGAAACATATTATTCCGCTCTGCCTGCCGTCGGTGATTATCCGCATCACCATGAATATGGCGGGCATTATCCTCACTGCCGCCGGGCTGGGATTTCTCGGGCTGGGCGCACAGCCGCCCGATCCGGAATGGGGCGCGATGATCGCCAGCGGCCGCACCTACATGCTTGAGTGCTGGTGGGTGGTCACCGTGCCCGGTCTGGCGATCCTGATTAACAGCCTGGCATTTAATTTCTTAGGAGATGGCCTACGTGACCTGCTTGATCCCCGCAGTGAGTAACGCCACGCCGTTGCTCGACGTGCGCGATTTGCACGTGAACTTTATTAACGGACGCCAGGCAACCCCGGCGGTGCGCGGCGTCTCTTTTCAGCTCGGTCAGGAGAAGCTGGCGATAGTCGGCGAGTCTGGCTCCGGTAAATCGACCGTGGGTCGCGCCCTGCTGCAGCTGCATCCGGCGAAGGCGCGCATTGAGGCGAGCCGGATGCAGTTTGGCGATATCGACCTGCTGCACGCCAGCCCGGCGCAGATGCGCGCCATTCGTGGCAAACGCATCTCAATGATTATGCAGGACCCGAAATATTCGCTGAATCCGGTGATTCGGGTTGGTGAGCAGATCGCCGAGGCCTGGCGTAGTCATCATCGCGATCAGAAATCGGCAGCACGTCAGCGGGCGCTGGCAATGCTGGAGGAAGTGCAGATCCGCGATCCAGAACGGGTTTATCAGCTCTATCCTCATGAGATTTCCGGCGGTCAGGGTCAGCGCGTGATGATTGCCATGATGTTGATCACCGAACCGGAACTGGTGATTGCCGATGAGCCTACCTCTGCGCTGGATGTCTCAGTAAGACTGCAGGTGCTGGCACTGCTCGATGATCTGGTGAAAGCGCGCGGACTGGGGCTGATTTTTATCAGTCACGATATCAATCTGGTGCGCAGCTTTTGCGATCGGGTGCTGGTGATGTATGCCGGGCGCGTCGTGGAGTCACTGGCCGCCTGTGACCTCGATCGCGCACAGCATCCTTACACGCAGGGACTGCTGGCGGCGCTGCCCGACCTTGATCACCGCCGCACACGCCTGCCAGTGTTACAACGTCACGCAAGCTGGTTAACCGATTAAGGAGTGGTGATGATTAATGTAAAAAATCTCAACCTCAGCTTTGGCGATGAAGGCGCGCGGAATCAGGTGCTGTTCGACGTAAATCTGCAGGTTAATCAGGGTGAAATCTTCGGGCTGGTCGGTGAATCTGGCTCGGGCAAAACCACGGTGCTGAAGTGTCTGGCGGGGCTGTTCACTCACTGGCAGGGAGAGCTGATGATTGATGGTCAGCCACTGGCGCATCACATCGTTCGGGCGCGCTGTCGGCAGGTGCAGATGGTGTTTCAGGACCCTTACGGTTCGCTGCATCCGCGTCACACGCTGGGCGACATTCTGGAAGAGCCGTTGCAGATTCAGGGTATCGGGCAGCGTCAGCAGCGGGTCGTGGCGATGCTGGATAAAGTCGGATTGAACCGTGCCTGGCAGACGCGTTATCCCCACCAGCTATCCGGTGGTCAGCGTCAGCGCGTGGCAATTGCCAGGGCGCTGATTCTGGAGCCACGCGTGCTGCTGCTGGATGAGCCGACCTCCGCACTGGATGTTTCGGTGCAGGCAGAGATCCTGAATCTGCTCAGCGATCTGCAGCAGCAGGAGAACCTGACTTATCTGATGGTGACGCACGATCTTGGCGTGGTGGCGCATCTCTGCCATCGCGTAGCCGTCATGCAACAGGGCAAAGTGCTGGAGACGCTGGATGTGCCGACGCTGGTGGCCGATCGCGCCGCAATGCCCTATACGCGGATGCTGGTGGAAGCGAGTCGCCACAATCATGCGGCGCTGGCGCAGCCGGGCTGAATATCAGCGGGTATCTGAAAAGAATCAAAAAAGGCCGGCTGGACCGGCCCTGTGATATCGAATGCGTTAGTGGGTCAGCTGACGCACAAAGGCAACGATCTCCTGGTTTTTGCCATGCTCAAACAGGCACTGCTGGAAACGCGGGCCGCTGACGGCGGTGCGAACCAGTTCAGGATCGATGGCACGCAGGGTATCAAGGTAGTTCTCTTTGATCACCGCAGCCTTGACCTGATTCAGCAGACCGGCGTTTCGCACCTGCGGCTCTTTGCGCTCTGGCGGATAGCCATTGCCCTTCTCGCCCGTGAACGCTTTTTCAAAGATAAAGCGCAGGTTCAGCTCAGCGCCCCAGCCAAAACCTTTAGCAAATGGCAGAGATAAGGCATTGCCGTTGTTGATTTGAGCGAACAGGTAAGCATCCGCCGGATCGATACAGTAGCCACAGACCACGCCCGGATGGATGTTAAGCGACATCAGCGCGCCCTGGCCGGTGCCACAGCCCGCAACGACAAAATCCACTGCCTGGCTGTTAAGCAGCACGCTGGCCTGGATGCCGAGGTGAATGTAGGTCAGATGATGATCCTGCTCATCGCTCATCCCGACGTTGAAGACCTGATGGCCCAGCGGCTGCGCGACGCCTTCCAGTTCTTTCAGCACGGTAACGTTTTTAGCGGCCTGACTGTTTTCCATCATTAACGCGATTTTCATGATCTACCCTCGTAAAATAAATGAAACACCGTTTCATTTTAGAGAAAAACCATTAAAGTGCATGGATTAATTCACCCTGGTGCTGTGAGGCCCATCACAAAACGGCCATTGCAGCGCCCACGACTGCTTGAGGACAATGATGTTTATCTACCACAAAGAGCGACCACTGGAAGATCTGGGTAACGGCGTGACCCGCCGCGTACTGGCACATGGCGGCACAATGATGGCAGTTGAAGTGCGTTTTGAAAAAGACGCCATCGGTCCGCTACATCATCATCCCCATGAGCAGCTGACCTATGTGCTGAGCGGACGCTTTGCCTTCACCATCAACAGTGAAACCCGGGAAGTTGGCGCTGGGGACACACTCTATAAAGCACCCAATGTGGTTCATGGCTGTGTCTGTCTTGAGGCTGGCGTGCTGCTGGATACCTTTACGCCACAGCGCGAAGATTTCCTGACCACGCAATAGTGCAGGCGGCCCGGCGGGCCGCCTCATGAACTGCCGCATGAATGCCCATTTTGCCTGCACGAAAAATTTGACTTAAAACGCGTACAATTTTTCCACCATTCCCTTCCCAGCTAACTGAATGATTCACCACAGTTTCCCCTCAGGCCGCGCTGCGCTTAGCTTCCTGTAAAAAATCATTCGGGCTCACTTCTGTACAAAATGAAGATCGTTGTATAAGTTTAATGACAACGCCAGTTCGTTTTTTAACCCGTAAAAGGATAATAATATGCCGATGCAAAACACCCTTACCTTGCCGCTGAATCACAACGCGCCGGTTAATAGTGAGTTCCGTTCATCCTTTGCTGCATCTGAGCAGGATAAACTTAATTTTCTAATCGAAGAGTTACTGGAAGCGGGCAAGGAAAAAAGCTGTATGGAGTTACTGCGTCATCTGGCCTCTGCGGACAGTGCTGAAGAAGAAGCCTGTTGCCGTGAACTGCTGACGTTGCTGATGGCCCAAAAATGAAGTCTGTGGCTGGCTGTTCAGCACAGATTCAACACCGGGCATTACCACGAAAACCCGCCTGACCGTATTTCCCCGTTCAGGCGCGTCACCTCTGCTGAAAAGCTGCCGCTTTTTTGCACCGTAATTTACACCGACGCGAATATTGATAGCTGATAGCTGATATACGTGTACGACCTTGTTAAACCGACCCGACGACTCTCATTGCTTCTCTTTCAACTCTTTTGTTAGCCTTAATCTTCCCGATTTATTATCAGGTTCCACAGGCGTGCTATGACCATGACCTCTTTCTCCGCCACGCTGCATCTGCTGTGTGGAAAAATAGCGTCCGGGAAATCGACGCTGGCAGCACAGCTGGGTGCTGCGCCCGGTTACGTAGTGATCAGCGAAGATCAGTGGCTGGCCGCACTCTATAAGGATGAGATGCAATCGGTGGCTGATTACGTGCGTGTTGCGGCAAAGCTCAGGAAGGCGATGACGCCGCATCTGGTCGCATTGCTTAACGCAGGCGTATCGGTTGTGCTCGATTTTCCGGCCAACACCCGGGGGAATCGTGACTGGATGCGCTCGGTGATTGAGGCATCCTCTGCCGACCATCGCATGCATTACCTGGATGTGCCGGACGCGCTGTGTAAAGCGCGTCTGCACGCCCGTAATCAGAGCGGCGAACACGCCTTTGCCGCCACGGACGAGCAGTTCACGCTGATTACCCGCTATTTTGAACCGCCGCAGGAGGAGGAAGGCTTTAACCTGGTGCGGCACAGTTAACATCTTCTGCAAATTTACGAGAGATCGAGTGCCGCAAGCACCTCAGCAATCTGCTGGTTATCCGCATCAGAGAGTGGCAACAGCGGACGCGGCAGGCAGTCGCGTGCCGTCAGTCCCAGCAGACCTGCTGCGGCATTCATCACCCTGAAGCTGCCGCCGTGCTGGCGGAACAGCGACCACAAAGGCTGCAGGCGCTCCGACTGCGCCCTGACGCTCTCATGATCACCTGCTGCTGCTGCGTCGGTCATTGCTTTCGCGACACGTGGGAACAGCCCGCCGCACACGGAATACCAGCCATCACAGCCTGCAATCAACGCATTGGCAGCAGACGCGTCGCCGCTGATGCCAACCGACACGGAAGCAGGCAGTATGTCGCGCAGTTGGGCCAGGCGATCATTTGCTGCCGATTGCGCCGCCGGAACACCGGGAATTTTTACCGACCCGATACCGGGAAGTGAGGCAATCCGGCTCAGTAACGCATCGGAGAACGTAAAATGGGTGGTGCGCGGATTGTCATAAATGCAGACTGGCACCGAGGCGTGTCGCGTCACGGTTTCAAACAGCGTAAACACCTCATCTTCTTTCAACGTCTGATACCCCAGCGGTGGCAGCAGTAAAGCGGCTGCGCCCGCCTGCTGCGCATCCTCTGCCAGCGCCAGCACCTCATCAGTATTTATCGCGCCAATGCAGATCATCACTGGAATCGCCTCCGCATGTTCAACGGCCCGCTCAGCAATGCGCCTGCGCTGTGCCCGTGTCAGCCAGGCGTAGCTGCCGGTGGACCCCAGCACGCCCAGAGAATCGACTTTTGCCTCCGTCAGCCTGCGCAGGATCCGAAGAAAGGCCGCTTCATCGGGTTTGCCATCGGCAAAAGGAGTAAGGGGAAAGGCACTGAGTCCGCTGAACATACGCTTTGCTCCATCATGAGACTGTTCGGGCTGGTTATCACCTGTACAGTCATATTTCGTCACTGGCCGAAGCATGGCTTTGCCCCGCCCGCTATTTTTGCGCTACAGCCCTTTTTGATCTTACCCAAAGGAAATAGCGATGATTGCCGTACTGTTTGAAGCCGAGGCACGACCCGAACATCAGATGCGCTACCTGCAACTCTACGTACGTTTTTCGACATCACCGTTGCCTGATGCCTCCACGCCACCTCGGTCCTGAACCTCTTTGCCCCCAGCATCGCTGACCTCTGGTCACGCCAGAATCTCCGTTTTAGACGGTAACACGCATATGAAATCTGTCACAATTCCGCAAACTTATCTCACGCACGTTAACACGAGCAGAAAAACAGCCATCCGCTTCAACTTGCTGAATAAAATAGGTTTTATATGATAACCCCCAGAAATCATGTTCCCCACACATCAATCAATGCCTTTTTTGCACTTATTTAGCGACGGGCGCTGATCCACTCTTCAGTAACAGGCGCGGCAAAAAGCGTCAAACCTTACTGGAGTTACTGATGCAAACGACCTCACCCATGACTCATCGCGCCAGGATTGGCGCCATATTTCGTGTTACCTCCGGCAATTTCCTCGAACAGTTCGATTTCTTCCTGTTTGGTTTCTATGCCACTTACATCGCCCATACCTTTTTCCCGGCCAGCAGTGAGTTCGCCTCACTGATGATGACCTTTGCCGTGTTCGGCGCAGGATTCCTGATGCGCCCGATTGGCGCAGTGGTACTGGGAGCGTACATTGATAAGGTCGGTCGCCGTAAGGGCCTGATTGTCACGCTCTCCATCATGGCGGCAGGCACCTTTATGATCGTGCTGATCCCCTCCTACCAGAGCATTGGCCTGTGGGCGCCGATGCTGGTGCTGATCGGTCGGTTGTTACAGGGCTTCTCCGCCGGAGCAGAGCTGGGCGGCGTGTCGGTCTATCTGGCGGAGATCGCTACGCCGGGCCGCAAGGGCTTCTACACCAGCTGGCAGTCGGGTAGCCAGCAGGTCGCCATTATGGTGGCGGCGGCGATGGGCTTTATCCTCAACGCCGTGCTGGAAGAGAGCGCCATCCGTGAATGGGGCTGGCGTGTTCCGTTCCTGTTTGGCTGTCTGATTGTGCCGTTTATCTTCATATTGCGTCGCAAACTTGAAGAGACACAGGCGTTCAACAACCGTCGCAGCCATCCCGATGTGAAGCAGGTGTTCCGCATCCTGCTGGCTAACTGGCAGGTGGTGATTGCCGGGATGCTGATGGTGGCGATGACCACCACGGCGTTTTACCTGATTACGGTTTATGCGCCGACCTTTGGCAAAAAAGTGCTGCTGCTCAGCGCCTCTGACAGCCTGCTGGTGACCTTGCTGGTAGCAGTGTCGAACTTTATCTGGCTGCCGATTGGCGGCGCGATCTCCGACCGCTTTGGCCGTAAGCCTGTACTGGTCGCCATGACACTGCTGGCGATCGTCACCACCTATCCGGCCCTGAGCATGCTGGCGGCGGCACCAGGCTTTTCGATGATGCTGGGTGTACTGCTGTGGCTGTCGATGATCTACGGGCTCTACAACGGCGCGATGATCCCGGCGCTGACCGAAATTATGCCCGCGGAAGTCCGTGTTGCGGGCTTCTCACTGGCCTACAGCCTGGCAACAGCGCTGTTCGGTGGTTTTACCCCGGTGATGTCAACCGGCCTGATTGAGATGACCGGCGATAAAGCCTCGCCAGGTTACTGGATGAGTTTTGCGGCAGTTTGCGCTCTGGGCGCGACACTCTACCTCTATCGTCGTACCCGCAGTGCCGTCACGCCTGCCCATGAAACTGTTAGCTGAGGAACGGAAGATGAAACTGAAAACGATGTCACTTTATGCTGCCCTGCTGTTTAGCGTGGCAGGCAGCGCCACGGCGCAGGCAAAAGAACTGACGGTAATGATCTCCGGCGGGTTTAAAGCGGCGTGGGATACGCTGTCGCCACAATTCGCAAAACAGGAAGGGATCACCATCAACACCGTTGCTGGTCCGTCAATGGGTAAAACACCGCAAGCCATTCCAGCCCGGCTGGCACGCGGTGAACCGGCTGATGTGGTCATCATGGTTGGCGATGCGCTAAGCAATCTGCAAAAAGAGGGCGCGACGCTGCCAGGCTCACGGGTTGAACTGGCGGACTCCCGCATTGGCGCCGTCATTAAAAAGGGTGCCACACCCATTAAAATCGGCAGCGAAAGTGAGTTGCGTACTGCCCTGCTGAATGCCTCTTCCATCGCCTATTCTGACAGCGCCAGCGGCAAATATGTCAGCAGTCAGCTGTTCAAACGGCTGGGCATTGAGGATCAGATTAAAGGCAAGGCGGTAGAAGTTGAACGCATCCCGGTCGCTTCCCAGGTTGCTGAAGGTAAATACGCCATCGGGTTTCAGCAGGTCAGTGAGCTGTTGCCTGTTTCAGGCGTAACCTTCATTGGTGAACTGCCGGACAAGCTGCAATACACCACTCGTTTTGCCGGTGCCGTGGTGCGCAGGTCAGCACAGCCAGATGAGGCAGCGAAGCTGCTGCACTGGCTCGCCTCGCCCGAGGCTCAGCAGGCTGTCCACGCCAGCGGCCTGCACACCGTGAAAGCGTCAAAACCGGTTAAAGTCGCTGATACTGTTCAATGATCAGGTTCTCCAGTTCGCTGGCGATATGTGACAGTATCCGGCCATTTTTGCGCAGCAGGCCCACAGTGCGTTTCACCGGTGGATCGGTTAACGGCACCGCCGTCAGCAGCGCGTGCTCGTAGCCAGGTAGCGACATGGCGGGGACGGCAGCAATGCCGAGCCCCGCCTCAACCATCCCCAGCATAGTTGTCACGTGCCGGGTTTCACAGACACAGGGCTTCTCCGGCATAACAGCCTGTAACGCCTGATCGAGCAGGTTACGGTTGCCGGAGGTTTTATCCAGCCCAATCCATTCATGCTGATAAAACGCCTGCCAGCTCAGGCTCTTTTTGCCTGCTATCGGATGGTCTCGCCTGCAGGCCGCCACGTACGGGTCATCCATCAGCGGCTGAAAATGCACATCCGGCTGCGAGCGGCTGGAAAAACTGATGCCGAAGTCAGCCTGCCCGCCAATCACCGCGTCATAGACGTTAGCCGCACTGCTGTCGATCAGTTTCACGCGTACGCGGGGATAGCGCACCTGAAACAGCCGGATGATGTTGGGCATGAAATAGTAGGCCGCTGACGGCACGCAGGCCACAGTAATCAGTCCGGTGCGGGCTAAGCTCACCTCACTCAGATCGGCCATGACCTCTTCAAAATCGGCCAGCAGCTTTTCCGAACGCTGAGCAAACGCATGCCCTTTCAGCGTCAGCGTGACGCGGCGTGTGGTCCGCTCAAACAGCTTAATACCCAGCGTGGTTTCCAGCTTATCGATGCGGCGGCTTAGCGCCGACTGTGAAAGGCAGATCGATTCCGCCGCCAGGCGAAAATTACCAAACTCCACCAGCGCGCGAAAGGCGTAGAGATCGTTGAGATCGAAATTAACCGGCATGGTTTTCTCTTCCCTTAACCTGCATCAGACTTTTGTTCATCATTTTCATCGCCTTCCGTTTGACCAAAGTCGGACACGAATCTGCTGAGCAGTTGTTCCAGCGTTTCACGATCGCTTTCCGGCCAGTGCCGGAAGACACGCTGATAAACCTGCACACGTTGCGCATCGATTTTATCCGTCATCGCTCTGCCATCCAAGGTGATTGCTGCCTCGTTAATTCTTTTGTCCTGCCGGTTTTTCTGCCGCCGGACCAGTCCGGTCTCTTCCAGTTTCGCGACCTGACGACTGACCGTGCTGTAGTCACGCCCTACCCGATCGGCCAGTTCACCCACGCCGATCGGCCCGAACCGGCTGACCTGCACCAGAAGCGGAAAAAGCGCCCGATCGAGGTCGATACCCGCCGCTTTAATCATCGCTACATCGCGCTGGGGCCGGTTAAGCGCGCCAGCAATCGTCAGCAGACAATTGTGCAGCGCATCGTATTTATGTGTATTTTGCACACTTTTCATTGACGCCATCCAGAGGCAGGAATAATGTGTGTACTTTACACTTAATTGCTTATTATTAGAAGGACAGCAACCTATGAAAGCAGCCATCATTCGTCAGGCCGGTCAGAAACCACACTATGGGGATTTCCCCACTCCTCAGCCCGCTGAAAACCAACTGCTGGTTCGCGTGAAAGCCGCCGCCATGAGCCAGCTGGTCAAAGCACGGGCGGCAGGCACGCATTACAGCGCCACTGCGCCCTATCCTCTGGTGCCAGGCATTGACGGCACCGGTTACCTCGAAAACGGCGATGCCGTTTACTTTCTGACCTTTGGTACCGCGTCGGGCAGCATGGCGGAAAGTGTGGTGGTCAATGCCCGCTGCGTCATTCCGCTTCCTCCAGCGCTGGACCCCGTGGTCGCCGCCGCGCTTGCCAATCCAGGCATGTCTTCATGGGCCGCACTCACCCGCCGGGCTGAACTGCGCAAAGGGGAAACCGTGTTGATTAACGGCGCAACCGGCACATCCGGCCGCCTGGCGATTCGCATCGCCCGCAGTCTTGGCGCGGGCAAAATTATTGCGACCGGCCGGAACCCGGAGATACTGCAGCAACTGCTTAATGAGGGCGCAGACAGCGTCGTGACACTGGATGCTATGGCCGCTGAACTTCCTGCCCTGATGGCAGACGGCATTGATGTGGTGCTGGATTATCTCTGGGGTGAGAGCGCGCTGGCGATCATGGAAGCGGCGGTGCGAGGCGGTGATCATGTCGTTCGCTTCGTTCAGATTGGCTCACTCAGCGCACAGGAGATTCCTTTGCACAGTCATTTGCTGCGTGCATCCGGGCTGACACTGATGGGGAGTGGTCTGGGCAGCGTATCCAACGCAGACCTGATTGACTCACTGGCAGAACTACTACAGGCTGCCGGGCAGCACGGCTTTTCGGTGCCTTTTAAACCACGGCCTCTTTCTGAGGTGGATACAGCATGGGATGAAGATGACAGCCGCTGTCGAACAGTGTTTACGCTGTAGTCACCCGCGGCATCAACAGCGCGGGCCTGCCTGTCGGGTAGACTTGCCACTAACCTTCGGACGGCATCGGATGCAGAAAACGGTCAGGATAATCGGGCGTGAGAGCATGCTGCTCGCTATAGCGGCCAAACAGCTTATAGCGGTTTAACGCGATGCGGTCGTAAGCCGCGTTATTGATCACGTCCGGAAAGTGACGCAGCACCGCCAGCCCGCGCCAGGGTGCTGGCAGGTGCTGCATAACACGGAAAACCGCCTGCGCCCGCAGCCAGTGCTGATTACCGTCAATGTAGACAAGGGTGCTGATATTCTCTTCCGGCAGTCCGGCCCAGCGCAACAGCGCTTTGCCCTGCTCGCTCTGCACCGAGGCAAAACGGACCTGCCGCGCCAGATGGTGGCGCAGCAGAAACTGAACCCAACCATTACACAGCTTACAGACGCCGTCATAAAGCACGGCGCTTTCACCGGTTTGCAGATACGGGGGCGACGACATCCTGCAACTCCTCACTCCTCTGATGATGAGCTGAAGTGTAGCGGGTTCTGGTCAGTTGCTGTTGCAGCCAGTGGATAACGGCAGCGTGATCCTGGGCGCAGGCATCCACCTCAAACAACGGCCCCAGCGTCATTGGCCTGGCCTGTTGTGCCAGCTGATGAAGTTCAGGCAGGTACTCAGCGCCTGGATGCCCCGGCAGTCGCTGGGTCAGTCGCGCCTGATAGCGCGCCACCGCCACCTCCGGTTCAATCTTCAGCCACAGCTCAAGCACCTCTTCGACGCCCGCCTGTTGCAGTCCCTGCTCCAGCAGCGCGCGCGGCTGAAAACCAAACCAGGCATCGATCAGCCAGACCTGACTGGCGGGTGCCTGTTCGACGATGTTCCAGATCGCCTGATAGGCCGCGCAGCCCAGTTGCCGGTTACGCTGCCGATCGACCGGCGCAAAAGCGTGCATAAAAGGCTCTTTCAGGCTGTCCAGCGTCAGCACCGGCCAGCCAAAGTGTTGTGATAGCGCGTGCGTCAGGGTGCTCTTACCCGACGCCGGAATGCCGTTAACCAGCACCACGCGTTTAGGGGGGATATTTTGTGTCATAGGATATCGATAACCTCCGCGACACTGCTGGCCCGACGTAACCGGACCAGCGTCTCCTCATCCTCCAGCAGCGACACAATCGCGCGGATCCCCTCTTCAATGTGGGCGTTGCTGTCGCGCGCGCCAAACATAATCACAATGTCCGCTTTATCACTGCCCTCAAACGAGATCGGTTCATTCAGCAGGATCATACTGAAACAGTCGCGGATCACCCCCGCTTCCGGCCGGGCATGAGGAATGGCAATTCCCTCCTCAAACACATAATACGCCCCATGGGCCAGGGTGTTCGCGATCACCGCATCCGGATAGGTGGCGTCGAGATAGCCGCCGCTAACCAGCGGTTCGGCGGCCAGCGCGATAACCTGACGCCAGTCCGTGGCGTCGATGCCAATCTGAATGGCGTTGGCCTCTTGCAATAACTGCTTAATCGTCATCAGCTCTCCTTAAATCGACTGGCGAACCACATTGCGTAATTCATCGATTTTGACAAACAGCGCATCAATTTCATTACGATAGCGACGGCTTTTCGCAAATAAACTTAATGCCCGGTTATATTCCAGCATTAATTGTTTTTGCGTTTCGCCATCACGCGGGTTAATTGCGAGCTGCTGCTCCAGTTGCGTTATTTTCTCGCGACTGACTTCCGCCAGATGATCCTGCTGCTGCTCGCTGGGTTGTTCCGCAGCCGGAGACTTTTTTAAGAATCCAAACATAGGCTCTCCTGCCCCCTATATGCCGGGGTGTCTCAGATTAATAGTGATGATAAAAACGTTTAACGCAATAATTCGGTGATGGCGACGCTGGTAATTAACGGAATAACTGCATCTTCTCTACCAGCACATTGGTCACTGCATCATTGGCGGGCACCAGGAAATTACGCACGCTGTCATTGACCTTGCCTTTCTCAAAGGTCGATTTGCACTGCGCCACCCACTGCACATTCATTTCGGTGCCGACATTGACCTTCTCAATCCCGCTGCTTACCGCCAGTCGCATATCTTCATCGCTGACGCCGGTGCCACCGTGCAGCACCAGTGGCGTGTGGGTTGCCGCCGTAATATCCGCCAGGCGCTGATGCTGAATATGCGCCTTCCCGGTGTAAAGGCCATGTACGGTGCCGATTGAGATTGCCAGCATATCAACGCCGGTCTCTTCAACGAAACGGCGTGCATCTTCCACCGGCGTAAACGCGATCGCCTCCATCTCCACACATTTACCATCTTCCGAACCGCCAATCGCACCCAGTTCCGCTTCAACTGAAACATTATGCGGACGCGCCATATCAATCACCCGGCGGGTATTGGCAATATTCTCTTCAATCGGCAGATGTGACCCGTCATACATCACGGAACTGAATCCGGCATCTATCGCCGTCTGAATCGCCGCTAAATCGGAACAGTGATCGAGATGCAAACAGGTCGGCACATTCATACTCTCCGACAGCGATTTAATGGCATCGACCAGCAACTTATGACCGAGATATTTCGCCGTGCCGGTGGAGATCTGAATCATTAGGGGACTGTTGGTCTTCTCTGCCGCTTTAAAATAAGCGGGCAACATTTCCAGGCAGTGAAGATTAAAAGAACCCACCGCTTTAAAGTCACGCTGTTTAGCCAGCTTTAACAGGTCGGCGAAATTATAAAGTTTCATGGATTTTTTCCTCTTGAGGTTTGGTGGATTTGCCGTTAACAAACCAGGCAAGCGCGGTAACAAAAGCAATAAACAGGGCAACAAACAGCCAGTTATTCTGGAAGGCGTGGCCGAGTACCAGGCCGGTACTGATGACGTCCGAGTCACTGAAGGTCACGCCGGTGAAGCCGTAGCTCTCCAGCATTGGCACCAGGATGGCGGGCAGAATGGTGATAAAGAGTCCGTGGACGAAGCCGCCGATCATCGCGCCGCGTCGTCCGCCCATGGCATTACCAAAGACCCCGGCGGTGCCCCCGGCAAAGAAGTTGGTCAGCAGTCCCGGCAGGATCATCGCCAGTCCAAACATCGGGAAGACGAGCATGCCAACGATGGAGCCGAGCGTGGTGGCGAGGAAGCCGACAATCACCGCGTTCGGGGCGTAAGGAAACATCACCGGGCAGTCCAGCGCCGGTTTGGCATCGGGTACCACGCGCATGGCGATGCCCCGGAAGGCAGGCACCAGCTCGTTGAGCAGCAGGCGGACACCGCTGTAGAGCACAAAGACCCCGGCCACGAACTGAATCGACTGCATAAAGGCGTACATCAGGTAGTTCATGCCGTTGCTGTACTGGGCAATGAATGCCGGACCGGCCGCCACGGCGGGGATCAGGTACATCGGCACCATCACCAGCGCCATCGACAGATAGGTATCCTGCAGAAACTTAAAGTTATCGGGCAGCTTCAGGTCTTCGGTGGAGCGCGATCCTTTGCCCACCACTTTGGCGACCGCCGCCGTGACCAGATAGCCAATGGTGCAGAAGTGACCCAGCGCCACATCGTCGGAGTCGGTGATACGCCGCACCACCGGCTGTGCCAGTGCGGGCATCACGACCGCCATAATCCCGCCGAAGATGCCGCCGGTCAGGATCAGCGGCAGGCCAGTCAGCCCCGCTTTGTAGCCGATGACAGCGCCAATCGTCGCCATCCATAACAGAGCCTGGCCGGTCAGGAAGATGTACTTAAACGGTGTCAGCCGCGCGATGATGATATTGACGATAAAGATCACCAGCAGCGTCAGCGCCACTTCAGATCCCAGCTCACGGTTAGCCAGTCCGGCGATAGCGGCTACATCGGTGATATAGCCGCGCATACCAAAGCCGTGGGTAAAAATGGTATTGAGGAACGTCAGCGTCCCCACAATAATATTGATACCCGCCATCATAATTAAAAAGCCGAGCAGGGTTTTAAAGGTGCCTTCCACCACCTTGCCTGCTGATTTCTTCTGCAGCAGCAGACCAATCAGCGCAATAAACGCGATCAGAATTGAGGCCTGCCCCAGCAGATCTTTTACCAGGAAGTCGATCACACTATTCATGGGCAGCGACCTTCTCGTTACGTTCTTTTAAAAAGGCCAGGATCTTCTGCTCTATTTCCACTTTATCGGTGAGCCGGTTAAGAATAATGACCCGTTTAATCTGTTCCGGACTGGCGTCGGCATTTAATACATCGGCAAAGGCTTTTTGCGTCAGGATCATATCTGACTTAAATGCATTCGCTTCTGAAATGGTGGTGTGATCGATATCGGCCTCAATTTCCAGTTTTTTTAATACTGCTTTTGCGCTCATCTCAATCGCAAAACTGGATCCTAATCCACAACCACAGACACATAATATTTTCAGCATGGTTTTTCCTCACACTATATTGAGTTGTTTAGCGAGTTTGTAATGGTGCCCGTCAATATCGACCAGGCGTTTTTGCATGCTTAATAAATCAATCGGGATCGGTTTATTGCTGCCATTAATAATGACCGCTTTATTCCGCATGCCTGACTGAATACAACGCACCACTTCACTGGCCATAATGGTGCCCTGATAAATTTCTTCGCAGGTGGGATCACCATTGCGCAGTCCGTAACCGAGAATAGTTTTACGGATGCGTACGCCAATAAGCGGCTCAAGCTGTTTGATTAAGGTGTCGATCGCCCCCTGAAAACCGGGCGAATATTCACGGGTGTAGCCTTCTGAACAGAGGATGACCACGCTGTTCTGTTCGGCCAGCCGTCCGGTAATACGCTGCGCCAGTTGTGGCAAAGGAATCTGGCACTCCGGAATCAGGGCGATATCCGCATTGGATTTAATCGCCGATTGCAGCGTTAATTCGCCGCAATAGCCGCCGAGTAACTCCAGCATAAAAACCCGGCCCGGTAAGGCGCGCCCGGTATTACGCAGTTTTGCGACCTCTTTTAATACCTGTTCGCAGGCGGTAGAAAATCCCAGCGTGTAATCACTGCCGAAGACATCATTGTCGATGGTCATACCGACGCCGAAACAATTAACGCCAGACTCCGACAGGATGTGGAGAAACTGCAGCGATCCGTCACCGCCTGCCATGATTAATACGTCAATACGTGCGCTTTTAAGCTGGCGCGCAATTAAATCATATTCGCTGCGCACCAGTTTCTTTTGCGTCCTTCCGGACTGCATCACCGGAATCGGGGCGATGGCAAAGTCGAGCAGATCGCGCTGGCTGATATCACGATGGTTATTTGCCAGAAGGCCGGGAATGCCGCCGTCAAATATCACCATCTCAGCCTGCGCGAGACGCCCTATCTGGAAGACAAAGTTATTTATTCCGGTGACATCCCCGCCACTGATCACCATTCCAATGCGCATTTCCCTCACCCCGCTGGCTTACTCTGCTGAGGGCCATTCTTCCGGTTCACGGGGTTGCTATTTGCAGAGGAGATCACAGTTACGCGCGGTATTTTTCGGGCAGGCGTGTTGACAGCAGTAGCTTAAGGCCTTTATTTGTGAGCTGTGTCACTCTATTCCAACTTATTACTTCACGGACGAATCAATACAAATCATCAGCTTAGGTTGCCGAACAGGTTTTTGATTTGGCCAACAGAATAACGAATGATCGGGCATAAAAATGGCATTGCGAATTTGTGACTTTCACCTCATTTTTCCCGGTTCTGGCCCGGTTCAGGCGATTAAAATAGTTTTTATCGGGAGGGCTGGATTATTCAGTGCACGTAAAAAAGGGAATATTTCAGGAGATGCAGGAAAGGAAGAAAAATGAATCAGGGGCGCAGCGAGCTGCTGCGCCCCACACACTTATTTCGCGTAAGCTTCGGTAGACAGCGTCAGGGTGACGTCGTCGCTTACCGCCGGGACATATTTGTCCAGCCTGAAGTCAGAACGCTTGATGGTGCCGGTGGCATCAAAACCAATCGCCTGCTTCTTCACCATCGGATGCTCGCCCTGCTTGTTCAGCGTGGCGTGCAGCGTAACAGGCTTAGTGATCCCTTTCAGGGTCAGGTTACCTTCAACGTCAAATTTGTTGTCGCCCTTTGCAACCACTTTGGTGCTGTGGAAGGTCGCAGTTGGGTATTTGGCCGTGTCGAAATACTCAGCGCCTTTGAACTCTTTGGTCAGCGCCGCAACATGGCTGTCGATTTTGCTGACTGGCAGGGTTACGTCAACGCGTGATGCTTCCGGATGATCTTTATCAAACACCAGCGTACCGGTTGCATCCGGAATATCCGCGGTAGGATTTGAGAAGCCAAAATGGTTCCAGGCCACAATGACAGACGTATGCTCAGGATTCAGCTGGTAGTGCATCGCCTCAGCCTGAGATAACGGGGCGTAAAGGGTAGCAGCGGCTAACAGGGGCAGTGCGATACGTTTGAAGTTCTTCACAGTCAATTCCTTATCCGGACAAAAGTGAACTGAGTGTGGTTCAGTTAGCCCGGAATAGACAGTGAAGAGATTTGTCCGTAATTTTCAAATAAATTCAGCAACTTTATATCGGGCGCTATACATTTTCTCCCCCGGTAAACAGCACGCGCCAGCGGCGGCGATCCTGAATCAGTGTGCGGTGCAGCTGTTGCAGATCGGTAAGGGTCAGCGCCTCTATCTGCGCCGCATCCGGTTCTGCCAGACCATTTTCACGGCGTAACTGCGCCAGTGGCTGCGCCACTTCCCGGCTCAGCAGACGCGTTTTCAGTGCCACCAGGTCACACTCTGCCAGCGTCTCGTTAAGGGAACGCAGGAAGTTGCGGCAGTAGCGCAACAGTGACAGCGCGCTGTAATCGGGCGACTGCAGCGCAAACACTACGCCGTCTTCATCGGCACAGCGCATATAGCGGCTGTTAACGACATACCCTATAGGTTGTTCAACCCGATAGCGCTGGAAGAAACGCGGCTCGTAGATCAGCGCCAGCGCACGTAATGCCGCAAGCTGTTCAGGACGGTGCAGTGGAATAAACAGCAACAGCGCGTTATCCGTACTGGCGTGCAGCAGACGCGTCATGCCCGTTTGTGTGGTCATACGTTTTGGTGGCGTGTCAGGGTTAACCGGCAGCGACAGCGCGCTCAGCCGCCGGGCAATCAGCGAATGCAGCGCCGCGTTGCCGCCTTTAAGCGCCGCCCGCCAGCAATCCGGCGCAAAGGTCGCTGCCAGCTGATAAGGCAGCTGCTGCTGCAGCGCGCGGATTGCGATGCTTTCGACAGGTGACGGCAGGTTTGCCTCAACCGGCAGCGACAGTGCACAGACAATCTGGCTCAGCGCCTGATCAGTGACCGCCTCATCTGTCGTCAGCTGAAGCGTGAGCTGCCATACGCCCTCTACTTCCTGCCAGCAGCCGTTACCGCCCTGGTGACGCAGCGCAGCAAACAGCGGACGCAACCGCCGCCCCAGCTCTTCGCCCACCTCGGCGGTAAACGTTGAGTAAAACTCGGGTCGCAGAATCAGCACGGGGTTCGGGTTATCTGACTGATAATGCGGTAACGCCACCGACTCTTCGGGCAGGGGATCAGGCGTAATGGCGACATCAAGCGGATAGAATGTGAAATTCACCGCGGGCAGCGCGTCAGGTGGTGCTGGCTGCCAGTGGGTCAGTGCCAGACTGTAACCCTGTGTGATGAGGTTTTCTGATGGCGGTTGCGGCGTACAGCAGAGCAGCGTGCCCGGCGCGCTGTTAAGCCTCTCCAGCAACAGTAGCAGTACAGGCAGCGTTTCATCGGGCGCAAAGCCGACGGCGCGCTGACGGAGTTGCTCCATAAGTGACAACGTCACAAATCGTTGCTGACTAAGCTCATGATAGTGCTGATGCTGTGCCTCACCGATCTGGCTCAGTGCCTGCAGGTAGCTATCAATTAGCGCATTCACGGTTTCTGGCATCTCAGTTTCGACACCCAGCGCCAGCCAGAGCGCACCGCCTGCCTGATAGATCCACTTCAGCTCCAGCGTCTCCGCCAGCCCCTGCTCGCGCAGCGTTGCCAGCAGCGATCCGGGTGCCTCATCCAGCAAAAACTCACGCCACAAAGTGACACCGTCACTACTTTCAATCAGCCAGGTGCGCCATAACGCTGGCGAGGCGCTACCCGCCAGTCGCCAGCAGGTCTGGCTGTTCAGCTGCGGCGGTGGCAGATCCTGTTGCCACTGACCAGCAGGCAGCGCGCTGGCAAACTGGCGTGCCAGCTGCTCCAGTTCATCCAGTGACTGCGGTCCCTGAAGCCAGAGCCGCATATTACTGGCGAAATAGTAACGCTGATGGAACTGACGCAGCGCCCGTTGCAGCGCAGACATCTCGTCGCCAAAGCTCGCCCGGCTGCCGATATGGAAGCGCTGAAATTCCGCAGGTGATTGCGCGGCATGCAGCAGTGCCGCTTCGATGCGGGATGGCTCATGGCACTGCAACAGCTGATACTCGGCGTCAATCACCGCCACTTCCTGCGCGATGGCCTGATTATCCAGCAGCGGAGAGACGAGCATATCCTGAAGTCGGGCCAGCCCGTCAGCCAGCAACGACGGCGTCACCTCAAAGAAAAACGCGCTGCGCCGGGCCAGCGTGGTGGCGTTGACCTTCCCGCCCTGGGTCTGAATCCAGCTCATCAGCCGGCCCTCATCAGGCCAGCCGCTGCTGCCGGTGAACAGCAGATGCTCCAGCAGATGCGCCAGTCCGGGCCAGCGTTCTGGCTCATCGTGGCTCCCTGCACCCACCTGAATCAGGGCAGCGGCCTGGCTGGCATCTGCCTGATGCACCAGTTCAATCATCAGACCGTTTATCACCAGGCCGCGCGTTTTCATCAGAGGTTCCGTGTTTTGTAGATCAGTTGCGAGTTGCTGCGGTTACGGAACTGCAGCTGACCAATTTTAATGTCGCTGCAATCCGCCTCACGCCGGGCTTCAAGGATTTTGCCGTGATGCGGCGATTTGCTGCAGACCGGATCGGTGTTGTCGGCATTGCCGGTCAGCATGAAAGCCTGACAGCGACAGCCGCCAAAATCTTTCTCTTTCTCATCACAGGAGCGGCACGGCTCCGGCATCCAGTCGAAACCGCGATAACGGTTAAAGCCAAACGAGTTATACCAGATATCGTCCAGGCTTTGCGTCAGTACAGAGGGAAATTCCACCGGCAGCTGGCGCGCACTGTGACACGGCAGCGCCGTGCCCTCTGGCGTCACGCTGAGGAAGATAGCGCCCCAGCCACCCATGCAGGGCTTGGGTCGCTCTTCGTAGTAGTCTGGCGTCACAAACAGCAGGTTGGTCAGATTGCCGTTGGTGCTCATCCGCTCACGGTAGGTTTTCACCACGGCTTCCGCACGGGCGATCTGCTCACGTGTCGGCAGCAGACCTTCACGGTTAAGCTGCGCCCAGCCGTAGAACTGACAGGTCGCCAGTTCAACGTCATCTGCCTCCAGCTCAATACAGAGGTCAATGATTTTATCGATCTGATCGATGTTATGACGATGCAGCACGAAGTTCAGCACCATCGGATAGCCGTGGGCTTTCACCGCTTTCGCCATCTCCAGCTTCTGCTGAAACGCTTTTTTCGATCCCGCCAGCGCCGCATTCAGGGTTTCGTCACTCGCCTGGAAGCTGATCTGGATATGATCCAGACCCGCTTCGCTGAACGCATCCAGCTTCTTCTCGGTCAGGCCAATGCCGGAGGTGATCAGGTTGGTATAGAAGCCAAGGTCGCGCGCCGCCTTGATCAGCTCAGGCAGATCTTTTCGCACCAGCGGCTCGCCGCCGGAAAATCCGAGCTGAACGCTGCCCATCGCGCGCGCCTGACGAAAGACTTCGATCCACTGCTCAGTCGTCAGCTCCTTCTCCTGCTGGGCGAAATCCAGCGGGTTAGAGCAGTAGGGACACTGCAGCGGACAGCGATAGGTCAGCTCGGCCAGCAGCCAGAGCGGCGGATTCACACCAGGTTTATGCGGGGTCACGGAACTGTATCCACTTCTGTTCATAGGCTGACTGCAGGAATTCTAAGACGTCCGGACCCACGCCGCCCGCTTCCGGAAAACGGTTATCCAGGGTCGCGATAATCGCGGCGATATTCTGTTTGCCATCCACCAGCTCAAGAATGGCGGCGGCGGTTTCGTTCAGCTTTGCCATGCCTTCAGGATAAAGCACCACGTGCGTATCCTGAGCAGCTTCCCACTGCATACGGTAGCCGCGACGAAACGCGGCAATCGAGTTTTCATTCATCTGTTATACCAGTCGGGTGGTGTGCCACGCCGCCTTGTCTGTGACGGTGTGATAAGGCGGACGTTTCAGCTCGTAAGCCATGGTCATGGCGTCCAGCATGCTCCATAAAATATCGAGCTTAAACTGCAAAATTTCCAGCATCCGGTTCTGCGTTTCAGCGGTAGTGAAGTACTCCAGCGCCAGCGCCAGACCATGCTCCACATCGCGGTTCGCCTGACCCAGGCGGCTGCGGAAGTAGAAATACCCCTCTTCTTTGATCCACGGATAGTGCTGCGGCCAGCTCTCAAGCCGTGACTGGTGGATCTGCGGAGCGAACAGTTCGGTGAGCGAGCTGCAGGCCGCCTCCTGCCAGTTGGCGCGGCGGGCGAAGTTAATGTAAGCATCCACCGCAAAACGCACGCCCGGCAGCACATGCTGCTCTGACAAGAGTTCTTCGCGCGTCAGACCGACCGCCTCGCCCAGCCGCAGCCAGGCCTCGATGCCGCCCTCTTCGCCATTGCTGCCGTCGTGGTCAAGGATGCGCTGAACCCATTTGCGGCGGGTCGCCGGATCGGGACAGTTAGCCATGATCGCCGCATCTTTCAGCGGAATGGTGGTCTGGTAATAGAAGCGGTTTGCCACCCAGCCCTGAATCTGCTCGCGCGTGGCCTGACCGTTATGCATCGCAATGTGATACGGATGATGGATATGGTAGTAAGCGCCTTTGTCGCGCAGGGCCTGTTCAAAAGCCTGTGGTGACAGCGTGTCAGTGATCTGCATGATTTAGCCCTGAAGGTGGATCGCCATCCCGTCCCAGCTCACCTCTATTCCCTGCTCCGTCAGAAACTGACGCTGCGGTGACTGCTCGTTAAGGATCGGATTGGTGTTGTTAATGTGGATCAGAATTTTGCGTCTGGCCGGCAGAGACGCCAGCAACGCCATCAGTCCCTGCTCTTCCGCCAGCGCCAGATGGCCCATCGCCTTGCCGGTGTTGTGACCCACGCCGGTAGCCAGCAGCTCATCATCCTGCCAGACGGTGCCATCAATCAGCAGGCAATCCGCTTTTTGCAGCCACGGTAATATCACCGCATCGGGCTCGCCCAGACCTGGTGCGTAGAGCAGCGTCTGGCCATTCGCCCGGTTTTCAATAAACAGCGCCACGTTGTGGCCGGCAAGCGGCCTGTCGCGGAAGGGCGAGTAAGGCGGTGCATTGCTGATAATGGGAATCGCCGTGAACTGCAGATCTGTGCAGACATCGACGCTGAACGGCGTCAGTGGCGCAATCGGCCGGTGCTGTAAGCCGCCATTCCAGTGGGTGAGCATCGGAAAGATCGGGAAGCCGGTGCTGAGGTCAGCATGCACTTCCGGCGTACACCACACCTGATGCGGGCAGCCTTCACGCAGGCTCAGTAGCCCGGTGGTGTGATCGATCTGGCTGTCGGTGAGGATAATCCCCCCAATCGCCGTGCCGCGCAGCACGCCCTGGCGGGTCAGTTCTGGCGTATGCAGGATCTGCTGGCTGATATCGGGTGAAGCGTTGCATAGCACCCAGTCTTCGCCGTTATCGCTCAGGATAATTGACGATTGCGTGCGTGCCTGGGCCTGAATCGTGCCATTACGCACGCCGTGGCAGTTGGCGCAGTTACAGTTCCACTGCGGAAATCCGCCACCCGCGGCTGAACCGAGGATTTTGATAAACATAGAGGAAAACCAGAAGTTGAAAAAAAATGCCCGCTCAGAGGGCGGGCAGAACGATTAACGGTTGGAGATGTACAGAGTGACTTCCAGACCGAGACGCATATCAACGAAAGTTGGTTTTTTCCACATGAGTTACTTCCTCTTGGTTAACAGTAAAAAAGCTGTCTGAAATCAGCGTGACCGGCAATGAATGAGACGGCCGTCACAATTTCCAGGCAGATGTTGCGCCAATGGCGCGTCGGGATCAAGTCCGGAACGTAAGGAAATTGTTATCACAGCCCGGTCAGTTGTAAAACCCGCTGCCAGTTTCCCCATGCCAGTTTCTCAGTCAGTGTCTGATCATAGCCTGCTTCCTGAAAAGCAGCGAGCAATCGCGGCATTCCGCTGACATCGCCCAGCGCTGCTGGCGGGGTAATTCCGTCGAAATCGGAGCCAAACGCCACATGGTCGCTGCCCATTATCTTCAGGAGGTGATCACAATGCTTAACAATTTCTGTTAATGGCGTGTCAGCATCGCGTTTACCGTCGGCGCGCAAAAACGCATTGCCAAAATTAATGCCGACCAGACCGCCGCTGTCGCGGATCGCCAGCAGCTGGTCATCGGTCAGATTGCGCGGTTGCGGACAGAGGGCGTGCGCGTTGGAGTGGCTGGCGACCAGCGGCGCAGTGGAAAGCCGGGCGGTTTCCTGGAACGTCTTCATGTTCATGTGCGACACGTCGATCATCATCTTCAGTTCACCCGCCTGCTGAATCAACCTTTCGCCGGCAGCGGTCAGGCCCGGTCCGGTGTCGGGCGAGCCGGGAAAACTGCCACTGACGCCTTCACCAAAGCGACTGCGCAGATTCCAGAATGGCCCGATGCTGCGCACCCCCGCCTGCCAGAAGGCGTGCAGCTGTTCGCCCTCCTCGTCCAGCGCATCAGCACCTTCAATGTGAGCCACCATCGCCAGTACGCCTGCGGCGCGGCAGGCAATAATATCTTCACTGCTGCGGCAGAGTCGCGCCCGCCCGCCTGACGCATCGGCCAGCTGCTGCAGGATCTCAAGCTGTTGCCACATGATCTCCAGCGGGCGATACGGCTCATCGGCCCGAACCGGAACGGTGCGGGCGATATATTCCTGCGGCGGCACAAAGATCGCAAACAGCCCGCCACCCATTCCGCCCTGCTGAATGCGCGGAAAGTCGAGATGCCCCCGCTCAATACCCTGATAAAACGCCTGCGCGGGCGCATCACGATGATGCAGCCAGAGGTTAAGCAACAGATCGTTGTGACCGTCAAAAATCAGCATAAGCGTCCACCCAGTTAAACAGGCGACCATGCTAACCCCACCAGGCGGATTCATCAAACCAGAGCGCACGGAGGGTGTTGTCACTTTTGCACATCAGGTTGTCAGCGTTGCGCGCGCGGTTTGCAGGGCTTGTCGTCAGACTGGTAAAAAAACACAAGGAGAATACTATGCTGACCCAACCTGCTGATAAATATCGTGCCTCTCCGGTCGTGTCTCTGCCCGATCGCCAGTGGCCTTCACGCCAGCTCACCCAGGCCCCGCGCTGGCTCTCCACCGATTTGCGTGACGGCAATCAGGCGCTGGCAGAACCGATGGATCGGGAGCGGAAGATGGCATTCTGGGATCTGCTGCTGCGCTGCGGGTTCCGCGAAATTGAGGTCGCCTTTCCCTCGGCGTCACAAACGGATTTCGATTTTGTGCGCGACCTGATTGAGCAGCAACGCATCCCGGCGGACGTGACGTTACAGGTGCTGACTCAGGCACGCGAGGATCTGATTACCCGCACGTTTGCGTCATTACAGGGTGTTCCGCGTGCCATCGTTCATCTCTACAACGCCACCGCGCCGCTGTTCCGCGAGCGGGTATTTAAACAGAGCAAAGCGGAAATCGTAGAGCTGGCCATCGCGGGCGCATGCCAGATCCGCGCGGAATGCGAGGCGCAACCCGGGACTGACTGGACCTTTGAATATTCGCCTGAGACCTTCTGCTTTACCGAGCCGGAGTTTGTGCTGGAGATTTGCGAGGCGGTAGCCGATGTCTGGCAGCCTGACGCGCAGCGGCCGATGATTATTAATCTGCCCGCCACGGTGGAGGTGAACACACCCAATGTCTATGCCGATCAGATTGAATTTTTCTGCCGTCACTTCAGCCGTCGTGACGCCGTCTGTATCAGCGTGCATCCGCACAACGATCGCGGCACCGGGGTTGCCTGTGCCGAACTGGCCCTGCTGGCGGGCGCTGACCGGGTGGAGGGCTGCCTGTTTGGTAACGGTGAGCGCACTGGCAATGTGGACCTGGTGACGCTGGCGCTGAATCTCTATACCCAGGGCATTTCGCCCCAGCTCGATTTCAGCCAGATGCATGAGGTGATTGAGGTGGTGACATGCTGCAACCAGTTGCCGGTTCATCCCCGTCATCCCTATGCGGGTGAACTGGTCTTTACTGCCTTCTCGGGTTCTCATCAGGATGCGATTAAAAAAGGGTTCGCCATCCGCGCCGAACGGCAGGAGAAAGCGTGGCAGATGCCCTACCTGCCGCTGGATCCAGCCGACATTGGCTGCAGCTATGAGGCGGTGATCCGTGTGAACAGCCAGTCGGGAAAAAGCGGTGCGGCCTGGCTGCTGGAGCAGAATCATGGATTACAAATGCCACGTTCGCTGCAGCAGGATTTCAGCCGCTGTGTTCAGCATGAGACAGACCGGCACGGTGGCGAGATGACGCACTACGCGCTGTGGCAGCTCTTCTGCCATCAGTATGGTGTCACACAGCCCATGGTGGCGTTACAGCGGGCTGACAGCCAGAGTGACAGCGGCGGGCAGACGCAGATCAGCGCCAGCGTAGTGGTTCAGGACCGCTCACTGACACTGACCGGCAGCGGCAATGGCTGGCTTTCTGCGGCGGTGAATGCCCTGCGCAGCGCGTTTGATTTGCATCTGACCATTGAGGACTATCACGAGCACACGCTGGGACGGCGCAGTGACAGCCGCTCGGTGGCCTATATCAGCTGCGTGGATGTCCGTGGTGTGCGGGCCTGGGGAGTGAGTATTGATAACGACACGGCCCGTGCCGCATTGCAGGCGCTGCTCAGCGCGGCAGGCCAGTTTCTAGAGGGGGAAAATAGTCCGTGGGCGCAACGCCCAGCAGACGACGAAACATCGCACTAAACGCACTGGGGCTTTCATAGCCCAGCTCCAGTGCCACCCGCAGCACGGAGTCGCCCTGCGCCAGTCGCGTCAGGGCGATGGCCAGACGGGCGCGCCGCACCCAGTCACTGAACTGCAGGCCAGTTTCGCGCATGAAATGACGGGCCAGGGTGCGGCCCGAAACGTTAAGTTGGGCGCTGGCGCGCAGCAGCGTCCAGTTTTCACCGGGTGTCTGCTTGATCTGCTCGCACAGCGCCTGTAAACGGGGGCTGTTGGGTGTCGGCAGTGCAAAAGGCAGCACATCCATGCCGCGAATCTCATCCAGAATTAACTCCATCACCCGCTCAGCCCGGCTCCCGGCGCTGTAGTGCTCCGGCAGGCTGAGGGCCGTGACGATTAACTCACGCAGCAGCGACGAGATCTGTACCACCTGACAACTGGCGGGCAGATCGGCGCGCGCCAGTGGGTCGATAAACAGGGTACGTGCCGCCACGCTGCCGGTAATCTGCAGCGCATGGCGGGTAAAAGCCGGGAGCCAGACGCCGCGACTCGGCGGCACAACCCAGCTGCCAAACTCTGTCTCGACCCGCACCACGCCGCTCAGAGTATGGATCAGCTGGGCGCAGGCGTGATGATGCCAGGGTTCGCTGGCCCCGTGCAGGTAGTCGTGCGCCAGCGGCACCAGCGGGCGCGTACTGAAGTCAAAATGCTGCTGACTCATTGCGCCTTCAGGTAGCGGTAGATGACCGCCAGATCCTCTTCGCCGTGTCCGGCATCTACCGCCTGCTGCCAGAACTGCGCGATGTTCTCCAGCGCCGGTAATGGCGTTTCTGCCGCATCCAGCGCCAGGCGGGCATCTTTGAGCGCCCAGATCAGATGCATCTGCGGTGTATAGTCGTCGCTGGCGATCATCCCAAGCTTCATTTTCGCATAAGGCGCAGCCAGTGGACCGCCCTCCAGCACCTGCCAGAGATCGTCGGTGGAAAAGCCGAACTGCCCGGCCAGTTGGGTACTCTCCGCCAGGCTCTGCATCATGCCGATCAGCCAGCTGTTGATGACCAGTTTCATGCGGCTGCTCTTGCCCGCCTCACCCAGCCACTTTGTCCCTTTACTGATGGCGGCAAACACCGTTTCTGCCGCCTGCGCCCGGCTCTGATCGCCGCTGGCCAGCACCAGAATCTGTGCGTTCTCTGCGGGCGCTTTTGTGCCGGAGACCGGTGCGTCGATCAGTAAAAGATCGGGCCGTTTTTCTGCGAAAAAGGCGATTAGCGCGTCGGTTTTCTCGATGCCAATGGTACCCATCTGGCACAGCGTCGCGCCCTGCTTAAACGCCTCTTTCGCCTGATGCAGCACCTGCTCGGTGGTGTCGCCATCGGAGAGCATGGCAATCACCACATCCGCCTGGCGCACCGCCTCTTCCGGCGAGTCAGCCAGCTGTAAACCGGCCTCCAGCAGATCCTCACCGCGTGCGCGGGTACGGTTCCAGCCGTGTACGCGAAAGCCTTTTTTCAGCAGGTTGGCGGCAAATGCGTGCCCCATTGCGCCTAATCCCAGAACCGCCACTTCAGGTTGTTGCATGTTGACTCCCCTGGTTTATCTGTCTGTATCCGACCCTGTCGGATGATTTATCACGGAAAAGCTGAATTCCAGCCTGGCGGTAAACCGAAAAAAAATCCAGCCCGAAACGGTGTACCCCATCGCATCAAACCCTTACCACACGCGGCGATTGTTCCACCTGATTCATTTACGCTTCTTTTTTAGGCCTCTGATAATGAAAATAATCTCTCTGCGTCAGGCGACGCTGCTGATGTTGCCTGCCATTTTGCCGCTGCCGCTGCTGGCGGCAGATAATCAAAATACGCTGGTCGTAACGGCCGCGCCGCCGGAAACGGGCCTTAACGAACTCGACACGCCTGCCGCCCTGAGTGTGGTCAGCGGCGACGATATGCGTCAGGCAGCACCGCGCGTTAATCTGTCGGAAAACCTCAGCAGCGTGCCGGGTCTGCAGATCCAGAACAGGCAGAATTACGCACAGGACCTGCAGCTGTCGATGCGTGGCTTCGGCTCCCGTTCAACCTACGGCGTGCGCGGTCTGCGCATCTACGTGGATGGCATCCCGGCCACCATGCCGGATGGGCAGGCACAAACCTCCAATATTGATATCGGCTCAATTGATCATGTCGAAGTGCTGCGCGGCCCCTTTTCTGCGCTGTATGGCAATGCCTCGGGCGGCGTGATCAACGTGACGACCCAGCAGGGACAGCAGCCAACCACGCTTGAAGCCAGCAACTGGTACGGCAGTTATGGCAGCTGGCGCAACAGCGTCAAAGCCAGTGGTGCGACCGGTGACGGCAGCCACGCCGGGGATGTGAACTACACGGTCTCCGCCTCCCGCTTCACCACTCACGGCTATCGCGATCACAGTGCTGCCCAAAAGAACCTCGGCAATGCCCGGCTGGGCGTGCGAATCGATGATGTCAGTACCCTGACGCTGCTGTTTAACAGCGTTCACATTGATGCACAGGATCCTGGCGGTTTAACCGAAGCGCAATGGCGTGACAATCCGCGTCAGGTGGTGAGTAACGTTTCGCTCTATAACACCCGTAAAACGGTGGATCAGACTCAGGGTGGCCTGCGTTATCAGCGCCAGATGAGTGAAAACGACGACCTCAGCGTGATGCTCTATGCCGGGATGCGCGAAACCACGCAGTTCCAGTCAATTCCTGCCGCTGTTCAGCGCACTCCGTCTCATCCGGGTGGCGTCATCGCCCTGACCCGCCACTATCAGGGCGTCGATACCCGCTGGACCCATCGCGACACGCTGCTGTCGATTCCGGTGGCCGTGACCGGTGGCCTCGACTACGAAACCATGACCGAGCGCCGCAAGGGTTATGAGAATTTCACGGTCAGCAACGGCGTGACGCAGTTGGGTGAACAGGGCAATCTGCGCCGCAATGAACGCAATCTGATGTGGACGCTTGATCCTTATCTGCAGACGGCCTGGCAGCTGACCGATAAGCTGTCGCTGGATGCCGGCGTGCGCTTCAGCACCGTAAACTTTGACTCCAATGACTTCTATATCCGGCCTGGTAACGGTGACGACAGCGGTGAGGCGCGCTATCACAAATGGCTGCCCGCTGCGGCGCTGAAATATGCCTTTGACCCGGGCTGGAATGCCTATGTTTCTGCCGGTCGCGGCTTTGAAACTCCGACCATTAATGAGCTGTCTTACCGTTCAGATGACGCGACGGGCCTGAATCTGGGCCTGAAACCGGCCACCAGCGACACGCTGGAGATCGGCAGCAAAAAACGCATCGGCAATGGCCTGGTCAGCGCGGCGCTGTTCCAGACCGACACCCGTGATGAGATTGTGGCGGATGCCAGCAGCGGCGGCCGCACGACCTATAAAAATGCCGGTCAGACCCGTCGTCGCGGTCTGGAGTTAAGCCTGGATCAACAGTTCGCCTGGGACTGGCGGCTGAAGATGGCCTATACGCTGCTGGATGCGCGCTACCGCAGCAACGCCTGTGGCAGCGACAGCTGTGACGGCAATCGCATCCCTGGCATCGCCCGCAACATGGCCTATGCCGGACTCGGCTATCTGCCGGAACAGGGATTTTACGCAGGCAGTGAGGTTCGCTATCTGAGCCAGATCGCCGCTGAAGATCAGAACAACGTGAATACCCCGTCCTACACCGTGGCGGCGGTGAACAGTGGCTATAAGTGGCTGGTTGAGAACTGGACGCTGGATCTGTTTGGCCGGGTCGATAACCTGTTTGACCGGCACTATGTGGGTTCAGTGATTGTGAATGAGAGTAATGGTCGCTACTTCGAGTCAGCACCAGGCCGTAACTACAGTGTCGGTTTAACGCTGGGTTACGCCTTCCGCTAAAAGCATCCGGGCCACCCTGGCGGTGGCCCGGATCTACTCGCTAATCAGCCGCGTGTTTTCAACTGCGCCTTAATATCCTCACAGCTGCCGGTTTCACCCAGACGCGGGAAGATCAATTTTACGCTGTTGTTGTGGGTATCCATGTTCAGATCGGTCATCGCATCCGTTGCTAACGTGACGTTGTAACCCAGCTCATACGCCTGACGCGCGGTCGATTCCACGCCGATGCTGGTCGCAATACCGCAAATCACCACCTGAGTGATGCCGCGCTGTTGCAGCTCATCGTGCAGTGACGTGGCATGAAAAGCGCCCCAGGTTTTTTTGGTGACGGTGAGATCATTCTGCTGCGGGGTCATCGCCGGAACCAGCGTCGCCCAGTCGGCAGGGAATTCGCCGCTGTGACGCGCCTGCTCGTTGCGGCCTGGCGCTCCACCGGCCACGTTAACCAGCACGACCGGCAGATCGTGTGCGCGAAACGCTTCGGCCAGATCGGCACAACGTTCGATCACTGGCTGCGGTTCGTGAACCAGCGGCAGCGCCACAATGCCATGTTGCAGGTCGATAACAATCAGCGCAGTTTTTGCATCAAGTGTGGTGACAGCCATGTTGAATCCTCGGGGTTAATCGTCAGTAAGTCGTTGCAATAGAGGGAGAATGTCGGTCAGCTGCTGCTGTTCTGCCGGGCTAAGCCGCGCATCCAGCGTCCGGACCAGCCAGTCATCGCGCATCGCGCGACTTGAGCTAATCACCGCGAGGCTTGATTCGGTGGGCCGATAGCGGGTTTTACGACCATCGTGGGGATCCGGCTCGCCGGTCACCAGTTCTGCCGCCACCAGCCCAGCGACAGTTGTGCCCATTGACTGAGTACGTACGCCCTCGGCAGCCGCCAGTTGCGTTACCGTCATTGACCCGTCGCGCACCAGATGGCCTAACACCGCCACCTGCGACCAGGTGAGTTCGCCAGGCGGTGCCGACTCGCGTAACCGGCGGCCCAGTTTGCCTGCCAGCATCCGCAGCATGGCAGCAGATTCAGTGAGATCGCTCATTACTGGTCTCCATCGATAAGCGAAAGTATAAAGATAGGAAGGTAAACTGTGTAGTTTGCTGCGGTATCAATTTGTAACGTCCGGGCGTTGCAGGTAGTGAATCAGACTGTGGAAGCGCAGCAGTGTGCTGAGCGGGTTCCGGTAGCTGTGCGGCACGTCGGCCCTGAACTGAAAGGCTTCACCGGTAAGCAGACGCCGCCAGACATCCCCGACACCCAGCAGCAGTTCACCTTCAATCACCACTACCTGCTCCACGCAGCCTGCTTCATGGGGCGAAGAATGACTCTGCGCGCCCGCTGCCAGCTCCACTGCCAGCAGATCAAATCGGAGGTGTGGATCGTAAGGCAGCAGCGAGCGCACGGACATTTCGGCATTAGTCTGACTGAATCCTGTCGCTGTGCCGGGAGGTAGTGCGCTGCCGTCGATAAAAAAGGAAAAAGGCACGTTAAAACCGGTGGCGATCTTCCATAGTGTCGCCACAGTGGGACTCGATTCACCACGCTCAATCTGCCCCAGCATCGCTTTACTGACGCCGGTTCGCTCCGCCGTGAGTGTCAGGCTCCAGCCATTGGCCTGGCGCAACTGTCTGAGCGCGCCGCTCAGGTGTTGCTGAAAATCTGCCATTTTCTCTCCTGAATTCCGGTCACGGGTCTATGACACCAGGGTAATAGTGTAACACTTGTGCGTTATAGCGCATCATGCGACTATGTGCGCTATAACGCACAACCTTACTGAGAGTCTGATCATGACGAGAGCGGAATCGTCCCGTTTTACCCTGCCGATGCTGGTCTCGGGTTTTGTTGCTGTGCTGGTGGGCTACAGCAGCAGCGGCGCAATCATCTATCAGATGTTTCAGGCGGCAGGTGCCTCGCCCGCACAGATTGGGGGCTGGCTGTCAGTGCTGGGCCTCGCGCAGGGAATTGTCTCAATAGGGCTGTCATTGCGTTATCGCATGCCGGTGCTGGCCGCCTGGTCCACGCCGGGCGCCGCACTGCTGGCGACCAGTTTCCACGGCATTTCGCTGAATGAGGCGGTTGGCGTCTTTGTTTTCGCCAACCTGCTGATTGTCGTGTCGGGTGTGACGGGTCTGTTTGCCCGGCTGATGAACCACATTCCCGCTTCACTGGCAGCGGCGATGCTGGCGGGTATTCTGCTGCGCTTCGGACTTCAGACCTTTGCCGATTTACAGAGCAATTTTGTGCTGTGCGGCAGCATGTGCCTGGCCTGGCTGCTGGCGCGTCGCTGGCTTACCCGCTATGCCATTCTGGTGACGCTGCTGGTGGGCGTTGTGATTGCGCTGGCGCAGCACGCCATCCACTTTCCGCAGCAGTCGATTATGCTGGCTCTGCCGGAGCCGGTGATGCCGCACTTTACCCTGGCCACGCTGCTGGGGATGGGCGTGCCCTACTTCCTGGTGACAATGGCCTCGCAGAATGCCCCCGGCATCGCCACATTACAGGCGCACGGCTACCGACCGCCGGTCTCGTCACTGATGAGCTGGACAGGATTGACTGGCCTGCTGCTGTCGCCGTTTGGGGGCTTTTCGGTCTGCGTGGCGGCGATTACAGCGGCGATCTGCATGAGCGATGAGGTCGACGAAAATCCTCAGCAGCGCTGGCGGGCGGCGGTGCTGGCCGGCATATTTTATTTGCTGGCGGGCGTGTCCGGTGCGCTCATTGCCGTGCTGTTCAGTGCGCTGCCTGCGGTGCTGATCGAGGCGCTGGCGGGTCTGGCACTCCTGGCAACGCTGGGCGGCAGCCTGCATCGCGCACTCGATGTGCCTGCCGAACGAGACAGCGCGTTAGTGACTTTTTTGATCACGGCGTCGGGTGTTTCGCTGCTGGGTATTGGTCCGGCATTTTGGGGACTGGCAGGCGGCATCATCGCTCACCTGGTGCTGGTGCGCAGAACCGTCTGATGACGTGATACCCGCTGAAATATCGGTTATTTTTCCACCCGCCGATGAAAAAAACACTGGATTTACCTCCTTTTCTGCCGTTTGATTTGTCATTGCCCCGCGTAAAATCAACCTAATCGTCGATAACACGCGATTTTCTGCCTCAGACAACGACCGATAAGGGCCCAACAGGTGGCAAAAACTATTCTGCGCAGCGGTAATCTGGATGCGGTTCTGGCGTTAGGTGAAAATGGCCAGCCGGTCTTCGCCTCCGCACTGCAAATTCGTGAAACCCTGCGTCTGCGCCGTCAGGGCGCACTGGCAGATTGCCTGGCGATACCCCAGGCTAATGATCGGGGCGATCGCCTCGACTGGTATTCCCCTATTAACGGCCGGGTGAAATCCTGGCTGGGCGCCAGCGATCATGAACGTCGCGCCGCACTGCAGCAGCTTACCGCCTGTCAGCAGGATATGCAGGCACTCAGTACGCGCGCGCGCGCGGCAGAGAACCCGTCGATGCGCCTGTTTGGTGCCCTGCTGAGCAAAACCCTGCAATTCCCCGACCAGCAGTATGTCTATCTGGTTGATGGTAAACCGGTTATCACCTTCTGGGGCTTTGTCGATGCCCAGGCACGCAGTCGTGATGATGCACTGGCCTGCCTGCGTGAGACGCTGGATGAAAACCTGCCGGCTACACTGGTTGAACCGCTGCCTGAGCTGCCTGCCACGCCCGTGGTCGCTGAGCCGATCATTATCGCTGAGCCCGAACCTGAACCCGAAGCGGCGGCTGAACCGCTGCCGGTTGTGGTGCCTGCAGAACCTCAGCCAGCCGCGCCTGTAGCGGCTCGCCGCCCTTTCCGCATCTGGTATCTGTTACCGCCCGTGGCGATTGCCGCTGCCGTGACGGTGGCCGTGCTGCTGCATAAGCCTGAGCCTGTGGTTACACCGGTTGCGACAACGAAGCCAGCCACAGCGACGATTACAACGCCAGCACCGGTATCTACTCCAACACCGGTTGCGAGTCAGGCACCAGTTGCGGCAACACCGTCTGCTGAGACGCCTCCTGCGGAGACAGTAACGGCCGAGAAACCACCCGAGTCGCGGCCTCAGGTCCCGGCAAACGCGGGCACCACCGACGCCGCGCCTGCTGCCTCATCTGCTACCCTTGCCAGTGTGGTAACGCCGCCGGTGCCAGCTAAAGCTGATGATCTGATTGTAACGCCGGACGCCGTGCGTGAAGGCCAGGTACAGGTGATTGATGGCCGCTGGCGGGTCACTATCGACCAGATGCAAACGCCAACCGGTAAGCCGCCTGTGATGCGCTTCCAGTTTAAAAATGGCAAAGGCAGCGTGCAGGTCGCTCAGGGTAATACCACCTGTAAAGCCGATGTCAGCGCCGCCATGACCAGCGCGGGTAACCTGGTTATTGAGAGCCGCTATACGGCGAAGTGCCAGAACAATTCGCGCTACCGTATGCCGCTGCTGGTCTGCCATGCGAGTATAGGCGCCGCTGTGTGTGAAGCGCAGTATGCTGAAGACCGGGTTTTCCCGATGACGATTAAGCGTGAGAGTAAATAACGATGCTGGCTCCCCTGATCGATGACAAACAAAAAATTACGCTGATTGAAAACAGCGGTGTGCAGTTTCTGGATTTTGGCCTGCAACTCTCCGATACCCCGGCGCGCCGCCAGTTTGTGCGCCAGACCGCCAATGGCCCGCTGCTGCGCCTGAAGGTCGATGGCAACAGCGGTAAGTTTCTGCTCTATCCGGAAGATGGGGGTGCCGCTGAAGTGGTGCGCCCGGAGTCCGATATCGCCCTGGCAGACTCCCTGACCCTGCTGTCAGCCTGCTGGCTGCCCTTGCCGATGCTGCGCTGTGCCAGCGGACGTCGCTTTATTGGTGGCCCTGAAAACTGGGCGCGGATGCGCCTGGTTGCCCTGCCCACTCCTGATGCGGCGGGCAATACCCATCGCGTCAGCCTGGCTTTCGACACCCGCTGCGTGGCGGAACAGGACGGTGGCGAGCAGCTCGGCCTGAGCCCTGCTGATGCACAAAATGGCGTGACCTTTGCGCTCGCCTGGCACAACTACGAGCTGGGCGAATTTCTTGATCTGACCTGGGTTGACGGCTGGCTGCGCGAATCCTTTACCGACCGCGTGTCCGATCGCCGCGAACAGGCGATTAATCAGGCACTGCGCGAGTTTGAGTATCAGGCGCACTACCTCAATCTGCTGGAGCTGCTGGGCGAACAGCTCGACCTCAGCGAAATTCACATTCAGGCCGCTACATTGCAGACCCCCGCGGTCAATGTCGATATCATTCTGGATGTCGGCAACTCCCATACCTGCGGCGTTCTGGTGGAAGATCACCCGGAAGAGAGCAACGGCCTGAAGCAGACCTATGAGCTGCAGCTGCGCGATCTCTCCGAGCCGCATCAGGTTTATAACGAGCTGTTTGACAGCCGTCTGGAGTTTGCCGAAACCCGTTTTGGTAAAGCGAATTTCTCGCTGGAAAGCGGTCGTGAACAGGCCTTTATGTGGCCGTCTCTGACGCGCGTTGGACGTGAAGCAAGCCGTCTGGCCCTGCAGCGTGTGGGACTGGAAGGCAGCACCGGCCTCTCCAGCCCGCGCCGCTATCTGTGGGATGAAGCGCGCTATCAGCCAGGCTGGCGCTTTAACACCCCTGGCGATCAGGCTGAACCGCTGGCCTACGCCGCACCCTTTACCACATTGCTGAACGACGAAGGCCAGCCGCTCTCTACGCTGGCACCGGACGATCGTCTGCCGGTCTTTTCGCCGCACTACAGCCGCAGTTCGCTAATGACCTTTATGCTGTGTGAGCTGCTGGCTCAGGCGCTGATGCAGATGAACAGCGCGGCACAGCGTCAGCGCATGCCACAGAGCCACGCGCCGCGTCAGCTGCGCCATGTGATCCTGACGCTGCCATCGGCGATGCCAAAGCCGGAGCGTGAAATTTTCCGCCGCCGGATGCAGGAAGCGCTGGCGCTGGTCTGGAAAGCGGAAGGCTGGCTGGCGGACGAAGATGAATTTACCCCCTCGCTGTCGCGTCAGACCCCGAAACCGCTGCCGGATGTGCAGATGGAGTGGGATGAAGCGACCTGTGGTCAGATGGTCTGGCTGTTCAATGAAACCCAGGTCAACTTTGCCGGTCGTGCCGAAGACTTCTTCAGCAGCATGGCGCGTCCGGACCGTCCGCGTGAGGCCGACGAACTGCCAGGAAAAAGCCTGCGTATCGCCTCGATTGATATCGGCGGCGGCACCACTGACCTCGCCATCACCCAGTATCGTCTGGACGATGGTCAGGGCAACAATGTCAAAATCACCCCGCGCCTGCTGTTCCGCGAAGGCTTTAAAGTGGCAGGCGACGATATCCTGCTGGATGTGATTCAGCTGTGGATTTTACCGGCGCTGCAGCAGCATCTTCAGAAAGCAGGTCTGACGCTGGCAGAACCGCTGATGAACAAGCTGTTTGGTCACGACAGCCGCATGGACGGTCAGGCGACACTGCGTCAGCAGGTCACCTTACAGCTGTTTATTCCGCTGGCGCAGGCAGTGCTGGAGCGTTACGAAAACTGGGATCCGCTGGAAAGTCACGCCGAGATCAACGCGCTGTTTGGCGAGCTGGTCGATCAGCCTCCGGGCGACGCGGTGCTGGCGTTTGTTAACGGTGAAATTCAGCGCGAACTGGGTGGCAATAGCCGTTTTGACCTGCTGCAGGTGCCGCTGGTGGTCAGTCTGGCCCAGTTGCATGGCGAATTTATGCAGCACCGGATGGCAATTATTCCGGCGCTGCGCTCAATGTGTGAAGTGGTGTCGCTCTATCAGTGCGACGTGCTGCTGCTGACCGGTCGCCCGTCGCGCTTCCCGGGTATTCAGGCGCTGGTCCGTCATCTGCAGCCGCTGCCGGGCAGCCGTATTCTGTCGCTGGAAGGCTATCACACCAGCGACTGGTATCCGTTTAACAAACATGGGCGCATCGACAACCCGAAATCCACAGCGGCAGTCGGCGCGATGCTCTGTCTGCTGGCGCTGGATCTCCGCCTCAGCAGCTTCTGGTTCCGCGCGGGCGATTTTGAACCCTATTCGACCATTCGCTATCTTGGCATGCTTGACGAAAACCAGGCGCTAACGGATGAGAACCTGTGCTACAGCGAAATTGACCTCGACAATCCTGGCTATGCGCTGGATAAAAAAAGCAGTTTCCGTATTCGTGGTAACGTCTGTCTCGGCTTCCGTCAGCTTGATAACGAGCGCTGGCCCGCCTCGCCGCTCTATAGCCTGACGCTGAACGACACCACGCTGGCGCGTAAGGTGGCCGGTGAGAGCGTGCTGCGCATCAAACTGGCCGTAAAAGCCGGCCCCGATGCCTCCGGCCCGGAAACCCTGGTGCTGAGCGATGCGCGCCTGGATGATGGCACCCGCGTGCCGCTGGAGCAGTTAAGTCTGAAGTTGAATACCCTGTCGGCGACCGGCAATGCCAATGCGCAATACTGGATTGACAGCGGGAGCGTGTGTAAACGATGAAAGCTTTGAAACCTCGTCAGCCGCAAACGCTGGCAAAACGCCTTAGCCTGCTGCAGGACGCCCTGAATAACAGCCTGACGTGGATTGAAACTACCCGCGAGCAGTCGCCACGACTGGCGCTGGAAGCCGAAACCCTGACGCTGCAGCTGCGTCAGGCGCGCGTACAGGCGCAGGCACTGGCGCAGCAGGTCGCACGTCCGGTGACGCTGGCACTGTTTGGACAGTCACAGGCGGGCAAAGCCTGGCTGCTGAACGAAATGGTGGCTGATGCGCAGGGCCAGCTCGTGACCCGCATGGGCGATAAACAGCTGAGCTGGTTTCAGCACATCAATCCCGGCAATCTCGACTTTGCTACCGCGACCCGTTTCAGCCATCAGCGCGAGCCGCTCTCAAATGAGTGGCCGGTTGAACTGACGCTGCTGAGCGAAGCGGAGATTGTGCGGCTGATGGTCGCGTGTGCCGGAGAGACGTCGCCTGACACCGCGCAGATTGACAGCGCACTGCAGCGCCTGCAGCGTCATCGCCTCGCTACGCCGCTGGCCGGTCTTGACGGTGATGCACTGGTCACGCTCTGGTCCTGGTGCCGTCGTCGTTCACACCACGATGTGCGGCTGGACCGTCATTTCTGGCCGCAGGCGGTTGAGCTGGCGCCGTGGCTCAGCGTTGACGACCGGGTGCAGCTCTTTTCTCTGCTGTGGCCAGCTCAGCCGGAACTGAACGAGATGCTGCGCAGCCTGCTGCATCTTCGTCATCAGCTGCGTAACAGCACCCGCGTAATCGCGCCACTGAGCCTGCTGACCGACACCTCGCTGCTGCCGGCTGAGCAGCTGATTGTGCCAGCCAGCGAGCAGGATCAGCAGCAGCTGGTCGAAGTCTGCCCGCTGAACGGTAACCGCATCGGCAAGGCGCAGAACGTTCCGCTGGGATTACTGGCGCTGCTGACGCTGGAAGTGCTGGCGCCACTTAGTTCGACGCCGCGTACCGCCCTCTATGATGATGCCGACATGCTGGAGCTGCCCGCGCCGGGTCAGTCCGGTGATGCGGCCACCCAGGAAGATCGTCAGCGTCTGCAACAGCAGGATCCCCTGCGTGCGCAGCTGCTGGCGCAGAAACGCGCCCTGCTGCCTGGTCTTTATGCCGCGCGTCAGGCGATTGACCTGCTGCTGGTTTGTACCGCAGCCAGTCACCGTCAGGATGTGGATCTCGCCAGCGAAACGCTGCGCGAATGGCAGCGTCAGCAGCCCGCTCAGGAATCGGCAGAGAAACCGCGCCTGATCTGGGCGATTACCCCGTTCGATGCCCGTCATCAGCTGGTCAATGTGGATGAAGCGGTGCAGCGTCAGATGGGACAACCGGGTCAGCACTGGGGATCGATGCTGGCACTGGATCGTGCGGGAGTCGACCGCATGGCAAGCTGGTTACAGGATGAGATGCAGCCGGAAGCCCGCCGCGACCTGCTGCTGGCTCAGCTGGCGCAGATTCAGCACACCGTGGTAGAGCGGCGTTTACTGCCCTGGACCGAAGCGGGTGCCAGTCCGGAACAGGCGGCACGCAAACAGAACATCGCCGACACGCTGCTGAAGTGTTTGCAGCATCGTACTGGCCTGCATGGCGAACTTCTGGAACGCCTGCAGCCGCCGCGTGAGGCGCTGCGCCAGCTCTGGCTTAATCAGTCAGCATTACAGGGCAGCAAACCCGCGAACAGCCAGGCACCGGAAAATCAGTTCGGCATCGGGTTCGAATTTGACCTGTTCAGTGAAAGCCCGGCCGAAGCACCGGTTCAGCCGCGTCAGAGCCTGCAAAGCGCTCAGCAGTTCCCGCGTCAGGTGCTGCTGCTGTGGCTGGATCATCTGCGTCAGCTGCCGGAAAACCGCAGCCTGCTGGCGTTGCTCAACGTGGACAAGGCGACGATGGAGTGGCTGGTTGAAGAGTTAATCACGGCCGGTTTCCGTACCGATATCGCGCAGAAACTGCAGCAGGCGCTGCATGAACCCGATTCGCAGAGCGTCAGCCATGAATCACGCGCCGATCGTCAGGTGACGCGGGCGATGACGGTGCTGGGGGATTTTGTTGCCTGGCTCGGCTTTTTACAGCGCCCTGAAAGCGAACGCCCCGACAGCCGCGTTAACCGGGGTCAGGTGATATTCTCACGTCCTCCGGCGCCCAGCGTCAGCTTCAGTGCCGGTCAGCGTCTGACCAAACTCTCGGCTGCCCCGGCTAACCATACTGCCTATTATATCTACGACTGGCTGGTGGGGCTGAATCAGGTCATCATTGAGAACAATGGTTATACCGGCGGCGGCGATCTGCCACTGGCAGCCCGTGAAGCGCTGGTTGCCCTGCTCAGGCCACTGCGCGCTTAATCAATGATCAGGCGCAGTTCGCCCTCCAGCGACTGCGCCGCCTCTTCCAGCAGCGCCAGCACTGGCGCTAAATCGGCATGATGCGCAGCATAGTGCTGCAGCCAGACCGTAGCAGGCAGCGCCATCCCACCCGTCAGCCAGTCCCATAACGCATCCAGATTATGTCCGAACGTCTGCGGACAGCCGCTCTGATCAGCAAGCGCCTGATAAAAGGCCGCGCGCGTGGTGAGTTGACGCAGGTCAAAGGTCAGATTAAGCATGATCAGGGTACCTGTCTGAAGCTGCGGTAGTGATCGGTGGAGAGAAACACCAGCCCGTCAGAGGAGTAGACCAGACGATCGGCGTCGCGATGACCACAGCGATAATTCACATCCGCTTCATACCACTGACGACCTGCACGCGATGGCAGACGTTTTTCACGGTTGGTAAATCGATCGCCGCCGATAGCTTTTCCTGGCAGAACTTCGCACAGATTGCCTTTGGCTGGATTCCAGCCACGCTTACGCGCATCGCTTTTAGTGAGGTAGTAGTCCGGCAATTGCTGATGCTGCAGCACCCAGCGGGCCACGGTATGGGCATCGGTCAGGGTGGCGATATCCGCCTGGGCAGGTGTAGAACCCGTGTTCAGATAAGGTTTCAGGCCGTAGAAACAGGCCGCGAGGACAAGGAAAAGTCCAATCCAGAGTTTTTTTGACATGATGGCATCCGAGACAACAGGACGCAGATGATACCAGTTTTATGCACAGAGAAAAGCGCGGGCCAGACAAGCTGGCCCTGGCGAGGTTAAGCTGCGTGCGATTCCCCGCTGTGACGACGCCATGCACCCGGCGCGACACCATACTGACGTTTGAAACTGCGGTTAAAGGATTGCTGCGAGTCGAAACCTAACGAGATCGCCACATTGAGAATCGGCTCATCGGTGGTGGTCAGGCGATCGGCTGATTTTTTCAGCTTCTTAACGCGGATATATTCGCCCAATGGATAGCCGGTGTGCTCTTTGAACATACGCTGCAGGTGCCATTTGGAGTAACCCGCGCGCTCTGAAACAGTATCCAGATCCAGACGTGCTTCGATGTTGTTATCAATCCAGTCGATTAAATCGTGAATAAAGGCATCACTCATCATTCCAGTCTCTCCTGTCGCCGTGGCGAAAAGTATTAGTATCAGTTGCAGTTACACTTAAGGGTGGCTGACTATGCCATTTAATGCAAGTTTTATTAGTACATTAAATGCCGCACTCTTTGTAGGGTTTATGCTGATCTGTTCAGGTCTTCATCGCCCTGCCCTAAACCGCACATAAAGTGTATCTGTTATTCTTGCAGTTGCCAGCCCCGCAAGCCTACACTCACCGCGATTAATTGCAATCTTAAAAGTTGCAAATATTGGCCTGCAGGCCGCCTGTTTATATCTATCGCGGAATAACAACAATGATTACGAACCGGGTTCGTCAGGGTTTAACCCTCTTAGGGATGGTACTGCTCATCACTCAACTGAGCGGCTGCGACAAGGGTGTGGCGCAAAACGCCCCGCCGCCACCGCCTGAAGTGAGCGCCGCACCCGTGCTGATCAAGCCAGTCAGTCAGTGGGACAACTTCAATGGACGGGTGGAAGCAGTGCAAAGCGTGCAGTTGCGTCCGCGCGTCTCGGGCTACATCGACTCGGTTAACTATCGGGAAGGCGATGAAGTCAAAAAAGGTCAGGTGTTGTTTACCATTGATGACCGGAGTTACCGCGCGGCGCTGGAGCAGGCCAAAGCGGAACTGGCTCGTGCACGCAGCCAGGCGAGTCTGGCCCGCAGTGAGTCCGGCCGCAGCGAGAAGCTGATCGGCACACAGGCGATTTCCCGCGAAGCGTGGGAACAGCGTCGTTCTGCTGCCAGTCAGGCGCAGGCCGATGTGCTGGCCGCAGAAGCCGCGGTCGATATGGCGCAGCTTAACCTGGACTTTACCCGCGTCACCGCACCGATTGATGGTCGCGCCAGCCGCGCGCAGATCACCGCTGGTAACCTGGTCACCGCTGGCGACAGCGCCAGCGTGCTGACCACGCTGGTGTCGCAGCAGCAGATGTATGTCTACTTCGATGTCGATGAGAACACGTTCCTCAACTATCAGGCGATGGCGCGTCAGGGCCAGCAGCGTCATGCGTTGCCGGTCGAGATTGCGCTGGTTGGCGAACAGGGTTTTCCGCATCAGGGCAAAATCGATTTCACGGATAACCAGCTGACCGCCAGCACGGGCACTATTCGGATGCGCGCCCTGCTCGACAATCAACAGCGTCAGTTTACGCCGGGTCTGTTTGCCCGCGTGCGTCTGCCAGGCAGCGCGCAGTTCGAGGCGGTGCTGATCGATGATAAAGCGGTGTTAACCGACCAGGATCGGAAATATGTCTACGTGGTGGATGGAGAAGGCAAAGCGCAGCGGCGCGATATCCAGCCCGGCGCGATGATAGATGGCCTGCGTATTGTTAAGTCGGGTCTGCACGCCGGTGACAAGGTAATCATCGCCGGTCTGCAAAAAGTGTTTATGCCCGGCATGCCGGTCACTGCTCAGCAGGTCGCCATGCGTGCGGCAGCCGCTCAATAATTCGAGGCCGCTATGGACTTTTCCCGCTTTTTTATCGACCGGCCAATTTTTGCTGCGGTGCTGTCGATCCTGATTTTTGTCACCGGCGTCATTTCTATCCCGTTACTGCCGATCAGTGAATATCCCGACGTCGTGCCACCCAGTGTGCAGGTGCGTGCTGAGTATCCTGGCGCTAACCCGAAGGTGATTGCAGACTCCGTGGCGACGCCACTGGAAGAGGCGATTAACGGCGTCGAGAACATGATGTACATGAAGTCTGTGGCCGGTTCGGACGGCGTGCTGGTGACTACCGTCACCTTCCGTCCTGGCACCGATCCCGATCAGGCACAGGTGCAGGTGCAGAACCGCGTGGCACAGGCGGAAGCCCGTCTGCCGGAAGATGTGCGTCGTCTGGGGGTAACAACCCAGAAGATGTCGCCGACCCTGACGCTGGTCGTTCACATGTTCTCACCCAACAATACCTATGATTCGCTCTACCTGCGTAACTACGCCACGCTGAAGGTGAAAGATGAGCTTGCGCGTCTGCCGGGCGTCGGTCAGATCCAGATTTTCGGCGCAGGCGAATATGCGATGCGCGTCTGGCTTGATCCCAATAAAGTCGCGGCGCGTGGTCTGACCGCCTCTGATGTGGTGACGGCGATGCAGGAGCAGAACGTGCAGGTTTCTGCTGGTCAGCTGGGTGCCGAGCCACTGAAAAAGCAGAGCGATTTCCTGCTGTCGATCAACACGCAGGGACGACTGGAGAGCGAGCAGGAATTCGGCGACATCATCCTGAAAACCTCAGAAGATGGCTCGCTGGTGCGCCTGCGTGATGTGGCGCGGATTGAGATGGGTTCAGGCAGTTATGCCCTGCGCTCGCAGCTGAATAACAAAGACGCCGTTGGTATTGGTATCTTCCAGGCGCCTGGTGCTAACGCCATTGACCTCTCTAATGCGGTTCGCGCCAAAATGGATGAGCTGGCGACCCGCTTCCCCAACGATGTGAAATGGGCCGCGCCTTATGACCCGACGGTGTTTGTCCGGGACTCGATCAAAGCGGTGGTTCAGACTCTGCTTGAAGCGGTGATCCTGGTCGTGCTGGTAGTGATTCTGTTCCTGCAGACCTGGCGCGCCTCGATCATTCCCTTGCTGGCGGTGCCGGTTTCCATTGTCGGTACGTTTAGCGTGCTTTATCTGCTCGGCTTCTCGCTGAACACCCTGAGCCTGTTTGGGCTGGTGCTGGCGATTGGTATCGTGGTGGATGACGCCATTGTGGTGGTGGAGAACGTCGAACGTAATATTGAGATGGGACTTTCGCCACGTGCTGCGGCGCATCAGGCAATGCGAGAGGTCTCCGGGCCGATCATTGCGATTGCGCTGGTGCTGTGCGCAGTGTTTGTGCCGATGGCGTTTCTGTCGGGCGTTACCGGGCAGTTCTACAAACAGTTTGCCACCACCATTGCGATCTCCACGGTGATCTCCGCCATTAACTCGCTGACGCTCTCGCCTGCGCTGGCAGCGATGCTGCTGAAAGGTCATGATGCGCCGAAAGATCGGTTAACGCGGATCATTGACGCGCTGTTTGGCTGGCTGTTCCGTCCGTTTAACCGCTTCTTCCAGCGCAGTGCGCATGGCTATGAATCACTGGTCGGTCGCACGCTGCGTCGCCGTGGTGCGGTGTTTGGTGTGTATGTGCTGCTGCTGGCCGGTGCCGGTTTTATGTTCCACACCGTGCCAGGTGGATTTATCCCAACACAGGATAAGCTCTACCTGATTGGTGGCGTGAAGATGCCGGAAGGCTCGTCACTGGCGCGCACCGATGAAGTGATTCGTAAGATGAGTGAAATCGGTATGCAGACCGAAGGCGTCGCCTATGCGGTGGCGTTCCCCGGCCTGAATGCGTTGCAGTTCACTAATACGCCAAACAGCGGAACGGTCTTCTTCGGCCTGAAACCGTTTAATGAGCGCAAACATACGGCAGCGGAGATCAACGCGGAGATCAATGCGAAGATCTCGCAAATCCAGCAGGGGTTTGGCTTCTCAATTATGCCACCGCCGATTCTGGGGCTGGGTCAGGGTTCCGGTTATTCGCTCTATGTGCAGGACCGTGCCGGTCTGGGCTATGGCGCATTGCAGACGGCAATCAATACGCTGTCGGGCAGCATCATGCAGACTCCAGGGATGCACTTCCCTATCTCCTCCTATCAGGCCAACGTTCCGCAGCTTGATGTGAAGGTTGATCGGGATAAAGCCAAGGCACAGGGCGTGTCGCTGACTGCCCTGTTCAGCACATTGCAGACCTATCTTGGCTCGTCCTATGTGAATGACTTCAACCGCTTTGGCCGCACCTGGCGTGTAATGGCGCAGGCGGATGGCGATTTCCGCGACAGCGTGGAAGATATTGCTAACCTGCGCACCCGAAACGACCGCGGTGAGATGGTGCCGATTGGCAGCATGGTTAACATCACCACCACCTATGGCCCCGACCCGGTGATCCGCTATAACGGCTATCCGGCGGCGGATTTGATTGGTGATGCCGACCCGCGCGTGCTCTCTTCAGCGCAGGCAATGAGCCAGCTTGAGGCGATGTCCGGTCAGCTGTTGCCGAACGGCATGAACATCGAGTGGACTGACCTGAGTTATCAGCAGTCAACTCAGGGCAATACCGCGCTGATTGTCTTCCCGATGGCTGTCCTGCTGGCGTTCCTGGTGCTGGCGGCGCTTTATGAGAGCTGGACGCTGCCGCTGGCGGTGATCCTGATTGTCCCTATGACGATGCTCTCTGCGCTGTTTGGCGTCTGGCTGACCGGCGGTGACAACAACGTCTTCGTGCAGGTCGGACTGGTGGTGCTGATGGGGCTGGCCTGTAAGAACGCGATTCTTATCGTGGAGTTCGCACGGGAGCTGGAGATTCAGGGCAAAGGCATTGTGGAAGCGGCGCTGGAAGCGTGTCGCCTGCGTCTGCGTCCGATTGTGATGACCTCCATCGCCTTTATCGCCGGCACCATCCCGCTGATTCTGGGTGAAGGCGCAGGTGCAGAAGTGCGCGGCGTGACCGGCATCACCGTCTTCTCCGGTATGCTCGGCGTGACGCTGTTCGGCCTGTTCCTGACGCCGGTGTTCTATGTCGCCCTGCGCAAACTGGTGACGCGCCGGTCTGGCAATGCAGAGTCAGTGACGGTGTAAACCACAGATGTTAACCGGGGCGATCAACTGATCGCCCTTTTTTTATTTGTGATTCATTGATTGCCTGTCAATCCGGCTTCGCGGTTAACGCTGTCTTAATTTTTCATTCAGCGTTTCGATGATAAACGCATTGAGTGAAGTTTCATTTTCAGCTGCCGCCTGAGACAGGCGCTCTCCCAGTGATTCAGGGTATCGCAGCGTGAAGGTTTTGATTTTTTCCTGCTCAGCGTAAGGATTGATGCCGGAGGCTGCACAATCTTCCAGGTATTCGCGCAGCGAAATCTCGCCCTCTTTGTAGAGGCCCTGTACGCTGTCAGAGACAAAATCACAGTAACCTGACAGGCCAGTAAAGCGTCCACGGAACATGTTGAGTTCGGGGACATAGGTGATCACGGCGGGTTGCCCGGCGACGTTAGCCAGATCTGAATGATTATCCATCTTTGGCCTCCTGCATTCTGATTACCTGAATATCAGCAATGGATTTTCTAAATAATAAATTGATTAATAATAAAAAATTTACCACACATATATCGGTACACTTCAGTGGAAGCGAACGTGTTCCTGACTCATCTTACGCTCCCTCATTTCATTCGCTATTCACTAGGGCAAAAACTCTACTCACAGTCATTAACCACATGACCCGTTAATCATGAGAGTTAAAGTCTGGCACTTAAATGACTTTTTATCTTTTCCAGAAAAGTTCGCACCGTTTCCCCCCAGGGTTCAGGATAGAACTCTCCCTGGCTGATGGATTCAAACGTCTCTGTAAGTACCTGATCATTCAACAATAGTAAATACTCTGCTTCCTGACAGACTTTTGCTGCTGTTTTTGGATTCTCAGTTTCTAAATAACTGTCCAGTATTTCTTCTACCGTTTCCCCAAAAAGATCATAATCCTGACCAAAAAAAACCCGAATAAGCGTTCCAGTATTTTTATAGCTTTTATTCATTGATAGCCTCAGAAAGAAGGATATGAAGTCAGAAAATAATAGGGTTTTCCGTTAATTTTCTCTTCCCCTCAAATTTTACATCCATCAAAAGCCAGAAAACAGATTTTCGTGAACGTGTTCTCTTGTCATTTCAGAAAACGAAAACAACATTTATATTTTGATGGATGCTGAACTTTCAAATGATCCCTCAGGTTCAGCGTGATAACCGCCCCAGGAAGTGAGTTATTGGCTTATGGTGGTTTTGAGGCAGGCTGTTACGGATCAGCAGGCATAAAAAAAGCCGCTATCAGCGGCTCTTTTTGCAGAGATCATCAATCTCTTCGGGTTCAGGCTCCGGCACGGCAGTGCAGTTGCTGGTATCGCGTACCTTCAGCTCATTCAGCGCGTCTGCCACGGTGCGTTTTGCCAGCACATCCAGCGACGCCTGCTCGGCTTCATCAGCTATCGACTTAAAGTACCAGCAGAGGTTGGCACTGACCAGACAACGCGGTGCAACATCAGGACGCGCGGCCCAGATTTTTTTGTCTTCGATGACGGAGACATAGATATCCCGCAGGGTAATTTCCGCAGCAGGACGGCCCAGGTGAATGGAGCCTGTACGGCCCAGCGTCGAGACGATAATGCCGTCACGGGTCAGCGGAACCATTAATTTTCGTATGAAACTGGGATTCGCTTCAAGCCCGTAGGCCAGAATCGCGCTGGTAGAGCGTTTACCCATTTGCTCCGCCATCGCTACGCTCAGAACCATTTGCAAAGCTGTCGGGAAGCGATAATCAAGCATTTATTTATCCTGAGTTGCGGTGGATCTTATTGTTTTATTGCCGCATAAGTGAACAATCAATGAGCAATAAATATAACAAACACTGTTGCTTTTTTGAAGCAAGCCAGCGGTGACAAGGCACGTATTCACCAAAGGCGGAGGCCCGATAGCACAAGGTGCTTAGCCTGCTAACGGCCCGCTTCTCTCAAAACTTAATGGCCCCAGCTATCGGGCGGTGGTGACCGATACCGCCGGTAATCGCTGCTTCAGCGCCATAACCAGTACCACGTTAAAGATTGCTAAGGTGCAAAGCAACCATAGCGTCGCCGGCGCACCCATTCTTTCAAACACATATCCGCCAATCAGCGGTGTCAGCGCCTGTCCCATCAATGCCGGGCGGGCCATTTTACCCACCACGATTGCGTAAGACTCTGGTTTGACCATCACCAGCGGCAAAGTTCCGCGCACGATGGCACGTAAGCCATTTCCTGCGCCATACAACACCATGCTCAGTAGCGCCATCTGTGGAAAGATCGCCAGCAGCAGCAAGCCTGCGGCGACCAGTCCGACGGAGAAAAAGGTGGTTCGAATGGGATGACTGCGCTTAAAGGCGATGTCGACGAGTCTGGATCCCACCTGACACGGACCCATCACAGCACTGATCGCCAGCGCCGAGGTCAGCGTATGGCCCGTCGCCTGCAACAAAGCGATGAGCTGGACCGAAATCGCTGTCATGATCACGGACGCCAGCGTAAAAATGGCGCACAGCAGCCAGAACAGCGCAGGTTCGATCTCCGCTGAGGCAGGCTCCCTGCTCCGTCTTTTCACAGGCTGCTTCGCGTGATTTGCCGGTATGTCAAACAGATAAGCAGGCAAAACGCAGACCACCATCATGGCTGCAATAATCAACGTGGCATCCCGCCAGCCAAAGCCGTGAATTAACAACGCCGTGCCTGGCCAGACCAGCGTGGTGCAGAAGCCCGAAATCAGTGTAATGCTGGTAATCGCGGAACGCGCCTTACCGCCATAGCAGGTGCCGAGGGTGGCAAACAGCGCATCATAGAGGCCCATCGCCATTCCGATGCCAATAATTACCCATGCGAACAGAAACAGCGGCAGCGTGACGCTGTAAGCCATTATCACCAGCCCCACCGCCATCACGACGCCACTCAGTGCCAGCAGCAGGCGGCCACCGGTTCGGGCGATAATTCTGCCCGCCAGCGGTGACAGCAGGCCCGACACCAGAATGCCGGTTGATAGCGCGCCGTAAATCCACTGCTGTGACCAGCCGGTCTCTGCGGCAATCGGATTCGCCATTACCGCCATCAGGTAGAACGACCCGCCCCAGGAAAGTATCTGTACCCAGCCAAGGGTAAAAATGGCGGCGATGCCGGGTTTGATGTTCTGATTCACAAGGGGTCTCTTCATTAGCAGGCGAACCGTTTTATAACATGTTCTGCGATAAGCCAAAATGTGTGATCTCCTTTTCGCTGGCAGGCCAGACAGACCGCACGGTTTTTTGATTAAACCTTATAGTATGTTGTAACTATATGGCGCTTGCATCCTTCCGACGCTTCTGCCACATTGTGGACGTTGTAACTATGGAGGCACAACATGACGCGCTATGACTTAGTGGCTGATATGCATCAGTGTGTTAACGATCTGGAACTGGCACTGGGTGAATTGCGTCAGCAGATTGAAGCGACACCCTTGCTGATCGCCCGTGTATTCAGCCTGCCGCCGGTGGTGAAAGGCCGCGAACATGAGGCGATTACCCGGATTGCCGTTGAGCAGCATCTCGGTGAGCGCGCGTTAAAGATGGCGCTTGACCACTACTGCCGCCTTTTTATGCAGCACCAGTCTGAACAGCTGAGCACGAAAGCAGCCGTACGCTTACCCGGCGCACTCTGTATTGAATGTGATGCGCAACAGGAAGCGGAAATCGTCTCGCTGGTCGAACTTATCAATCAGCTGAAAGCAAGGCTGGAGCAGCTGATTACCGTGGATTCAGGGCTGCCGAGTGAAGCGCGTTTTGAGTTTGTCCACCAGCACCTGCGCGGGCTGATTACCCTGAATGCCTATCGCACCATTACCCTGCTGAGCGCGCCAGACAGCCTGCGTTTCGGCTGGGCCAACAAGCACATTATCAAGAATCTCAGGCGCGAAGAGGTGATCGCCCAGCTGGAAAAAAGCCTGAAGTCGGGACGGGCGAAGGCACCGTGGTCACGGGAACAGTGGGCGGAAAAAGTGCAGGAGGAGCTTGCAAGCGTACGCGCCCTGCCCGCTTCGGCACGGCTGAAAATCAAGCGTCCCGTAAAAGTTCAGCCGGTGGCTCGTGTCTGGCGCGCGGATGAACAGAAGCAAACGCAACTCGCCTGCCCGTCGCCAATACTGGTGATCTGTCGCGATCGCACTCAGGTTCCGGTGCTGGGCGAGTTACTCAATTACGACGCCGATAACATAACGCATCGTCATAAACCGGCCGCTGAGCCGCTGAATCTGCTGATACCCCGCCTGCATCTGTGGGTTGATTGCCCCCTCTGAATAAAAAAGGCCAGCATCTGCTGGCCTCTGACTCATCCTGCATATCAGGACTTCATGCTGCCGACCATCTCTTCCGGCCGGACCCAGGCATCAAACTCTTCTTCGGTAAGATAACCCAGCTTCAGCGCGGAGCCTTTTAACGTCAGCCCCTCTTTGTGCGCCTTCTTGGCAATTTCTGCCGCTTTGTCATAGCCAATATGGGTATTGAGCGCCGTCACCAGCATCAGTGACTCGTTCAGCAGCTGGTCGATACGCTCGCGCACCGGCTCAATGCCGATGGCACAATGATGATTAAAGCTGTCCATGCCATCTGCCAGCAGACGAATCGATTGCAGGAAGTTATGGATCACCATCGGACGGAACACATTGAGCTCAAAGTTACCGGACGCGCCGCCCATATTAATTGCGACATCATTGCCCATCACCTGGCAGCAAAGCATGGTCATCGCTTCGCACTGCGTTGGATTCACTTTGCCTGGCATGATGGAGCTGCCAGGTTCATTTTCAGGAATAGCAATTTCGCCGATGCCGCAGCGCGGACCGGATGAGAGCCAGCGCACATCGTTGGCGATCTTCATCAGTGAAGCAGCCAGCCCTTTCAACGCGCCATGCGCATGCACCAGCGCATCACAGGTGGCCAGCGCTTCAAACTTGTTTGGCGCAGTGACAAACGGTTGCTGCGTGAGGTCGGCCAGCGCCTTCGCCACGCGCACTGCATATTCCGGGTGGGTGTTCAGGCCGGTGCCAACTGCGGTTCCGCCCAGCGCCAGTTCCGCCACGTGCGGAATGCTCTGTTCGATATGCTTCAGATTATGCTCCAGCATCGCCACCCAGCCGGAAATCTCCTGGCCCAGCGTCAGCGGCGTCGCATCCTGCAGGTGAGTACGGCCAATTTTGACGATATCTTTAAAGGCGTCAGACTTCTGGCTCAACGTCTTTTTCAGTACCTGAATTTGTGGGATCAGCTGTTCGCGCAGGGCAATCACGGCGGCGACATGCATCGCCGTCGGGAAGACATCGTTGGAGCTCTGGCTCTTGTTCACATCGTCGTTAGGATGGACCAGGCGCGACATACCGCGCTCGCCGCCGAGGATTTCACTTGCGCGATTCGCCAGCACTTCGTTCATGTTCATATTGGTCTGCGTGCCGGAACCGGTTTGCCAGATTGCCAGCGGGAATTCATCCGCATGCTTGTCCGCCAGCACTTCATCCGCCGCGCTGATAATCGCATCGGCGCGATCTGCGGGCAGCAGGCCCAGATCGCGGTTCACGCTGGCGGCGGCGCGCTTGGTCAGTGCCAGTGCATGCACCAGCGCGGTCGGCATTTTTTCAGTTGAGATGCGGAAGTGTTCCAGTGAGCGCTGCGTCTGCGCGCCCCACAGTTTGTCTACCGGTACGTCGATGGGGCCCATTGAATCTTTCTCAATGCGGTTGGCTGCCATGAATACGTCTCCTTCACCTTGTTTTAAAGAATGACCGCCTGGTCCGTGATCACGATCGGCTGCCAGGCAGTCAGAATAGTAATATACAATAATTTAACATTATCAGAGCTTAGCGTCCTTTTGCGCTGGATATGTATTTTTACCGGTAGTTTCTGCTTTAATAGCCGCAATAATTTCCCGTGATAAAGGATTATGCGATGCAAAAAATGAACAATTCGCTGCAAAACTACGCGTGGGGCAGCAAAACTGCGTTGACTGAACTTTATGGGGTTGAGAACCCAAAAGGGCTGCCGATGGCGGAACTCTGGATGGGCGCACATCCGAAAAGCCCTTCAACCGTTATTGATCAGGGCAGCGAGCGTTCTTTGCCTGACGTGATTGATGCTTCGCCTGCGGCGATGCTGGGCGATGCGGTGGCGCAGCGTTTTGGTGAATTGCCTTTCCTGTTCAAAGTGTTATGTGCCGATCAACCGCTGTCGATTCAGGTTCATCCCAGCAAGCATGCCGCCGAAGTGGGTTTTGCGCGTGAGAATGCAGCGGGTATTCCACTGGCTGCGGCTGAGCGCAATTATAAAGATGCCAACCACAAGCCAGAGCTGGTCTACGCGCTGACTGCGTTTCAGGCGATGAATGGCTTTCGCACACTGACGCAGATGGTTTCACTGCTGGAACCGGTGGCGGGCGCACATCCACAGATTGCGCATTTTTTGCAGCACCCTGAAAAGGATACGCTGGCCGCGCTGTTCTCTACCCTGCTGTCACTGGAGGGCGAGGCGAAATCGCTGGCGCTGGGCGTGCTGAAATCTGCGCTTGACGTGCAACAGGGCGAGCCATGGGAAACCATCCGTATGATTGCGGCAGAGTATCCTGACGACAGTGGCCTGTTTTCACCGCTGCTGCTGAATGTCATTACCCTGCAACCTGGCGAGGCGATGTTCCTCTACGCGGAAACCCCGCACGCCTATCTGAAAGGCGTGGCACTGGAGGTGATGGCAAACTCCGATAACGTCCTGCGGGCCGGTTTAACCCCGAAATATATCGATATTGCCGAGTTGATGGCTAATCTGAAGTTCGATGAGAAGCCCGCTAATGCGTTGCTGACAGCGCCGGAGCACCAGGGCAACACACTGCGCTTCCCGATTCCGGTCGACGATTTTGCCTTTGCTATTCACAGTCTCAATGCACAACCCCAGTCGCTGGCGCAGCAGAGCGCCGCGATAATGTTCTGCATCGAAGGCCAGGCCGTGATCGCCAAAGGCGAGCAGCAGGTGACGCTGAAGCCTGGCGAGTCCTGCTTCATTGCCGCCAGCGAATCACCGGTTACGGCGGCTGGCACGGGCCGACTGGCGCGGGTGTTTAACGACTTAGGGTGAAGCGGCTGACGGCATGCCTGTTAACTGCTATTATTTCAACCTATTAGCTTTTAAACGCCTGCGGGCGTTTTTCTTCGGTCGCCAGGCTAAACCTGCGGCATAAGCGGACTCAAGGATAAGGACGAATCAGCAATGAAAAAGACCAATGTTGCCGTAGGTGTGATCATCGCACTGGGCGTAGTCTGGACTGGCGCGGCATGGTTCACCGGCAAGCAGATTGAAAGCCACAGGGACCAGCTGGTGCAAAACGCCAACGCTCAGCTGAATGCTTATGCCCCGAACAGCCGACTGAAGATCAGCTATCAGGACTATCAGCGCGGCGTGTTCAGCAGCAAAGTAAATCTGGTGGTTCAGGCCAGCTCACAGACGGAAGATAATCCGCTGCTGAAACCGGGTCAGAGCATCATCCTGAATGAGACTATCGATCATGGTCCTTTCCCGTTCGCGCAGCTGAAGCATTTCAATCTGATCCCAAGCATGGCGTCCGTTCATACCGAACTGGCTAACACCGATGCGGTGAAAAAACTGTTTGAACTGACCGGGAACAAGTCTCTGATTAACGCAGACACCCGCATTGGTTACAGCGGCGCCACGGATACCGCGCTGCGCGTCTTGCCGGTTGACTATCAGAATGCCCAAACCGGCGAACGCCTGGCCACCAATGGCGGCACCTTCAACGTCAGTGCAGATAACAAAGGCGATAAAGTGTCGCTGGACGGTGACGTTGATAGCCTCGCGCTGACCAGCAAAAATGAGATGGGCCAGCCTGTCCTCTTCACCATTAATGGTCTGAAGCTAAGCGGTAACACACATCTCAGCCCGGAAGGCGTGCGTATCGGCGACCAGTCGGTAGACATTGAGAAGGTGAATGCCAGCATCAATGGTCAGGATGCCCTGACGCTGAATAAAATGAAAGGCACCTCCTCGTTCGATAATAGTGCCGGTAAGATTGGCGGCAATATCGATTACAAGGTTGAAGGCGTTCAGCTGCAGAAACAGGATTTTGGTCAGGCAGCCCTGAAAATGAAGCTGTCCCAGTTTGATGCCCAGGCAGTCAAAGCCTTCTCCGATCGTTACAACGCGCAGATGCAGGAACTGCTGAGCCAGCCTGGCGTTGCGGAAGACCCTATTCGCTATCAGGCGGGCGTTCATCAGATTCTGATGAACAACCTGTCGATGCTGCTGAAAGGCTCGCCATCCATCAGCATCGCTCCGCTGAGCTGGAAAAACGATAAAGGTGAAAGTACCTTCAATCTGACCGCCAGCTTCAACGATCCGTCCACCGTCACCGGCGAAGCGCAGACCCTCAGCGCCATGGTTGATCGGGTGCTGAAAAGCCTGGATAGCAAACTGGTCATCAACATGCCGATGGCCACCGAAACCATGCGTAAGGTAGGTCTGGCTGAAGGTTATCAGGCCGACGACGCGCAAAAGCTGGCGGATCAGCAGGTGAAGGGTCTGGCGGCGATGGGTCAGATGTTCCGCCTGACTCAGCAGCAGGATAACAACATCGTGACCAGCCTGCAGTATGCCAACGGTCAGGTGAACATGAACGGCGACAAGATGACGCTGGAGCAGTTCATGTCCCGCTATATGCTGGGCATGCCCACCAGCGAAGGCATGCCACAGTAATTGCGCTGTCTTCCATCAAAGGCGACCTCCGGGTCGCCTTTTTTATGCCGACCCGCGAATAACCAGCTGTGGCGGCATAATCACGTTTTGCCGGGCGGCGTCAGGATGCGCCATCCGCTGCAGGATACGATCTGCGGCCACGCGGCCAATCTCCCGTGCGGAACTGGTGACAAACGTCAGAGGGGGATCGGTGAGTTCCGCCTGCGGTTCATCGCCAAACCCCATTAAAGCCAGTTGTTGATCGTAATAGCTGTCGACTGCACCACGGGAAAATGTGCGCCCGGTGCGCATCAGCCCAAAATAACACCCCAGCGCGGTAGTGGCATTGTAAGCCAGCACGGCGGTCAATCGGGGATGGTGCTGAAACAACTGGACCGCCGCTTCGGCAGCCTCTTTCTGGGTACTGCCGCATTCAATAATCCATTCAGGCCTGAACGGCAGACCATATTGCAGCAGTGTGGCGCAATAGCCGCCAAGCCGTTCCGCCCGCGTCAGTGAAGCGCTATGGCCGCCCAGCCAGGCAATCCGCTGATGTCCCTGACGAATCAGGTATTCAGTGGCAAGACGCGCAGCCTGAGCATTATCGGGACGGATAGCGTCCACCTCTTCCAGGCTACAGGCGCGCGCGGCGCAGACTAACGCCATATTCAGTTCGCTGGCTCTCGTCACAATCTGGCTGGCCTTGTCGGCACCGCCTCCCAGCACTATACCATCCACCCCATGAGCGATCAGTGACTCAAAGCAGCGATGCAGATGCTGCCCCTGAGCACCGCTTTGCGTCAGGAACAGCAATTTGCCCTGCTTCTCCAGCGCTTCGCTCAGACCTGCCGTCATCTCGGCATAAAACGGCTGACTGAGATCGCGGACAATCAATCCAATCACACCACTCTCACCGCCACGCAGCATGGTCGCTGAACGGTTACGGACGAAGCCGAGTTGCTCAATGGCCTCATTCACGCGTGCCATGGTGGCCACAGAGATCCGTCCTTTACCGGATAACACCAGCGATACCGTGGTCACCGAGACGCCCGCCGCCGCCGCAACATCATTGATGGTGATTTTACTCATCAGATTACTCAACTGAACTACAGCATTAGAAAACAAGGTAAAACGTTACACCTTATGACGTCAGAATAATATCACCCATGACCTGAGGATTGTGATTCAGCGCGCATAAGATCTAGGTAAAACGTTTTATCATCCCGCCACTTTACTCAATGGTCCTTTTATCCAGGAGCGTTCATGTCACCCTCTCACCAAAAAATGTCCGTCTGGGAATTTTTCCAGAGTCTGGGGAAAACCTTTATGCTGCCGGTTGCCCTGCTCTCATTCTGCGGCATCATGCTCGGGATTGGCAGTTCACTGAGCAGCCATGACGTTCTGACTCTGTTACCTGTGCTTGATCACTCCTGGCTCCAATATCTCTTTCTGTGGATGGCCAAGCTGGGATCGTTTGCCTTCAGCTATCTGCCGCTGATGTTCGCTATTGCGATTCCGCTGGGTATGGCGCGCGAGAATAAAGGTGTTGCAGCGTTTGCCGGTTTCGTGGGTTATGCTGTATTAAACCTCAGCATCAACTTCTGGCTAAATATCAATGGCATTCTGCCGACCACTGATGCCGCCCTGCTGAAAGCGAATAACGTTCAGCCGATCATGGGGATTCCGTCGATCGATACAGGCATACTGGGTGCGGTGATTGTGGGTATCGTCGTGTTCTGGCTACACGAGCGCTTCCATAACATCCGACTACCCGATGCGCTGGCCTTTTTTGGCGGCACCCGGTTTGTCCCGATTATCACCACGCTGGTGATTGGGTTAATGGGGCTGGTCGTGCCGCTGATCTGGCCATTTTTCGCACGGGGCATTACCGGATTAGGCTGGATGATTAATAGCGCGGGTGACTTTGGCCCGATGATTTTTGGTACCGGCGAACGCCTGCTACTGCCGTTTGGCCTGCAGCATATTCTGGTGGCGATCATGCGCTTTACCGATGCAGGCGGCACACTGGATGTGTGTGGCAGGAGCGTCAGCGGTGCGTTAACCATTTTCCAGGCGCAGCTCGCCTGCCCGGAAACCCACGGTTTTGCTGAAAGCGCGACCCGCTTCCTGTCTCAGGGCAAAATGCCGGCCTTCCTCGGTGGTCTGCCTGGTGCCGCCCTAGCCATCTATCACTGCGCCCGGCCGGAGAATCGCCATAAGATTAAAGGTCTGTTAATCTCTGGCGTAGTGGCCTGCGTGGTCGGCGGCACCACTGAACCGATCGAATTTCTGTTTCTGTTTGTCGCCCCCTTCCTCTATCTTATCCACGCTCTGCTGACCGGTGTTGGCTTCACCATCATGGCGATACTCGGGGTTACTATCGGCAATACAGATGGCAATATCATCGACTTTGTCGTGTTTGGTGTACTACACGGCCTGTCGACAAAGTGGTACTGGGTACCGGTTGTTGCAGCGATATGGTTTGCCGGTTACTACCTGATTTTCCGTTTCGCCATTCTGCACTTCAACATCAAAACGCCGGGCCGGGAAGTAGAAAATACCAGTGCGGTTGCGCAGCAGGTCAGCAATGCCGGTAAAGGTAAATCGGGCTATAACTCACCGGCTATCCTGGCGGCGCTGGGCGGCGTTGAGAATATTACCTCGCTGGACAACTGCCTGACACGTCTGCGTTTAACCATGGCGGATATGAGTAAGGTGGACGATGCGGCGCTGAAAGCCAACGGCGCGATTGGGGTTGTGCATCTCAATCAGACCAGCCTGCAGGTGGTCATTGGCCCGCAGGTGCAGTCGGTGAAAGATGAACTGTCACACCTGATGAATGTGACTGCATGATGCGCTGGAGCCGATAATGTTTAACTTTGACGAAGTCATCGATCGCCGTGGCAGCTGGTCTACGCAGTGGGATTTTGTGGCTGACCGCTTTGGCGTATCCGATCTGTTGCCATTTACCATTTCCGATATGGACTTCAGAACAGCACCAGCGGTTCAGCAGGCTCTGGCGCAGCGCGTGGCACACGGCGTGTTGGGTTATAGTCGCTGGCAGCATGACGATTTTCTTTCCGCCTGCTGTCACTGGATGTCCAGTCGTTTCGGCTACCAGCCCGATGCTGACACGCTGGTTTATGGCCCGTCAGTGATCTATATGGTGGCGCAGATGCTGCGTCGCTGGAGTCACCTGGATGATGAAGTGGTACTTCATACTCCCGCCTACGATGCCTTTTATAAAACTGTACGCGGCAATCAGCGACAGGTGCTGGAGATGCCGTTGCAGCGGGATCGCGGGCGCTGGCGATGTGATATGGCCGCGCTGGAGACGCGACTGGCGCGCCCGCGCTGCAAAATCCTGTTGCTCTGCAGCCCCCACAATCCCACCGGCAAAGTCTGGACGACAACGGAGCTGCAACAGATGGCGGCGCTCTGCGATCGTCACGGCGTGCGGGTGATCAGCGATGAAATCCATATGGATATGATCATGGGTAATCAACCCCATACTCCGTGGGCCAGCGTGGCACGCAGTGACTGGGCGCTGTTTACCTCGGCGTCTAAAAGCTTCAACGTGCCGGGCCTGACGGGTGCGTGGGGCATCATCCCGGATGCGGCGGACAGAGCAGCCTGGTTTCAGGCGCTGAAAAATGCTGACGGCCTTTCGTCTCCGGCGGTGCTGGCCGTCACGGCACACGTTGCCGCCTACCGACATGGCGAGCCGTGGCTGGATGCGCTACGCAGCTATCTTTACGGCAATTTCACGCGGGTTGCCGATCGCCTCAACACTGAGTTTCCCGGACTTGACTGGCACATCCCTGAAGCGACCTATCTCGCCTGGATCGATATGAATGCGCTGGGTATTCCTGAAGAGGCACTGCAACAGGCGCTGATCCAGCAACGGGTGGCGATTATGCCCGGCTCAACCTACGGCGACGCAGGCAGCGGGTTTCTGCGTCTTAACGTTGGCTGTCCGCGTAGTAAGATTGAAGATGGCATTTCGCGCCTTATTGCGGCGATACATCAGTTGCAGGGCTGACATCCATCGGCGAAGTGGCTCTCACTCGCTGGTTATGGGTAATTAAGCAGCATCCGGCGAGGCTGTTGCGCAAATAGCTGGCGCTGTTGCGCAAGATATTTTTATAATGCTCTGCACTTCACCGACAACTGAGCGAGTGCGCCATGATCGATTCAAAAATCCCACTGACTGATATTCACCGCCACCTTGATGGCAACATTCGTGCACAAACCATTCTCGATTTAGGTCGCCAGTTTAACCTTACCCTGCCCGCCACCACGCTTGAGACTCTGCTTCCGCACGTGCAGGTCGGCGAGAATGAACCTGACCTGGTGAGCTTCCTGCAGAAGCTCGACTGGGGCGTGAAAGTGTTGGGCGATCTGGATGCCTGCCGCCGGATCGCGCAGGAGAATGTCGAAGATGCCGCGCGCGCCGGCATTCACTACACTGAACTGCGTTTTTCCCCTGGTTATATGGCGATGACCCACAACCTGCCGATTGCCGGTGTGGTCGAAGCGGTGATCGAGGGCGTACGCGCAGGTCGGCAGCAACACGATATCGACGTGCGTCTGATTGGTATTATGAGCCGTACCTTTGGCGAAGATGCCTGCCTCGGCGAGCTGGAAGGTTTGCTTGCCCATCGCGATCACATCACTGGGGTCGATCTGGCGGGAGATGAGCTGGGCTTCCCGGGCAGCGAGTTCCTGAGCCACTTTACCCAGGCGCGCGATGCCGGCTTCCGCGTTACCGTACATGCGGGCGAAGCGGCTGGACCAGAGAGCATCTGGCAGGCGATTCGGGAGCTGGGCGCTGAACGTATTGGTCACGGTGTGAAAGCGATCGAAGATCGCGCGCTGATGGATTTCCTGGCGGAGCACCGGATTGGTATTGAATCCTGCCTGACCTCCAATATTCAGACCAGCACTGTGCCCTCACTGGCGCAGCATCCGCTGAAAACCTTCCTGGAGCATGGCATTCTGGCGACCATCAACACGGATGATCCGGCGGTTCAGGGCATTGAACTGGCGCATGAGTATCAGCACGCCGCACCGGCTGCCGGTCTGAGCGCAGCGCAGATGCGTCAGGCGCAGGAGAATGGTCTGACGATTGCCTTCCTCAGCGAGGCTGAGAAAGCGGCTATCCGCGCACGCGTGCAGTAATCCTGAAGCGTAGCGACAAAAAACGGGCCGGATAACCGGCCCGTCACTCTGCTGCCCCAACACACTCCGGGCAATTCTGACAGCCACGCATATGCTTGACGCGCAGGGAACACGGTGAGAAGAGGAAAGCGTCCCGCGCCAGGACGGCGAGGGCCGAGCATGCCATGGATGGCGGCTTTTGCGTCTTTCCGATCTGGCCGTGCTCCCTTCGCTGGCTCGGTCTTGCAGTTGGCGCTGCTAATAAAACGGGCCGGATAACCGGCCCGTTCTGCTTTCTGCATTAAGCACCTACAGATCAGACGCGCTTCAGCGACATCGTCTGGCGTTTCTCAGCGGATTGCAGACCCAGTTCAATCAGCTCCATCACCTGAATCGCTTCTTCCGCCGTCACCGGATTGTTACCGCGTCCGGCAATCGCATCGCGGATGCCCGCATAGTAAGCGGGATAGTTGCCCGGCTGAGTCAGTTGAGTAGTCTCCGTCAGTGAATCACCGTCAACTAACGTCAGCGTGCCGTCGCGCATGTCATAACCCCAGTCCTCCTGCGGCGGGAAATCCCCCGACTTCAGGCGATCTTCCTGTGGGTCCAGACCATATTTGACGTAACTGCCGCGCGTGCCGTGGACGGTATAACGGGCAGATTCTGCTGCCACCAGCATGCTGGCGTGCAGCACCACGCGGCGCTGCGGGTAGGTCAGCGTGGCATGGAAGTAGTCGGTGGTCTGCGCGCCCGGACGCATCTCGGCCAGGTCGACATTAATAGCGACCGGCGGGCCAAACAGCTGCAGCGCCTGGTCCAGCAGATGTGGCCCCAGGTCATACCAGATTCCGCTGCCTGCGCCCTTCATTTCGCGCCAGCGATTACGCACTTCCAGACGGAAGCGGTCAAAGTGCGATTCGAAATAGCGCACTTCACCCAGTGAGCCTGTCTCAAGGAGGGATTTCAGCGTCAAAAAGTCACTGTCCCAGCGGCGGTTATGGAACACCGATAGCAGCAACCCTTTGGCTTTCGCCAGCGCATCCAGTTCGCGCGCCTGTGACAACGTCACGGTAAACGGCTTGTCGACCACCACATGTTTACCGGCGTTCAGCGCCGCTTTTGCCAGCGGGAAGTGGGTGTCGTTGGGGGTAGGAATAACAATCAGTTGCAGCGTAGGGTCGTCCAGCAGCGCCTGAGGATCGGCCACCACTTTAACAGCAGGCCAGTCGGCGTGGACTTTGCTGGCGTCGCTACTGGAAATGGCTGCCAGCTCGACGTCCGGTGTCCCTGCAATCAGCGGGGCGTGAAACGTTTTACTGGCAAAACCGTAGCCGATCAGACCAACACGTAATTTATCGCTCATTTTGATTCCTCTTTGTCGCTAACCTGATTGATTTAAGACTATTAACCAGGTGAGGACAAGGCGGAATCTCCCGAAAAAACTAAGAGATAGCACTCCGCGCCAGGGGCCAGGCCGTCTGCGCCGCCAGGTTGTCATGTGCGTCCTGATTGCGGCGGCGGAAATCGCTGGGACTGACACCAACACGCTTGCGAAACACGCGCGAGAAGTAGAGCTGGTCGTCGTAACCCACTTCACGCCCTACCGAGGCGATCGGTTCCTGGGTGGTCTGCAGCAACAGTTTGGCGCGAATAACGCGCTGATCTTCACGCCAGCGCAGCAGATTTACACCCATCTGCTCGCGGAACAGGTGTGCCAGCCGCGACGGTGACAGGCAGACGTGACGCGCCACCTCTTCAATCTTCACTTCGCTTGCAAGATGGTTGGTCACATACTGGCAGGCTTCAATTACGCGTGGATCGCGGATGAGCTGATGACTACGCGGATCTTCTTCAACGGCACGTAGCAGTAGTCGCTCCAGCAGGTTCATCGCCAGCTCTTCCGCAAAGCGCCGACCCGAATTATGGGTCTGTTCGATACTGGCAAACAGTCGGTCAAACTCGCCACGCAGTGACTCAGGCAGCAGCAGTCGTCCCACACCCTCCTGCTCATCCTGCCAGCGCAGCCAGTCGTGCCAGTAGGCGCGCGGACGGAAATAGACCCAGCGGTGGAACCACTGCGGACTGTCCGGCGCGCGACCATAGTAGTGGGCAGTTTTTGGCTGAAACAGCAGCATTTCGCCGGGCTCGCAGTCAAATGCCCGCTCGCCGTCGAATACCCGCCCTTTGCCTTTAATGGTGAGATTCAGAATGTAACCTTTCATGCCGTGCGGGCGGTCGATAAAAAAATCGAGCGGACCATCGGCAGTGATGGGCGTCAGCCCTGCCACCAGCCAGGCATTGAATGAATAGCCCGGCAACAAGGGGTTTTGCTGCTCAGCCGGTAATTCGCGGTGATACATAGCGTCCTCACTCAGTCTGTTATTGTTCGGATAGCCTGCAGACACCTCTGCGTCCGCAGGCCAACGGCTCGCTCAATCAGGCTTTTTTCTGTTTGTAACGGTCAAAAATCACCGCAGCTAACAGTATCAGACCGCGCACCACATACTGTGAGAATGGCGAGATATTCAATAAATTCATCGCATTCTCTACCGTGCCGAGGATCAATACCCCCGCCACCACGTAAGAGATCTTACCGATGCCGCCCTTCAGTGAAACACCACCCAGTACGCAGGCAGAAATCACCACCAGTTCATAGCCGATGGAGGTCATCGGCTGGCCGCTGGTCATACGTGACGCCAGAATAATGCCCGCCGCCGCAGAGACCAGGCCGGAGAGGATAAAGATGATGATACGGGTGCGCACTACCGGTACACCCGCCAGGCGCGCCGCCTCTTCATTGCCACCAATCGCGAGCGTATTACGACCAAAGGTGGTTTTGTTGAGCAGGAAGCCGAAGATCACCATGGTGGCCAGAGTCAGCCAGATCGGCGCGGGCACACCCAGCCAGTTGGCAAAGCCCAGTTCAAAGAAGCGCTCATCTTCAATACCAACGGCTTTACCGTCAGAGAAGATATAAGCCAGGCCGCGTACGATCTGCATCGTCGCCAGCGTGGTGATCAGGGCATTGATCTTCAGTCGCGCAATCACAAAGCCGTTGATAAAGCCGGTGATCATGCCGAGCACCAGTCCGGCACCCACACCAATCCACAGGCTTTCCGTCATATTGATGACCACGGCGGTGACGACACCCGCACAGGCGATGACGGAAGCGACCGACAGGTCAAAGTCACCGGAAGCCAGACAGAACAGCATGCCGCAGGCGACCATGCCGGACATCGACATCGCCAGCCCTAAGCCTTTCATATTGATAAACGAGCCGAAGTTCGGCACAAAAATCGCACAGACAATAAACAGCAGTGCAAATACCACCAGCATGCCGAAGTTGTCCCAGATGCGACCTAACTGCAGGCCGCCGCGTGAAGCGGGCTGCGGTGTATTTGAGGTCGTAGATGAAGCCATGATGATCTCCTGTCAGGCCACGGCGGCCGCTTGAGTGGTTTTGGGCATCGCCAGGCTCAGCGTCTGCTGCTCCGTGGCGTCGTCGTGCAGCAGTTCACCGGCAATGGCACCTTCACGCATCACAACGATGCGATCGGCCAGGCCCATCACTTCCGGTAAATCGCTCGAGGCGAACAGCACCGCAATGCCCCGGTTCGCCAGCTGATAAATCAGGTTATAAATTTCATGTTTGGCACCGACATCGATGCCGCGCGTTGGCTCATCCAGCAGGATCACTTTCATATCCTCAGAGAGCCAGCGTCCCAGGATCGCCTTCTGCTGATTACCGCCAGAAAGGTTCATGATCAGCTGATCGGCGCTGGGCGTTTTAATATTCAGCGAGCGGATATGGCTGTCGGCGTTCTTGTTTTCCCAGCCGTTTTTTATCAGGCAACCGGCAGTCAGGTTGTGACGGCGGGCGCTGATGTTGATGTTGTCGCGCACCGAGTGCACCGGAATAATGCCCTCAGCTTTACGATCTTCCGGGCAGAGCATGATGCCGGCACGAATGGCGTCAATCGGCTCACGCAGCGGCAGTGGCTTGCCGTCCAGGATGACCTGACCACCACGCAAACGCGTGCCGCCGAACAGGCCCTTCAGCAGTTCACTGCGTCCGGCACCGACCAGTCCAAACAGTCCAACGATTTCACCGGCATGGACTTTCAGTGAAATTGGCGTACGCACGCCCTTCGCTTCAACCTTGTCCAGCTCCAGCCGCACTTCCCCTTTGGGACGCGGTGAGTAGCCATAGATATCGCCCAGGTTGCGCCCTACCATCGCCTGCACCAGATCGTCGTGATGGGTGTTCGCCATGTCAGTAAACGTCCGCACGTAGCGGCCATCTTTAAACACGGTGATGGCATCGCTAAGGGCGAAAATCTCTTCCATACGGTGTGAAACGTAGAGCACCACCCGGCCCTCCTCGCGGAGCTGGCGAATGACGCGGAACAGGTTGTCGATTTCACGCGCCGACAGGGAGCTGGTTGGCTCATCAAAGGCGATAATACGTGCATTGCGCGCCAGCGCTTTGGCAATCTCCACCATCTGCCACTGGCCCAGCGACAGGTATTTCAGCGGCATATCGGGATCGATATCCATGCCGAGATTTTTCAGCTGTACGCCCGCCTCAAAACGCATCAGCTTACGGTTGACCAGTCCATGTTTGTGCGGAATCTGACCGAGATAGATGTTCTCCGCCACGCTCATTTCCGGCACCAGATGCAGTTCCTGGTAAATAATGGCGACGCCCGCGTCCAGTGCATCCGTCGTGCGCTGAAAACTCATCGGCTTGCCTTTAATACGAATCTCACCGCCGCTCGGCTGATAACTGCCGCTGAGTATTTTTAACAGCGTCGATTTGCCTGCGCCGTTCTCGCCCATCAGAGCGTGAACTTCACCGCCACGGCAGTCGAAGGAGATATCCTGCAACGCTTTCACGCCAGGGAAAGTTTTACTGATGCCATGAAACGACAGAAATGCTGAATCAGTGTTCATGTTAATCCTCACTCTTTCGCGCCACCGGCCGGTTATGGCGGGCGACGCGAAATGGGCTATTAAGGATGCCGGGCAACGAACAGCCCGGCAGGCTCACAGTTACATCAGTCCTTTTTTCGCCAGTTCAGTTTTGAAGTTGTCACGGGTGATCAGCACCACATCAGTAACTTCGGTGAATTTAGGTGGCTCTTCACCTTTGCTGACCCAGTTGTAGAGCATCTGGCTGCTTTTGTAGCCGTGGATATCCGGGCTTGGCAGCAGCGAACCGTAGAAGCCGGTCGCCTTGTCTTTCGACAGTTCGCTGATGGCATCGACGCCGTTGATGCCGATACCGATGACGTCAGCCGCTTTAAAGCCCTGACCTTCAGTCGCACGTACGCCGCCCAGCACGGTGTTGTCGTTCATGCCGACAATCAGCCAGTGTTTGACTTCAGGATGCTGCACCAGCAGGGAGTTACCGGCATCAAACGCGCCAGGGATGTCGTTAGATTTGGTTGGGACCTGGTAGATCTGGGCTGCCGGGAAGCCAGCGGCTTTGATCGCGTCCATTGAGCCGCCAGTACGACGACGAGCGGTGTCGAGTTCGTTGGCGGTAATGGCCATCACGCCGGTGGTTTTCACATCCCAGCCGCGTTTCTGCATCTCTTTATAAAGCTCCTGACCCTGACGCTCACCAATTTTAGTGGCCGCCATCATCACCAGTGGCACGGTATCCATTGGCTTGCCTTTGGCGGTGACGAACTGATCATCCACTGCGATGACTTTCAGGCCGTAGCCGCGCGCTTTTGCCATGATGGCGGAACCGAGTTTTGGATCGGGCGTACAGATGACAAAACCTTTTGCGCCGTTCGCCGCCAGGCTGTCGATGGCATTCAGGGTTTTTTCACCATCCGGCACGGCAATTTTAATGACATCAAAGCCAAGATCTTTGCCCGCTTTATCGGCGAATTTCCATTCAGTCTGGAACCAGGGTTCTTCTGGTTGCTTGACTAAAAAACCCAGCTTCATGGTCTCGGCGATAGCGGATTGTGACATAACCGCTGCCAGGCCGATGGCCGCGAATGCTTTAGTGAATTTATGCATGATGCTCTCCGGTACCAGGTTATTTTTCGCTGCTAATAACGAATCGGTGTAAACGCTACCAGTAAGTTTTGTTTTGTGGGTACAGCCATAAATCAGGGCGTTAGGCTGGCATGTGCTGACAGAGTGTCCAGACGCTGGGCTAGTTTTAGCGGTATTAGCGAAGAAAAATGTAGAGCGGTATCACATCTTAAAATCACGGCAAAATCATCCATATATTCAGCAAATTTAACCGGCCCTTAACTTATGCAATGGATCACAAAATCACTGCCGATGACAGAAAAGTGCATATTGTCAGCCAGCCATGACTAACTGATTTGGTGCACCGAACCCAGGATAAAGGCGTTAACTAACTACAGGAGATTCCGATGCGTGCTGGAGCCATCACCCTTGGGCTGGACTTTGGTAGTGATTCGGTGCGTGCGCTGGCCGTGGATTGTCATAGCGGCAAAGAGCTGCAGAGTGCGGTGTTCAGCTATCCGCGCTGGCAACAGGGCTTATACAGCGATCCGCACACCAACCGTTTTCGCCACCATCCACAGGATTATATTGACGCTATGGAGCAGGCGCTGCTCGGCGTTCTGAATGCACTGAGTGAAGATCAGCGCAACGCCGTGGTCGGCATTGGCGTTGACAGCACCGGTTCTACCCCGGCGCCTATTGACCGCGACGGCAACGTGCTGGCGCTGCGTCCGGAGTTCGCTGAGAACCCCAACGCGATGTTCGTGTTGTGGAAAGATCACACGGCTATAGAAGAAGCGGAAGAGATTAATCAGCTTTGCCACAGTGGCCGCTTCCAGGATTACAGCCGCTATATCGGCGGCATTTATTCTTCGGAGTGGTTCTGGGCGAAGATTCTGCACGTGTCGCGTGAAGATTCGGCTGTGCGCGAAGCCGCCGTCTCCTGGGTGGAGCTGTGCGACTGGGTGCCCGCCCTGTTAAGCGGCACCACCGCACCAGATAAGCTGCGTCGCGGCCGTTGTGCCGCCGGACATAAAGCGTTGTGGCACGGCAACTGGAACGGCCTGCCCGATGTCGATTTCCTGAATGCGCTCGACCCGCTGTTAACGCAGCAGCTCGACTCCCCGCTGTTTACTGACACCTGGACCGCTGATATGCCGGTGGGCACCCTCAGCCCGGAATGGGCGCAGCGTCTTGGTCTGACGCAGACCGTGACACTTTCCGGTGGCGCGTTTGACTGTCACATGGGCGCGGTCGGCGGCGGAGCTAAACCTTATACGCTGGTAAAAGTCATCGGCACCTCAACCTGCGACATTCTGATTGCTGACGCAGAAAAGGTCGGCGATCGCGATATCAAGGGCATCTGTGGTCAGGTTGATGGCAGCGTGGTACCTGGCGCTATCGGACTGGAGGCGGGTCAGTCTGCCTTTGGTGATATCTACGCCTGGTTCAGCCGTTTGCTGGGCTGGCCATTACAGCTGGCGGCGCAGCAGCATCCGGAACTGAAGCCTCAGCTGGCTGAGATGCAAAAAACGCTGATTAAGGATTTAACCGAGGCCTGGGCTGCCAATCCGCAGCTCGATCACCTGCCGGTGGTACTGGACTGGTTTAACGGGCGCCGCACACCGAATGCAAATCAGCGTCTGAAAGGGGTGATTACCGACCTGAATCTGGGCACTGATGCCCCTGCATTGTTTGGTGGTCTGGTCGCAGCAACCGCGTTTGGCGCGCGCGCCATTATGGAGTGCTTCGAGCAGCAGCAGATCCCGGTCGAGAGCATTCTGACTCTCGGCGGCATCGCGCGAAAATCTCCGGCGATTATGCAGGCCTGCTGCGATGTGATGAATCGGCCACTGGATATCGTCGCCTCTGACGAGTGCTGTGCATTGGGTGCGGCCATTTTCGCCGCCGTTGCCGCCGGTGTTCACGCCAGCGTCCCGGATGCTCAGCAGGTCATGGCCAGTCCGATTGCCGTGACGCTGCAGCCCGATCCGGCGCGCGTTGCCCGCTATCAACAACTGTATCAACGCTATCAACAATGGTGCGTGACGGCTGAACCGCAATACGCCGCCCGCCCCGCTTCCGCGACGAGCCTCTCCCAACAGGCGTAATTGTTGCAGGCAGTCTGGACACGGACAGTGCGGAGCTACCGGAGCGTAGAGGGCGTACGTGAGGATTACTCGCTGCGCTCGCCCCTTCAGGGCCGCCCTGACGGGCGTTCAGGTTGCTAAAGCAGCCTGTGTGAGCGCTGCCCAGGTTCGGAATGACAAATAAAATAGCCTATCAGGTAGGCGCTAAGTGAAGGAGTGGTTTTATGCAACAGTCAAACAATTACAGCGTGTGGTTTGTTATCGGCACGCAGCATCTCTATGGGGCGGAAACGTTACGCCAGGTTGAACAGAATGCACGTCAGGTCGTCGAGGGTTTAAATCAGGCCGGTTTACCACTGCGTCTGGAGCTGAAACCGCTGGTGAAGTCACCGGATGAAGCGCTGGCCCTGTGTCGCGATGCTAATTATGACAAGCAGTGCATTGGGATCATTACCTGGCTGCACACTTTCTCCCCGGCCAAAATGTGGATCGGCGGCCTGAGCGTGCTGAATAAGCCGCTGCTGCAATTCCATACCCAGTTCAATGCCGAGATCCCGTGGGACAGCATGGACATGGACTTTATGAACCTGAACCAGACCGCACATGGCGGCCGTGAGTTCGGTTTCATCGGCGCGCGCATGGGTCTGCAACACAGCGTGGTGACCGGTCACTGGAAAGACAGCGCCAGCCAGCAGCGCCTGGGCAACTGGATGCGTGCAGCACTGGCTAAACAGGCCAGCCAGCAGCTGAAAGTCGCTCGCTTTGGCGACAACATGCGTGAAGTGGCCGTAACCGAAGGCGATAAAGTCGCCGCGCAGATTCAGTTCGGCTATTCAGTGAATGGCTGGGGCGTTGGCGATCTGGTTGAGGTGATCAATGGCGTCAGCGATGGCGACGTGAATGCGCTGATCGACGAATATGAAAGTCTTTATCGCTTTACCGATGTCGCCGCATCTGGCGGTGAGAAACGTCAGAACGTGCTGGATGCTGCACGCATCGAACTCGGTCTGAAGCGTTTTCTGGAAGCAGAAGGCTGCCACGCCTTTACTACTAACTTCCAGACGCTGCACGGCATGACGCAGTTGCCCGGTCTGGCGGTTCAGCGTCTGATGGGTCAGGGTTATGGCTTCGCCGGCGAAGGCGACTGGAAAACCGCTGCCCTGCTGCGCATCTTCAAAGTGCTGGCCGGTGACCGCAAAGGTGGCACCTCCTTTATGGAGGATTACACCTATCACTTCTCACCAGGCAACGATTTAGTGCTTGGCTCGCACATGCTGGAAGTCTGCCCGTCAATTGCCATTGAAGAGAAACCCTTAATCGATGTGCAGTTCCTGGGCATTGGTGATAAAGCCGATCCAGCGCGTATGATTTTCTCCACCCCAGCGGGCCGTGCGGTTAACGCCAGCGTGATTGATATGGGCGACCGTTTCCGTCTGCTGGTTAACGTGGTGGATGCTATCGAACAGCCGAAACCGCTGCCGAAGTTGCCGGTTGCGCGCGCACTGTGGAAAGCGCAGCCATCACTGGCGACCGCCTCTGAAGCATGGATTCTGGGCGGCGGTGCACACCATACGGTGTTCAGCCAGGCGCTGACGCTGGAGGATATGTATCTGTACGGTGAGATGAACGATATCGAAGTGCTGGTGATTGATGAGCACACCACCTTGCCTGCGTTTAAAGATGCGCTGCGCTGGAACGAAGCGTATTACCGTCTGAAACGTTAATAAGTGATTAAACGGCGCTTTAGGGGTTCTGAAAAGAAATCGGTTCAGGATCGATAAAGCGCCGTTTGTTTGCAGGTTCGTGCTATTCAGTCGGGAATGGCGGGCGTTCCGTAAAGTCGCCGTAAATACATCCCTGTAGGCTCGGCCGCCGCGTCCCTGCGGCGGACGCTTTACTCCACTGCCCGCCATCCCCTCCTTAATTTTGCATTTTTGCGAATATTCAAAAGCTCAGCATGTAATAAAAGCCCTTACTGCGAAAGTCCCATTTCGCTGCAACTGTGCACTCCATTCTTTCAATCTCGCACTGTCCATTACAGCAATGATCAAGCCCAACCGGGAAGGAATGGTATGCCTGAAGAGCAAAGCGTCCGCGCCAGGGATGGCGCGGCCGATCCGCATGGATGCGGGAATCCTTTGCGATCAGGCAGTCATTTCCTGACCTTGCATCAACATTCAATAGCGATTGTTTTTCCTGTCATACATAAGAGAGCTTAATTCTTTGCTATAACGCAATCCTGCCATCATCTTGCACTTTCCCCCACCAGCCTGTATTGCTTGTAGACTGACAAAACGAAGGTAACCAGCGCCATGCAAGTTGTCGATCTGAACCAACATCCCGACTACGCCAGACAAACAGCACAACTGCTGCACACTGAATGGTCACATCATCCAGCCTGGTCACATCAACCCACCATCCTTGCGCGTTTACACCAAAGGAATCAGACAGGCTCGGCGGAATTTACCCTTGTTGCTACGCCGGATGGCGAAACGGTCATCGCGACCTGTAGCGTCATCCGCTATGAACTGGACGACATCCCGGCAAGAGAATACTGGATGGGTGAAGTGGTGACGGACAAAAAATTTCGCGGTCAGGGCGTAGCAAACGCGTTGATCCAGCAGGTAATTGCGCGGGCCAGACAAAAGCGAATTAGTGAACTCTGGCTCTATACTCCCGATCAGCAGGCGTACTATCAGCGTTCAGGATGGCAGGCGGTGGAACAGCGGCACATAGCGGGAGAAGAAGTCACGGTGATGGTCCTGCATCTGGCGCCATAAAAGGCGGCTCCTGAGAGCCGCCATTAACCGGGATACGCAATACTCAGGTTGGGATGCGTTTAACCGGTGCGTTCTGCTGACGATCCCAGATCACCGTAAGTAACCGCTGCAGCGCGATAAACGCAAACAGCAGAATCCCGATGGCGATCTTGGTCCACCACGAACTCAGCGTGCCGTCAAAATTAATCCACGTCTGAATCAGCCCCTGAATCAACACACCAAACAGCGTACCCAGCACCGTACCGACACCACCCGACAACAACGTGCCGCCAATCACCACCGATGCAATCGCATCCAGCTCCACACCCAACCCGGCCAGCGCATAACCTGCCGAGGTATAGATCGAGAACACGATGCCAGCCAGCGTCGCCAGCGTGGTGGAAAGCATATAAATCTTAATGGTGGTCGCACGGGTTGAAACACCCATCAGCTGAGCGGAGGTCAGATTCCCGCCAATAGCATAAACCCGATTACCAAAGCGCGTGCGGTGCGCCAGAATAATCCCGCCAATCACCACCACCAGCATAATCACGGCCAGCAGGCTCAGACGCCCACCACCCGGCACTTTCCACGCCAGACTGGAAAGCATGGTATAAAGCGGATGATCAATAGGAATCGAGTTCTCAGACACCAGATAAGAACAGCCACGCAGGAAAAACATTCCTGCCAGCGTAATAATAAACGCCGGGATCTTAAGCGCATCGATCAGCCAGCCCATCATGGCACCAAACAGCGCGCCCATTGACAGAATCAACGCAAAGGCCAGCAGCGGATCGACATGGAAATCACCAATTGCCCGCGCCAGAAACACACCGGTAAAAGCAATCACTGCGCCGACCGACAGATCGATACCGCCAGATAAAATCACAAAAGTCATGCCGACGGCGATAATGCCAAGGAACGCGTTATCGGTCAGGATATTGCAAATTACCCGGGTAGAAGCAAAACCCGGAAACTGACTCAGACAAAACAGATAACCCGCCACAAACACCAGCAAGGTAATCATCAGCGGAAGATGACGTTTAATCATGTCGGACGCCTCCGTTTTAACATCGCAATAAATCGCGGTGACTGCAGTAACAACACGCACATCACCACCACCGCTTTCACCACCTGATTCAGCTCAGGCGGGAAGCCGGAGAGCAGAATCCCGGTATTCATCGACTGAATAATCAGCGCACCAATCAGCGACAGCACCAGATTAAAACGGCCACCCATCAGGGATGCACCGCCTATCACCACGGCGAGAATCGCGTCCAGCTCCAGCCACAAACCGGCGTTATTGGCATCTGCACCGCGAATATCCGCCGCGACGATGAGCCCGGCCACTGCCGCACAGACGCCACTGATCGCGTAGGTGGACATCACCACCAGCCAGCCCGTCACACCCGCATTGCGGGCAGCGCGCAGGTTAATCCCCACCGCTTCGATAAACAGACCCAGCGCGGTTTTGCGCGTCAGCAGCCAGACGGCCAGCGCGACCACCAGCGTGATCCAGACCGGCACCGGCAACATCCACAGCGAGCCGTTACCAAACCAGCCAAGACTGTCACTGTCGAACGTCACAATCTGACCCTGGGTAATCAGCTGAGCAATACCTCGCCCGGCAACCATCAGAATCAGCGTCGCAACAAATGGCTGAATACGCAGCAGCGCCACCAGCACCCCGTTCCACAAACCACAGGCTAAACCGGTTGCCAGCGTGCAGAGAATAATAAACGGCACACCGTGCCCGGCGACGGTCAGTGTGGCGGCCGTTGCGCCCGCTATCGCCATCACCGCCCCGACGGAAAGATCGATGCCGCCAGTCGCGATCACCAGCGTCATCCCTATCGCCAGCAGGGCAACCGGTGCCGCACGGTTAAGAATATCGATCGGACTGCCGAACAGACGGCCATCCTGCAGATGCACTGCAAAAAAGTTATTGGCCACCAGACTGTCGATTAACAGCACCAACAGCAGCGCGGCGATTTGCGGCATCCCCGGCGGGAGTTTCAGCTTACGACGTGGCGTTTTTTCAGATGTCATAGGTGACTCAAGCATGTTTTGCCCCTCCGTCCGCGATAGCATTCACGATCGACGCCACCGAAAGCTGCTCCAGCGGAATTTCTGCCACCTGCTTCAGATCGCGCATGATCAGCACCCGATCGGCATAACCGACCAGCTCTTCGAGTTCAGAGGAGATCACCAGCAGCGCCAGACCATCGGCGCAAAGGGATTCGATTAAACGGATAATCTCGGCGTGCGCACCCACATCAATACCGCGTGTCGGCTCGTCGAGGATCAAAAACTGCGGTTTGGTCACCAGCCAGCGCGACAGCAACACCTTCTGCTGATTGCCACCCGATAACAGCTCTACCGGCTGCTCAGCGTGCGGCGTGCGAATGCCCAGACTTTTGATGAAACGATCGGCAATCGCCTGCTGCTCGCGTTTTTTAATGGGCCGTAACCAGCCGCGCTGCGCCTGCAATGCCAGAATAATATTTTCGCGCACGGAGGCCGCGCCAATAATCCCGTCTGTCTTACGATCTTCCGGGCAAAACCCCATGCCAAGCTGTGAGGCTTTCGCCGGGTTGGTAATACGCTGCACTTTACCTTTGATCGTCGCGGTTCCACGATCGGCGCGACGAATACCAAACAACACTTCTGCGGTTTCGGTGCGGCCTGAGCCCAGCAGACCCGCCAGTCCCACCACCTCACCGGGACGCACGGCCAGGTTAAAAGGCTCAATGGTGCCCTTTCTGCCGTAATCTTCAAATGACACCACCGGCTGATTGCTGCGCAGCGTGCTGCCCTGACGCTGTAACGCCGTCTCAAGCAGTTCACGTCCTAACATCAGCTTAATCAGTTCAATCTGTGGCAGCGTGGCGGTCTCACGAGTCGCGATAAATTGCCCGTTACGCAGCACGGTAATCCGGTCAGTAATTCGGTACACCTGGTCAAGAAAATGGGTCACAAAGATCAGGCTCATCCCTTTGGCTTTTAACTGCGCCATCAGGGTAAACAGCATCTCGACTTCACTGGCATCCAGACTGGCTGTTGGCTCGTCGAGGATCAGCACCTGAGCAGAAAGGTCGACCGCGCGACAGATAGCAATAATCTGCTGCATTGCCACCGAGTAGTGGCCCAGCGGACGCGTGACATCAAGGGAAAAACCGTAATTTCGCATCAGCGCATCGGCATCACGCACCATCTTCCGACGGTCAATCATGCCAAAACGACGCGGCTCACGCCCTATATAGAGGTTATCTGCCACCGACATGTTCGGCAGCATATTCACTTCCTGATAAACGGTGCCGATACCCATCTCCTGCGCCTGCGCCGTATTGTGCGGTGTAATCGGCTCGCCGTTCAGGGTAATGGTGCCGGCGTCGCGGCTGTAAACACCGGTCAGCACTTTAATCAGCGTGGATTTACCGGCACCGTTCTCGCCCAGCAGCGCCATGATCTCCCCTTTGCGTATATCAAAGGAAACATTATTCAGCGCTTTGACGCCGGGAAAACCTTTGCTAATGCCGCTGATGGATAGCAGCGGTGTTTCATTTTGCGTGGTCATTCTGCTCACTCCGCCTTACGTCATGAAAAACCGCCCCGGAGGGCGGTCTGCGGCTGGTCTTTGACGGGTCGGTGAATCAGTAACCCATACCGTTTTTCTTATCCAGCTCCGCCTGTGCATCAGCAGGCAGGAACAGCTTCGATTCGGTCTTGATCACTTTTGGCGGCAGCGTGCCATCTTTTTTGAATTTTTCCAGCGCATCAAACGCCGGACCCGCCATATTTGGCGTCAGTTCCACGTTGGCGTTAGCCTCACCCGCCAGCATCGCTTTGTAGATATCCGGTACGCCATCAATTGAGCCAGTCAGAATATCTTTGCCCGGTTTCAGACCGGCTTCCTTAATGGCCTGAATGGCACCGATCGCCATGTCATCGTTATGCGCGTAAACCATGCAGATGTTTTTGCCGTTGTTTTCCGCCTTGATAAAGCTCTCCATCACCTCTTTACCTTTACTGCGGGTAAAGTCACCGGACTGAGAACGGATCACTTTAATGTTAGGGTGGTTGCTGATTGCCTCGGCAAAGCCTTTCTTGCGGTCGATTGCCACGCTGGCACCGACCGTGCCCTGCAGTTCGACCACGTTACATTTTTTGTCGCCTACGGTTTTTACCAGCCAGTCGCCAATCAGCTTGCCTTCCAGCACGTTGTCAGCTGTCACCACCGCCTGATAGAGCGATTTGTCTTTCACCACGATGGCGCGATCCAGCAGGTAAACCGGTATTTTGGCATCTTTGGCTTCTTCCAGTACCGGCTCCCAGCCGGTCTGTACCACAGGCGCGATAAAGATGGCATCAACGCCCTGAGCAATGAACGAACGCACGGCTTTGATCTGATTCTCTTGTTTCTGCTGTCCGTCGGCGATTTTCAGGGTGATTCCGCGTTTTTTGGCTTCGCTTTTCGCTACGTTAGTTTCCGCTGAGCGCCAGCCAGATTCTGAACCGACCTGCGAGAAGCCGACCGTCATATCAGCAGCGAGTACCGGGCCGGTTAACGCGGCGCTGACCAGCGTGGTCAGAAGTAAACGTTTCCACATAGTTTTTAATCCTCTGAAAGGCGTTTGCTGTTTAGGGTAGAGAGCCTGCTTAGACTGGACTAAAAAAGCGTGCATAATGGCGACACACTTCACAAAACAGAGCAATTTAAAGGAGTTACGTGCAGAGCGAGCAGTTTTCCAACAGGGGTGTTATGGATAAAATCGCTGAGTAAAATTACAATGCCGGTTAAATAAATGTAATAAACAGAATCGCTTATGTTTAATGCCACTGGAAACGATTACAGGCAGGCGTACAAAATGGGTTATCCGGTTTGCGGTGAACAAAAAATGGGATTTGTGATTGTCCGCACAATCGATGGTGAAGACGAATCAGGCGCGAAACGTTTCTATGGCATTCGTTATTTAACGGTTAAATTTCCTGCGGTTAAAGTGTAATAAATAAGGTATTCATGTGCTGTCAGGGTCAAATGGAATAAAAAATAATATTGTGCTGCTTATTTTTAACGTTTAATTGCCGCAGTAACCCGAACCAGTCAGGCTGACGTAGTAAACTAAGGCGCTGAGTTACCAACATCGTGCATAATCAGAACGAGGAATATGGACTTTTAGTGACTAATAAGGTGATTTTGTCTGATTTTCGGCTTTTTTCACCTGCATGATCTGGACAGACCAAGCCCGCCCCCTATACTGAGCACTCCTTTGTTACTTCTATCTATTATGGCAATGATGACTGCGCACGATTACCTGCTTAAATTCCGCAAAGTAAATAATTCAGACAGTCTGGAAAAGCTTTTCGATCATCTTAATTACTCCCTGACCAATGATTTGGAAATTATCAATATGTACCGGGCTGCCGACCATCGACGCGCTGAACTGGTCTCTGGCGGACGGTTATATGATCTGGGCTGCGTACCAAAAACGGTGTGGCGCTACGTGGTCTGATTTCTCACTGATTTATCGCTTCGTTTACTGCTGACGTTGTCCGGATGGGCGTGCCTCTCTGGACATGTTATTCTGCTGCGCTTTGACTCTCCGAGACAGGAATAACTACGATGAATGAACAGGTTGCTGCGCCGCGCATTGGTGGCTGGCTTTTGCTGCCTCTGGCCTGGCTGATAATGACCCTGTTAACCACCGTTCTGGTGCTGGCGATGTATCTGACTCCCCTGTTTAATCCGGCGTGGCGTGTGGCGCTGTTTTCTCACGGCAGCACCCTCTTCTCATACTGGGCCATTTCCCTGCTTACCGCCGTGGCGGTCTGGGCCTATAGTCTTTGGATCAGCTGGCTGTTCCTGAAGCGCTCCCGACGCCTGCCGCGCCATTATCTGCTCTGGCTGCTGATTACCGTGCTACTGGCGCTGAAAACCTTTGCTTTCACACCCGTCGCTGATAGCCGAGCCCTTCAGACATTACTGCTGTCGCTGCTGGCCGCGGCGGTGTTTGTGCCCTATTTCAAACGCTCAGAACGGGTAAAAAAGACCTTTATCGCGCCGTAACGCGGTGAGTTGTGTCAGGAATTTAATTCTGAGTGCGGTCTGCCGCCTTGCAGGTGGCGCGGGTGTTGAGATACGTCGCGCTATCAATGATAATAAGCCGCTTTCTGGCTCCCAGGCGAAAAAATGACCGATTATCTGCTTCTCTTTGTTGGCACCGTGCTGGTGAATAACTTCGTATTAGTGAAGTTTCTCGGCCTTTGTCCTTTTATGGGCGTTTCCAAAAAACTGGAAACGGCAATTGGCATGGGCCTCGCCACGACATTCGTCATCACGCTGGCGTCGATCTGCGCCTGGCTGGTCAATCATCTGATCCTGCTGCCGCTGGATCTGGTCTATCTGCGCACCATGGCGTATATCCTGGTGATCGCTGTTGTCGTGCAGTTCACCGAGATGGTAGTACGTAAGACCAGCCCGTCGCTCTATCGCCTGCTGGGTATTTTTCTGCCGCTAATTACCACCAACTGTGCGGTGCTGGGCGTGCCGCTGCTGAGTGTTAACCTCAACCACACCTTTATGCAGGCTGCGCTGTATGGTTTCAGTGCTTCCATCGGTTTTTCGCTGGTGATGGTCCTGTTCGCCGGTATGCGTGAGCGCCTGGTGCTGGCGAATGTTCCGGCCCCGTTCAAAGGCAACTCCATCGCCCTGATCACTGCGGGCCTGATGGCGCTGGCATTTATGGGCTTCAGCGGTCTGGTGAAATTCTGATGACCGCGATCTGGATTGCTGTTGCCGTATTAAGTGCGCTGAGCCTGGTGTTCGGCGCGCTGCTGGGTTACGCCTCGCGCCGCTTTGAAGTCGAAGAAGATCCTATCGTTGAGCAGATTGATGCCATTCTGCCGCAGAGCCAGTGTGGTCAGTGTGGCTATCCAGGCTGCCGTCCCTATGCGGATGCGGTCGGCAACAACGGCGAAGCGATCAATAAATGCGCGCCAGGCGGCGAGCAGACCATGCTCAAACTGGCTGCGCTGCTTAACATTGATCCGCAGCCGATTGATGGCGATGAATCGGCGAAAGAGCCGGTGCGCACGGTGGCGTTCATTGACGAAGCCAACTGTATTGGCTGCACCAAATGTATTCAGGCCTGTCCGGTGGATGCGATTGTCGGGGCAACCCGCGCCATGCACACCGTGCTGAGCGATGTCTGTACCGGCTGCGATCTCTGCGTCGCACCCTGCCCGACAGACTGTATTGAAATGCGTCCGGTTGCCACCACACCAGCTAACTGGAAGTGGGATTTGAATACCATTCCTGTACGGGTGATTCCGGTAGATACTCATGCTTAATCTGTTTAACTTCCTGAAAAAAGAGAAGGTCTGGGATTTTCAGGGCGGTATTCATCCGCCGGAAATGAAAACCCAGTCTAACGGTACGCCACTCAGCGAACTGCCGTTGCCACACCGTTTTATTATCCCGCTGAAACAGCATATCGGACATGAAGGTGAGATCTGCGTTGCACCTGGCGACAAGGTGTTGCGCGGTCAGCCCCTGACGTTTGGCACGGGCCGTATGCTGCCGGTCCATGCACCCACTTCTGGTGTCATTGATGATATTGGTCAGCATATGACCGCGCATCCTTCGGGTTTGTCAGAACTGTGTATTTTTCTGACGCCCGACGGCGACGACCGCTGGATACCGCTTGATCCTCTGCCTGACTACCGTCAGCATCCGCGCGCCGACATTGTGCAACGTATTCACGACGCCGGCGTTGCGGGCCTGGGTGGCGCGGGCTTCCCTACCGCCACCAAACTCAAAGGCGGCCTGCGCGGGGTGAAAACCCTGATTATTAATGCGGCCGAGTGCGAGCCCTACATCACTGCGGACGATCGTCTGATGCAGGATTACGCCGCCGAAGTGCTGGAAGGCAGTCGCATTCTCGCATGGGTGTTGCAGGCTGAGCGGGTTTTGATTGGTATTGAAGATAATAAACCAGAGGCGATTGCCGCGCTGAAACAGGCATTGGGTAACGAACGCGATCTGCACATTCGCGTCATCCCGACTAAATACCCTTCTGGCGGCGCAAAGCAGCTGACCCGTATTCTGACCGGCATGGAAGTGCCACACGGCGGACGTTCCACCGATATCGGTGTGCTGATGCAAAACGTTGGCACCGCCTGGGCGGTTAAACGCGCCATAATTAATGGTGAGCCGATTACCGAACGTGTCGTGACGCTGACTGGCGAGTCAATTGCCCAGCCGCGTAACGTCTGGAGTCGTCTCGGCACCCCAATCAGCCATCTCTTGCACCATGTCGGTTTTACACCAGCACCGCGTCAGATGGTGATCATGGGCGGCCCGCTGATGGGCTTTACCCTGCCGTCGCTGGATGTGCCGGTGGTGAAGATCACCAACTGTATTCTCGCCCCCTCTCCCAGTGAGATGGGTAACAACGATGAAGAGCAGTCCTGCATTCGCTGTTCCGCCTGCGCCGATGCCTGTCCGGCTAAGCTGCTGCCTCAGCAGCTTTACTGGTTCAGCCAGGGCGGCGATCATGATAAAGCGCGCTCACACCACATTGATGACTGTATTGAATGTGGCGCCTGCGCCTATGTCTGCCCGAGCAATATTCCGCTGGTGCAATATTATCGCCAGGAAAAAGCGGAGCTGCGCGCCATCGATCTGGAAGCGAAACGCACGCTGGAAGCCAAAGCTCGCTTCGAAGCCCGTCAGGCAAGGCTGGAGCGCGAGAAACAGGCCCGTGAAGCGCGTCATGAGGAGGCAAAACAGCGTGTAGCCCGTACCGATACCAGTGAGCTGGCGGCTGCGAAAGCGCGGGTGAAAGCCCGCCAGGCCGCTGAACCGGATGAAGCGACGCTTGAAGCGCAACGTGAAGCCCGTCATGCGCAGGCGCGTCTGCGTCAGGCCGAGGCTCAGGCGGAAACCCAACCAGTAACGCGTCAGACTGTCGATCCGCGCAAAGCCGCGGTTGAAGCGGCCATTGCCCGAGCTAAGGTGAAGAAAGTGTCACCGGTTGATGCGGTGGAGACCGTGGCTGAAGCCAGCGTCGATCCGCGCAAAGCCGCTGTCGAAGCGGCGGTAGCCCGCGCTAAGGCGAAGAAAGCTGCACAGGCTGAAGCCGCGGCTCCGGCTGACACGGCGAACGTTTCTGACGCCGCGCCAGACGCCGCTGCTGAAACTGACCCGCGCAAAGCTGCGGTGCAGGCCGCCATTGCCCGCGCCAAAGCGAAGAAAGCCGCGCAGGCTGAAGCCGCGACTCCGGCTGACACGGCGAACGTTAGTGAAGTCGCGCCAGACGCCGCTGCCGAAACCGACCCGCGCAAAGCTGCGGTGCAGGCCGCGATTGCCCGCGCCAAAGCGAAGAAAGCCGCGCAGGCTGAAGCCGCGGCTCCGGCTGACACGGCGAGCGTTTCTGAAGCCGCGCCAGACGCCGCTGCCGAAACCGACCCGCGTAAAGCTGCGGTGCAGGCCGCGATTGCCCGCGCCAAAGCGAAGAAAGCCGCACAGGCTGAAGGCGCGGATGCGACGACTCTGGCTGACACGGTGAGCGTTACTGAAGCCGCGCCAGACGCTCCTGCCGAAACCGACCCGCGCAAAGCTGCCATTCAGGCGGCGATTGCCCGTGCCAAAGCGAAGAAAGCCGCGCAGGCTGAAAATGACGCGGAGACAGCTTCACGCGATGCCGCAGCAGTCGCTACTGCCGCGCATTTTGCGGTGGAGAAAGCTGAAGAGGTGCAGGAGCAGGCAAACAATGCGAATGCTGAACCTGAACAGGCACCTGAACTGAATCAACCCGATGATGCGCGCAAGGCCGCTATTGCTGCCGCCATCGCCCGTGCCAAAGCGCGTAAAGCGCAGTCGTCTAAGACGCTTGAGGATTAAATGGCTTTTCGTATCGCAAGTTCTCCTTACACCCATAACCGCCGCAGCACAGGCAACATCATGCTGCTGGTGGTGCTGGCTGCAGTGCCGGGTTTTGCTGCACAATGTTATTTCTTTGGTTACGGCACCTTTTTGCAGGTCCTGCTTGCGACGCTCACCGCCTGGCTGACCGAGGCGGCCATTCTGCGGCTGCGTAAAGCGCCCGTTGGCAGCACCCTGGCGGATAACTCCGCGTTACTGACCGCTGTTCTGATTGGTATCAGCCTGCCGCCGCTGGCGCCCTGGTGGCTGGTGGTGATCGGTACGCTGTTTGCTGTGGTCATTGCTAAACAGCTTTATGGCGGTCTGGGACAGAACCCGTTTAATCCAGCGATGGTCGGCTATGTGGTGCTGCTGATCTCCTTCCCGGTGCAAATGACCAGCTGGCTGCCGCCTGACACCCTTCAGGCGATCAAACCGGGGCTGATGGACAGTCTTAGCATGGTGTTCAGTGGCCATACGCTGGCGGGCGAAACCATGCAGCAGTTGCAGATGGGTGTGGATGGCATCAGCCAGGCGACGCCGCTTGATACCTTTAAAACCGGTTTACGCGCCGGTCACAGCGCAGAGCATTTGCTGGCCCAGCCGATTTACAGCGGCGTGCTGGCGGGCCTGGGCTGGCAGTGGGTCAATGTCGGATATCTGGTGGGCGGCCTGTTCCTGCTGTGGAAAAGTGCGATTCGCTGGCATATCCCTGCAGCCATGCTGCTGTCACTGGCGTTCTGCGCCACGCTGGGCTGGTTCTTCTCACCGGAATCACTCAACAGTCCGCTGATTCACCTGTTTTCCGGTGCCACCATGCTGGGGGCGTTCTTTATTGCCACCGATCCGGTGACCGCCTCCACCACCAATCGGGGTCGCCTGATCTATGGTGCGCTGATTGGATTGCTGGTCTGGCTGATTCGCAGCTTTGGCGGCTATCCTGATGGCGTGGCATTTGCTGTGCTGCTGGCAAACATCTGCGTGCCGCTCATCGATTACTACACCCAGCCGCGCGTTTACGGCCATCAGAAGGATTAAGCGATGCTGGAGACGATTCGCAAAAATGGTGTGACGCTGGCGATTTTTGCCGCAATTACCACGGCTGCTACTGCAGTAGTTAATACGGTCACTAAACCGACCGTAGAGCATCAGACCCTGCTGCAGCAGAAAAATTTGCTGGATCAGGTGGTGCCTGAAGACCTTTATGACAACAATATTCAGCAGGATTGTTACGTTGTCACAGATGCTGCACTGGGGAATAGCGCCCCGCACCACCTCTTCCTGGCGCGTAAAGGCGGCCAGCCGGTCGCTGCCGCACTGGAGACAACTGCGCCTGACGGCTACTCTGGTGCGATACAGATGCTGGTCGGTGCTGATTTCCAGGGTAAAGTACTGGGCGTGCGGGTGATCGAACACCATGAGACGCCTGGTCTGGGCGATAAGATTGAATTACGCATTTCTGACTGGATCAACAGCTTTAATGGCAAAGTGGTTCATGGTCCGGCGGATAAAGCGTTTGCGGTTAAGAAAGATGGCGGCGACTTCGATCAGTTCACCGGCGCCACCATTACCCCACGCGCGGTGGTCAATGCGACCAAACGCACCGCGCTGTTGATGAAAACGCTTCCGGAGAAACTCTCTTCGTTACCGGCATGTGGAGACGCAAATGAGTGAAGCTAAAAGTCTGCTGGTGGGTGGACTGTGGAAAAACAACTCGGCACTGGTGCAGTTACTGGGCCTGTGCCCACTGCTGGCGGTTACGGCGACGGCAACGAATGCGCTGGGTTTAGGGCTGGCCACCACGCTGGTGCTGACCCTGACCAACAGTTTTATTTCGGCCTCGCGCCGTTGGGTGCCGTCTGAAATTCGTATCCCGATTTATGTGATGATCATCGCCTCCGTGGTGAGCTGCGTGCAGATGCTGATCAACGCCTACGCCTATGGTCTCTATCAGTCGCTGGGGATTTTTATCCCGCTCATTGTCACCAACTGCATTGTGGTCGGTCGTGCTGAAGCGGTCGCCTCCAAAAGCAGCATCCCGCTTGCCGCGCTGGATGGCTTTGCCATCGGCATGGGCGCGACCTGCGCCATGGTGGTGCTGGGTTCGCTGCGTGAAATTATCGGCAGTGGCACACTGTTTAACGGTGCCGATCAGCTGCTCGGCCCGTGGGCGAAATCGCTGCGTATCGAAGTGGTGCATTTCGATTCACCGATGCTGCTGGCAATGCTGCCGCCGGGCGCGTTTATCGGCCTGGGCATGATGCTGGCGGGTAAATACCTGATCGATCAGAAGATGAAACAGCGGGCAGCTCTGCGTGCTCAGGCTGCTGAAAACGCGGCACCTCAGAACGCCGTCGGGAAGCCGGTGTGAACCAGACTAAACGCACCGAGATTCTTCATCGCCTGCAGCAGAACAATCCGCATCCCACCACCGAGCTGAACTTCAGCTCGCCGTTTGAGCTGCTGATTGCGGTACTGCTGTCGGCGCAGGCGACCGATGTCAGCGTCAACAAAGCCACCGCAAAGCTCTATCCGGTGGCGAATACGCCTGCCGCGATGCTGGCGCTAGGCGTGGATGGCGTAAAGGAATACATCAAGACTATCGGCCTGTTTAACAGCAAAGCGGAAAATGTGATTAAGACCTGCCGCATTCTGCTTGAGCAGCACAACGGAGAAGTGCCGGAAGATCGTGCGGCGCTGGAAGCCCTGCCTGGTGTTGGCCGTAAAACGGCCAATGTAGTGCTGAATACCGCCTTTGGCTGGCCAACAATTGCCGTTGATACTCACATCTTCCGCGTCAGCAACCGGACAAAATTTGCGCCGGGTAAGAATGTGGAAGAGGTGGAGCAGAAGCTGCTGAAGGTGGTTCCGGCCGCCTATAAGGTTGACTGCCACCACTGGCTGATTCTGCATGGCCGTTACACCTGCGTGGCGCGCAAGCCCCGTTGCGGCTCATGCCTGATTGAAGACCTCTGCGAGTATCCCGACAAAGTTGAGTGATTCGCCTGACTAACCCGCTGCGGCGGGTTTTTTATTGTCTGGTTAAACCCTCTGCAACCATCTTTCCAGTCCGGTTCCCCCTTTTCGCCGCACGCTCTGGCTCGTCTGAATACCTCCACTGTTTGTCGGGTTGTTACATTGATGTTGATGATGGAAAATCGCCGCCCCTGACGATAAGAAAATGTTATGACACGGTGAGTAAAGTAATGATCAAAGGTTCTTCTGCGGAGAGACATCCGCTGCGCCTGTTTCTGGCACGATTCTGGCCACATCCGCTGACAGTCAGTAAAAAGCATGTGGTGATTGCCGGACTGGGTGCGGGCATTGGCCTGGTACTCACCAGTCTGCTGAGTCACTGGATGCTGGGGGAGCTGAATCTGTGGTTTGTTGCCCCGGTGGGTGCTTCGGCCGTTTTACTCTTTGGTCTGCCCGCCAGTCCGCTGGCGCAGCCGTGGGCCATCGTCGGCGGCAACACCCTGTCCGCGCTGGCGGGCGTCACCGTCAGCCAGCTCATCCCCGATCCGGCGATGGCCTGCGGCGTCGCGGCCTGCGTGGCGATCCTGTTGATGTTTCAACTGCGCTGTCTGCATCCACCCGGCGGCGCAGTCGCGCTAACCGCTATTCTGGGCGGACCTTCCGTGGATCAATTGGGTTCTCAGTTTGTCCTGACGCCGATCATGCTTAACTCACTGACACTGGCGCTGCTTGCATTGCTGTTTAATAATCTGGCCGGTCGCCGCTATCCCCACCCACTGGCGCCGCAGGAGGTTAAACCGGAGCCGATCGCGATGCCGGTCTCGCTGACGCGCGCCGATCTGCATCAGGCTTTACAGGGCGGTGAACTGCTGGATATTGATGAAGACGATCTGCAGGAATTGCTGCTACGAGCCGAAGAGATTGCCGGACGCCGTCAGGTTAACGGCTGAAACCTGCCTGTTGTGGCTGTCGGTCCTCCGCTTTTCTCCTTGCGGAGGCGGGGATGCCGACATTGATCGCTGCCACACTTTTGCTTAGCCGCTGCGCCAGCTATATCCAATAACATATTGATAACACAGCCACCCAGGCCGGACGCCCATCGGGTCCTGGGCGAATGCCCATAGAGCTGCCCTTTTGCGCGCCCTACACTTTGCTCTTCTTTACGTTTCTTACGAGGAAGACCGATGGATAGCGCCTTGTCCCCCCAGCAAGATGAGCTGATCGCCTCCGCCATCAAAAAATTCTTCACCCATATCATCCCCATGCTGGTGGTGATGCTGATCATTAACCAGATCGATCGCGCCAATATTGGCTTTATCAAGGCGGAACTGCGTACCGATGCCGGGATCAGCGCGGCGGCTTTTGGTCTGGGTGCGGGCCTGTTTTTTATCGGCTATGCGCTGTTTGAAGTTCCCAGTAATCTGATGATGAAGCGCTTTGGCGCCCGCGTCTGGCTGACACGCATTATGATTACCTGGGGACTGGTGGTGGTCATGACGGGTTTCGTCACCTCACCCATCCAGTTTTACCTGCTGCGTTTTTTACTCGGCGTGGCTGAAGCAGGTTTCTTTCCCGGCGTACTGTTCTATTTCCGTCAGTGGGTCCCGAATGCCTGGCGCGGCCGGGCCACTGCGATGGTGCTGAGTGCAACTGCGGGCGCCTTCCTCTTCTCCGGGCCAATCACTGGCGCCATTCTGATGATGCACGATTTTTCAGGCATTGCCGGCTGGAAATGGGTGATGTTTCTTGAAGGCGGTGCTTCCGTGCTGGTCGGTATTCTCGCCGCATGGGTACTGGTGTCACGCCCCGGCGACGCACGCTGGCTGAGCGATGCGGAGAAACAGGCCCTGATACAGCAGCTGAATAGTGAAGAGGCACAGCGTGACGAGCTTAACCGCGCGCCCGGTAAAATGTCGCTGTTACGTAATCGCAGCCTGCTGTTCTTCTGCGCGATCTTCTTCACCATGACCATGACAGGCTATACCCTGGTGTTCTGGCTGCCGCAGATTATTCAGCGTATTCAGGGCTTCAGCAGTTTTGGCATCGGCATTCTCACCGCCGTACCCTGGCTTTGCGCCATTATTGCCATCAACCTGCTGAGTCGCTTTTCAGACCGCCACCGCGACAAACTCGATAAAGCGCTGGGCGTCGCCATGCTGGTCGCGGCCTGCGGCACCTTTATGGCTACGCTGGGTTCTCCATGGTTTGGCTTCCTGGCGATGATCGTGGCCTGTATCGGCTCGAAAGTCAGCGCCACCTTTTTCTGGCCGATGCCGCAGGGAGAACTGCCTGCCTCAATTGTTGCGCCTGGGATTGCGCTGGTGAACTCTGTTGGCAACCTTGGCGGCTTCTTCGCACCGACAGTGTTTGGCTATCTGGAGATGAAGACAGGCTCCACCACCGGCGGTCTCTATGCCCTGACCAGCGTCTCGCTGCTGACCGGGCTGTGGCTGCTGCTGCGCCGCAAGCCCTCCCCGCCTTCCCTTGATCCTATGGAGAATCACAATGTCAGACAGTCCAGTCATTAAAACAATGCGGGTGGTGCCTGTCGCCGGATATGACAGCATGCTGCTGAACATTGGCGGCGCGCACAACTGCTATTTTACCCGCATTCTGGTGATCCTGACCGATTCCGCTGGCCGTACCGGCGTCGGCGAAAGTCCCTGCCACGCCTCAACACTGGCGCTGCTGGCGCGCTTTCGTCCGCAGATTGAGGGCAGCGATCTGCTGCGGCTGAATGCCACCGTCGCGACGCTGTTTGCCAGCGACGCACGACACCAGCAGACCGCGCACACCGACGACATTCATATTCCGCAGATGAATCCGGAGAAGTTTTACAACGCCACCGCGGCCATTGAAGCTGCGCTGCTTGACCTGCTGGGCCAGCACCTGAATTTGCCGGTTGCCGAGTTACTTGCCAGCGGCAAGCAGCGCGATCGCGTGCCGGTACTTGGCTATCTGTTCTATATCGCCGACCGTAACCTGACCAGTATGGACTATCAGGCGGGCCACGCTGGCGGTGATGCCTGGCTGCAATTGCGTCATGAGAAAGCGATGGATGCGGATAGCGTGGTGCGGCTGGCGGAGGCGGCAGCCGATCGCTATGGCTTCCGGGATTTTAAACTGAAGGGCGGCGTTCATCATGCCGAAGTGGAAGTGGAAACGGTTAACGCCCTGCTGACACGTTTTCCTCAGGCACGGGTAACGGTTGATCCCAATGCCAGCTGGTCGCTGGATGAGGCCATTTATTATGGTAAACAGCTGGCGGGCCGGATTCCCTATCTGGAAGATCCCTGCGGCGCGGAGCAGGGCTATTCCGGCAGGGAAACGCTGGCGGAGTTTAAGCGAGCCACGGGTATTCCGGTCGCCACCAATATGATCGCCAATGACTGGCGACAGTTGCAGCATGCCTTACAGCTTAATGCCATCGACATCCCCCTGGCCGACCCGCATTTCTGGACGATGCGTAATGCACATACCGTGGCGCAGTTGTGCCATGAATGGGGCCTGACAACCGGCTGCCACTCAAACAACCATTTTGATGTATCACTGGCAATGGTGGCGCATCTGGGAGCCGCGGCACCGGGCGACAGACTGACTGCGTTTGATACCCACTGGATCTGGCAGGATGGTCAGCAGCTGACGCAGCATGCGCCGCAGATTCGGGATGGCTTTCTGGAACTGCCTGAGGGGCCAGGATTGGGTATTACCCTGGACATGGCGCGGGTCGAAGCTGCCCATGAACTCTACCATTCGCTACCTGATAAAAACCGAAACGACGCGTTGGGCATGCAGTTTCTGATTGATAACTGGACGTTCAACGCGAAACGACCGGCCCTGTTGCGCTGATGACCGCCATCCTGTGACAGTGTCACAGGATGGCTTTGTTTAGCGTTGCGCCAGTGCCGCCTGCATCCATGCAATCACCAGCGGAGAGTCTTTTTCCTGCAGTGCCGCGCGCTCAGACTGGAACAGCGTAGCCACATAGAAAGGATGATCCGGTAACTCCACGCCGCGAACGTCACCGGCATCATCCCAGGCGGTAATGCGCAGCGTATTATCGCCCAGCGCGTCACTGAATTCCGGGTTAACGCCAAAGTTACAGTGGTAGCCCTCGTCGCTCTCCAGCGTCCCGTAAGCCAGAGCAATACGGGAACCCGCTTCAAACCTCACCTTGCCACGCTGCTCCACCAAAGAGCAACTCAGCGGGGCAATGACCATCCGTCCGCCGGTATCCGTTTCAGCATGACGGGCATCGTGCCAGCCCAGGACGTTGCGCGCATACTCGATCACCGCATACTGGAATCCCCCACAGGAACCCAGGAAAGGTTTACCGCTCTCCCGCGCCCAGCGTAGGGTTTCAAATACGCCATTATCGTTGCGGTAAGGACTGCCAGGAACAACCCAGACCGCATCACTGCGCGTCAGGTCTGTCTGTTCGAGGTGGTCAGTAGCGATCCAGTTCGTTTCAACGATAAGATTTAGCCGACGTGAAGCACGTTCAATAGCAAGGGGGATAGCCTGATGGGCAACCGCATCGGCGCGGTAGTCACCGACGAGAGATAAATGCAGTGGAGACGACATGAACTGATCCTTCCTGGAGAAATTGAGAGGTTACAGTAATGTTAATTTTCTGTCGAGGGTGACATTGCGCTTCCGCGTATTGATAAGATTTTAATATGACTGCGCGGTTTTTCACCGGCGGTCTGAGGTCATTTTAACTTCCTGCTGGCCGCCCCATGACCTCCACTTCCCCTCCCGATCTCACGACGCAATCGGTTTCTTTTTTTGCTTTCTGAAATAAATCATCTGATTGTGCGCCGGATCGCCCTTTGACTCTTTTTTCGCCAATGCCGGGCAGGTAATGTCTGATAATTCGTCAGATTGACTGCGATTCAGCCAGTAACCTGTCATTAGCACTGTCTGATTATTATTCAACAACCGATTTATCTGGTTAGCTTCGATTTAGCAGTTAATATCATTACTCGCTAGTGCAAGGTGCTCATTCAGAGTATCTGTACTAATATTTTTTGCTGCTTCAACATTTAAAACCAATTAACGATTTGTTATAAGTTTTTTAACCCAACATCCCTGGATTCAACGGGTTGCCAGAAAATTCTTGCCCTGACGCCCGTAATCAGCCAAATTAGTCGCCGCTTTTCCCTTCTAATAACAATTTGCGCATGGAAAACTCACATGACGCGGACTTAATTCCTGTCCCGAAACAGGGTATGAAAAAACTGAGGTACATGTGTCAACTGCAAACAAACACACTGATGAGGCTGTCAGTCTCAATGCGTTTAAACAGCCGAAGGCGTTCTATTTAATCTTCTCGATCGAATTATGGGAACGTTTTGGATTCTATGGCCTGCAGGCCATTATGGCGGTTTACCTGGTGAAGCAACTGGGATTGTCTGAATCAGACTCCATTACCCTGTTCTCTTCATTCAGTGCGCTGGTTTATGGGCTGGTCGCGATTGGCGGCTGGCTCGGTGATAAAGTGCTGGGCACCAAACGCGTCATCGTGTTGGGCGTGCTGGTGCTGGCATTGGGTTATGCGCTGGTCGCGTTCTCCGGTCATAACGTCAGCATTGTCTATATTGGCATGGCGACCATCGCGGTCGGTAGCGGCCTGTTCAAGGCAAACCCCTCTTCGCTGCTCTCGACCTGTTACGACAAAGATGATCCGCGTCTCGACGGTGCGTTCACCATGTTCTATATGTCGATCAACATCGGTTCCCTGTTTTCGATGATGCTGACACCGTGGTTAGCCGCGAAATATGGCTACAGCGTCGCCTTCTCACTGTGCGTCATTGGCCTGGTTATTACCCTGTTTAACTTCCTGTTCTGTAAACATATGGTCAAGGATTACGGCTCTAAGCCAGACTTTGCGCCGTTGCAGGTCGGTAAACTGCTGATGACTCTTATGGGCGTCGTTGTGCTGATCGCGCTGGCCAACTGGATGCTGCATCATCAGGTTATTGCACGACTGGTGCTGGCGGTGATTGCGCTGGGTATTTTGCTGGTGTTTGCCAAAGAAGCCTTTGCGCTGCACGGCGCGGCGCGTCGTAAGATGATTGTGGCCTTCCTGCTGATGGTCGAAGCGATTCTGTTCTTCGTCCTCTATATGCAGATGCCAACATCGCTCAACTTCTTTGCTATCCGTAACGTTGAACACACCATTCTTGGTATTACGTTTGCGCCAGAGCAGTTCCAGGCACTGAACCCGTTCTGGATCATGCTGGCCAGTCCGCTGCTGGCGGCGCTCTATAACAAGCTGGGCGATAAACTGCCCATGCCGCACAAGTTTGCCTTTGGTATGGTGCTCTGCTCCGCTGCGTTCCTGGTGCTGCCGGTGGGTGCAAAGTTCGCCAGTGATGCAGGCATCGTTTCTGTAAACTGGCTGATCCTGAGCTATGCGCTGCAGAGTATTGGTGAGCTGATGATCTCCGGCCTCGGCCTGGCGATGGTCGCGCAGCTCGTGCCACAGCGCCTGATGGGCTTCATTATGGGTTCCTGGTTCCTGACCACGGCAGGTGCAGCTGTGATTGCAGGTAAAGTAGCAAACCTGATGGCCGTGCCTGAAAACGTAACCGATCCGCTGATTTCGCTGGCAACCTACAGTCGCGTATTCCAGCAGATTGGTATCGTGACGGCGGTGATTGCTCTGCTGATGCTGATTACGGCGCCGTTGCTGAACCGCATGACACAGGCGCAGGATAGCGACGCCAGATCAAACGATGTGAAAGCGTAATCGCTGCCACGTGACAAATCAGCCGGGCTCTGCCCGGCTTTTTTATGCCTCACACTCCCCCTTAACAGATCCCTGATCCTTATCACTGGTAATTCCATCCTGAGTCTTTACTATGCTGTGATCCCACTGCAACAAGGAGTACATGGTCATGAAACTGTTTTGCAAAGCAGGAGCCTGCTCTCTCTCTCCCCACATTGTTATGCGCGAATGCGGGCTGGACTTCACGCAGGTGAATGTTGATCTGGCAACCAAACTCACCGAACGGGGCGACGATTTTCGCCAAATCAACCCTAAAGGTCAGGTGCCCGCGCTGCAGCTCAGCGATGGTACCGTGCTGACGGAAGGCGCCGCGATTGTACAGTATCTGGCAGACCTCAAACCCGATCGCCATCTTCTGGCGCCGGTTGGCAGCCTGACGCGTTATCACACTCTGGAGTGGCTGAGCTACATCGGCAGCGAGCTGCACAAAAGCTTTGGGCCGCTGTTTCGCCCCGGATACTCCGATGAGGTGAAAGCGCAGACCCGCAACCAGCTGGAAGCGAAATTCCGCTATGTCGATGAGTCATTACGTGACAGGCAGTGGCTGATGGGGATGCATTTCAGCGTCGCGGATGCTTATCTGTTTGTGGTGACGCGCTGGGCAAAAGCGCTGGGGCTGGATTTGTCCGGCTTTACGGCACTTGGGGCATGGTTTGATCGTGTCGCGGAACGTCCTGCGGTGCAGGCGGCGCTGAAAGCGGAAGGCTTAGCCTGAGAGAACAGGGCCGGTTAACCGGCCCTGATGCGTTACAGCTTTTCTGCCGTGAAGTGCTGCGTCGGACGGGCAATGGCATCCTGTGCCGCCACCAGCTGCAGCTCATACTCGCCCATCTCATGAGTTTTCAGCATCACCTCATACACCGCGGCAGTGACGTGCTCCAGCGCATCCTGCAGTGATTTGCCGTGCAGCAGATTAACCAGCAGCAAACCACTGGTAAGATCGCCCACGCCGACGGGCTGACGGACACCGAAATCGACCAGCGGACGGCTGATGTGCCACGCGTCTTCTGCTGTTACCAGCAGCATCTCAAAACGGTCGCTGCGACGCCCTGCGCGTGCCAGATGCTTCACCAGTACCACACGTGGTCCCTGGGCAATCAGTGCCCGCGCAGCGTCTACCGCCGCGTCGACGTCAGTGATTGTACGTTCACTTAGCATTTCCAGCTCAAGCAGGTTCGGGGCGATAATGTCGCTGGCTGGCATCGCCATCTTGCAGTGGAACTCCGCCACACCCGGTGCCACGATGCAGCCTTTTTCCGGATGACCCATCACCGGGTCGCAGAAATACCAGGCCTGTGGGTTAGCCGCTTTGACCTGACGAACAATCTGCAGAATCTGCTCGCCCTGCTCCGCCGAGCCCAGATAACCGCTCAGCACCGCGTCACAGGTCTTCAGGCGGTCGATATCCGCAATGCCTTTAACGATGTCGGTTAAATGCGTTGCAGGCATGACCGTGCCGGTCCAGTGCCCATACTGCGTATGGTTGGAAAACTGCACGGTGTTCAGCGGCCAGACGTTTGCACCCAGGCGACGCATCGGAAATTCAGCTGCCGCGTTACCTGCATGACCAAATACAACGTGCGACTGAATCGCTAAGATATTTTTCACTAGTTTGCCCTGTCCTGCCTTGCCATAAAAAAGGGCCGGAAACCGGCCCTAAATCTTACTGCCAGTTAATCAGGCAGTAATGTTTCTTACCGCGACGCAGCAGCGTGTAGCGGTTAAACAGTTTGTCGCTGTCGCTGAAGCGGTATTCCGCATCGGACTGTTTTTCACCGTTCAGTGAGACGGCATTCGAACCGATCATGGTGCGAGCCTGGCCGCGAGACGGCACGAGCTCCGCTTTCACCAGCGCCTGCTGCAGGTCATCGTCTGCGCCCAGCGCGATAGTTGGCATACCATCCTGCGCCAGTTGCTCAAAGTCAGCTTCCGTCATTTCGCTTACAGAACCGGAGAAGAGGCTGGCGGTGATGCGTTTCGCCGCCGTCAGGCCCGCTTCGCCATGCACCAGACGCGTGACCTGCTCAGCCAGCACATACTGCGCGCGTGGCGCGGTACCGCTGTTTTTGTCCTCTTCTTCCAGCGCGTTGATCTCTTCTATGCTCAGGAAGGTGAAGAACTTCAGGAAACGATAGACGTCAGCATCCGCGGTGTTGATCCAGAACTGATAGAACTTGTACGGACTGGTTTTCTTCGCATCCAGCCAGACTGCGCCGCCTTCCGTTTTACCGAATTTGGTGCCGTCAGACTTGGTGATCAGCGGAACGGTCAGGCCAAAGACCTGGTTCTGATGCAGACGACGGGTCAGATCGATACCAGAGGTGATGTTACCCCACTGATCGGAGCCGCCGATCTGCAGCGATACGCCGTGCAGTTCATTCAGGCAGGCAAAGTCATAACCCTGCAGCAGATTGTAGGAGAACTCGGTAAAGGAGATGCCCTGATCGTCACGGTTCAGACGCTGCTTCACTGCTTCTTTGTTAATCATCTGGTTAACAGAGAAGTGCTTGCCGATATCACGCAGGAAGGTCAGCACGTTCATGCTGCCGAACCAGTCGTAGTTGTTGGCGGCGATGGCGCTGTTGCTGCCGCAATCGAAGTCGAGGAATGGCGCCACCTGCTGGCGGATCTTTTCAACCCATTCGTTGACGGTGTCACTGGTATTAAGTTTACGCTCTGCGGCTTTAAAGCTTGGATCGCCAATCAGGCCGGTTGCACCCCCGACCAGGGCTACCGGCTTGTGGCCGGCATCCTGAAAACGCTTCAGGCAGAGCAGCGGTACCAGATGACCCAAATGCAAGCTGTCAGCAGTGGGGTCGAAGCCGCAATAGAGCGAAATTGGCCCCTGTGCCAGTTTCTCTGTTAACGCGGCTTCATCCGTCACCTGGGCGATAAGGCCCCTCTCCTGCAATTGTTGTATCAGGTTACTGCTGGTCATTACTGACTCCAAATTGATCAGACTGCACCTATGCTGGTACACAGCTTTCCGCTGACTTGCGGAATCGAAAAAAATCAGGGCTATAGCATAAAGCGCTGGCGCTTTCTGTGCCAGCGCTGATAGGGAGAAATCGTGCAGATTCAGGGAGCCAGACGGTCGATTTTCCAGCCGTCATTGTCGCGCTGGTAGATGAAACGATCGTGCAGACGATGTTCGCCCCCCTGCCAGAACTCCATTGTGTGAAATTTCACCCGGTAACCGCCCCAGAAGCTGGGCAGCGGCACCTCGCCCTGCTGAAACTTCTGTTTAAGCTCAAGGAACTTCCCTTCCAGAATCCCGCGCGCCGAAATCCGGCTCGACTGCTTCGATACCCAGGCACCAATCTGACTGTCACGCGGGCGGCTGTGGAAATATTTCAGCACCTCCAGCGGCGACAGTTTTTCCACTTCGCCCAGCACCATCACCTGACGTTCCAGAAATTGCCACGGGAAGTGCAGGCAAATGCGCGGATTGTGCGCCAGCTGTAACGCCTTACGGCTGCCGAGGTTGGTGTAAAACACCATGCCCTGCGCATCAAAGTGTTTCAGCAGCACAATACGCTGCCACGGCTGACCCTGCTCATCCACGGTGGCCACGGTCATGGCAGTAGGATCGGGCAGTTTTGCCTCACAGGCCTGGCTCAGCCACTGTTCAAACAGCGCGATCGGATTGTCCGGCAGATCCTTGCGACGCAATCCGCCGCGGGTATATTCACGCCGCAGATGGGCAATGGTGTGTAGCGTTTCGCTGTCGCTCATTAATGCTCGCCTATTCAGAGATAAAGTCAGCTGGCAGGTTGCAGCTCACAATCATTCACGACAATTTTATCGTCACGTTCGATAAATGCGCCGTTTCCTTTGGACCAGAAAACATAGGTGTCATCGCTGTAGCGCGCGCCGGAGGCGGAGACGGTCTGCTTCAACGTTAAAGGCTTGCCATCCATAATGAAACTTACCTGCTCCTGCGCCTCGTCCAGCGTCACGGTCAGGGGCATTGTTCCGCAGCGATAATGCAGGGTCTGTGGCGATGCCGGCTGTTTATGCATCAGGCTACAGCCTGACAATAGCAGCACCGCGACAACGGTTAATCCTTTCAACATAAGCGGGTCTCCTTCACGAGTGAAGCTGGCATTATAAGAAGGATTTGTCGCGAAGTAAGTGGGAATCCGCGCCAATCTGGAGGATGCTGTCAGCCAGGCTGAATTATTGCGCCTTTTCAGACGGTTGTCTGAATGCACAGGCCGTGTTATCAGGCTACGCTCTATAGATCTTAAGCGAGGAAGACAAACATGAAATTTGATAACGAAGATGCATTTAAGCTGGCCGTGGCGTTTATGAACCATAAAGAGAATGCCACCATCGCCAGCAGCTACTTTAAAACCTTTATCGACACCTACCAGAAGTTTGACCGCTGGCTGAGCGCATCTGACCCGGTCAGCGCCATGAAAGCGGAAAAAGCGGCCGCCAAAGCGGGCGAAGACTCTATTCTCTGATCCTTTTTTCACGGGTCCGATAGCCCTTCAGGCGTCGGACCCGCGAATAGCGCCAGGTGCCGCCATCGATGTGGCATCCTGCATGCGATTCTTCCGCGTTAACGGAATTATCTGCGCTCTCTATTTCCCGCTTTTGCTCCGTTTTTTATTTCGATGCGGTCAGGGCTCAGCTGAAACGTATAAACAGCCGTATGCATTTGCAATAAATGCTATTCGCCGGCGCCATGCCAGCTAATTAACGCAATACACTCTGTTTTTGTATAAAAAACAGGCATCGGCGCGTGACAGAGCCAGCAAAATTTATAAAGCCGTCTATGCTGTAAACGTCTGGATATACTTCATGGAGCAGAAAAATGAAAATGAAAACCCTGTCAGCCATCGCGCTGCTGGCACTCTCTTTAGGTACGCTTGCAGGTTGCGCCTCGAATCAGTCTATTAAGACGACCGATGGCCGCACGATTGTGACTGACGGCAAACCGCAGATTGATTCAGATACCGGTCTTGTTTCTTACCGTGATGCTCAGACAGGAAAAACTGAGCAGATCAATCGTAATGAAATCAGTAATATGAGCGAACTCGACAACTAATATAAGGTGAAGACGATGAAAAAAGCGCTGATTTTACCTCTCGCCGCATTGATTGGTATGACCGTATTAACTGGCTGCACCCGTACCAGTTATGCGATTCAGACTAACGATGGACGCACCATTATTAGTGATGGCAAGCCTTCTGAATCGGACGCTGGCCTGCTGGCCTATACCGATGCCAATGGTGTGAAGCAGCAGATTAATAAAGCAGACGTTAAAGCCGTCTCTGAAGTTCCGCACAAATAATCGCAATGCTGTTCTCGCGTTAATAAAGCCGCTTAAGAGCGGCTTTATTTTTGCCTTTTTTCGCCTTTTACCTGATATAGCCCCCCTCTCAGAGCGGGCTTTTTTAAATCAGAAATATCCGATGCGATATGGCAATAATATTGCAGAGCATTATAAGGAACTGTGCAATTTATCGTTTATACAGGCGTAAAAAACCGACTGGAAAATGCTGTTGCGCACAGGCCACTTCACTTATCTGAATTTCAGGCAAACGTCTGCTTCTTTAACCAGAACAATAGTTCAACCTGTTCACTTCAAAAATAATCTATTGTTTTTTATTATTTACTATCATGAAGTTATATCATGACACAAAGGTTCCCTTTATTTTTAAAAAAATTATCTGGTGCCGTCTGTAACTTATGACCTTTTAGTCCAGCGCCTCTTTAACTAGACTATTTATATCGCTATCAATCAGGAGGCTATAAATGATTTATCACGATACAACGACTGGTCATATGATTCTTGGTGAAGCAGCAATTAATCTGGCATTTGAAGAACAGGATATTACGCTGGTATCGCTGATTCGTCAGTTGGGCGAAATGGCCGAAAAGGAGTGCAGCGATGAACGTGTAGAGCAGATTGCTGATGCACGACACTGGCTCAAAGGTTTCATTGAAGATTCGCCTCGTGACCGCGCCGAATTAAACTGGCTGGTCGAGACCGGGCAGGCACCGGTTTCCCTGAAAGATTATCGGTATTCATAAGGCTTCGACGTTCATTTCTCATGAGAGCCGGACGCCCTTCTGGCTCTCATGCGCTTCATACTGCTGTCCCTTTGCTTCTCTTTACGGCCGCTCTCTCGCTGCCGGGCATCCTGACCAAAAAACGTCATTCATCATTACGCTGAAATAACTGTACAGATTCCCTTTTTGCGTATAACTTCGCGGCTATTCGATCGTTTTTACATCAACAGCCAGGAAACGCACCATGTACCCGAACCCGAGACTGCCGCGGACGGCAGACGATATCGCCCGTTATTTCAATGCGGCAAGCCTGCCCTCACAGCAGGAGACACTGGGACAGGTAGTCGTGGAAATTTTGCATGCCGGCGGGAATGTGAACCGTAAGTCGATCTGTACCAAACTCCTGCGTCGCCTCGAAACAGCGTCCACTGAGGAAGAAGAGCGCCACTATCGCGCGCTCATCAGCCTGCTGTTTGGTCGTTAATCATCGCCACGCTTCGCCCCGGTCAGCGCGTCAGTGGCTCCCCACTCTCCGTCACCCGCTGTGCCTGAGGATGTTTCGCTGTCTGGGTTTCAAACCCACCACGGGCGGCAAAAACAGAACAGCCAATGGCTGCCACGAGTGTCAGTAAGATTGAAGTTTTCACGAAACGGGCCTTAATTTTCCACGCAATAGAATAAAGCGTAAAAGCCTGGCACATAATCAGACCCGGGGAAAGGAAGCGGAAGAATTTCTCTGTCCGGAAAGCGTATATCAGAGAAGCGCCTGTTTACGGATGCTGCGGTCCCCACTCAGAACACTTATCCCAGTATTTTCAATGCCAGCGCCAGCGTCTGCTCTTCATGGATCACATCACTGACTTTGCCCGACACGCGCATACCGTATGCGATGCAGAGAATTAAACCGGCTGCGGCTTCACTGTCCAGCGTGCGATTGATAGAGCCATCCTGTTGTCCCAACTCCAGCAATGAAACCAGGAAGCGCTGACTACGCTTGATGACATCATCAATGCGCTGCGCAAGGTCTTCATCCATCGTCTGCAGCGCAATGGCGCTGGACACCACCAGACAGCCGCATCGCCCCTCAATGGCACGCGCCGAATCCAGGTAGAACTGTAACAACTCCGTGATTTTATCCCGTCCGCTGACACAGGGTGCCAGACGGCGGCGCAGTTCGGTATTTCTCAGCAACAGATAACGTTCGAACACCAGCAGAAAGAGGGAGCGTTTGTCTTTAAACGCTTTATAGATGCTGCCTGCGGAGAGGTTCATCGCCTCCCCCAGATCGCCTATTGATGCCGCGTGATAGCCTTTTTGCCGGAAAACGATCATGGCACGATCCAGAGCCTGTTCAATGTCGAACTCCCTGGGCCGTCCCCGCTCTTTGTTTTTATGCGCTGTCGCTGTCGTGCTCATTAATTACCGGCCTGAAGAAGTGCGTTCCTGTCAGAATCAACAGGGATTCTATCCCAGGCTCGGGTAACAAGTATAGCTGGCGGCGATCAGCCCGCAGCATACATTCGGACAGATCTCTGTTCCTGTCGCTGAATGGCAGAGGGGGTGTAACCGGTTGTGACCTGCAATCCGGCTCAGGTTACAGGACAAACCGCTCATGATTCACTCAGGTAGTAACGCGTTTTTTTTGCGGCAATCAGCCCGTTGCTGTGTGTTTATTATGGTCAGCCATAATCTGAGCGGCTTAATTAACAGCCTGGCGTGGTTCTCATTGTCAGCAAAATATAAAAAGAGTCGGTTTTTTATATCGCTGTTATCGTCGACCGCGTAAAGCTCATATTCATGATGATGGCGGGCCAGCACCTACTTCAGCACAACCACCGGCAAATCCATTACCCGCGTGGTATAGGCAGGTGACAGCATCTCGCGCTTCATCGCCCAGGCCTTGTTGATCCCCTGCCCGGCAAACCAGAGTTTTACGCTGCCAGGTTTGTTAATTTTATTAATCAGCGGCATCAGACGATGAGTGGTGTATTCCTCAATAGCAAAATGATGTGAAGCACGGCTTTGCTGATCGAGACAGTCAGTTGATGTGATTTTAAGCGTCCATTCGACGGTCCTCAGACCGGCCTGGGAGGAATCAGGCACGGTCTGATTCTGAATTAGTCGCGTTTTTCCATCTTTATCCAAAATACCGCGATGCTCAGCAGTAGACAGATAACAGCACCGACGCTGAACAGCAAATCAACAGCCAGATTCAGGCTGGCATGATCCACCACCGCACCTAACAGCACGGGCACCCAGTTAGCGATATAGGCAATGACGTAGAACAATGAAATCAGTTTTGCGTGACTGGCTGCAGGAGAGATCATATTTAGCAGGGTCGCACTTCCCACAAAGATGGCGCCATAGGAATATCCAGCCACAAGCAGTCCTGTGCATGCCCATACTAAAGAGTGGGTGCTAATAGCCCAGGTAAAAAACACAATCGAAATGGCCTGAGTAAGACAGCCGGCAGCAAGAGATGTGCGAGCGCTAATCCGGCGGCTCAAAATCTGACTGATACCGGCCACCATTAAGTATACCGCAATCACATAGCCATAAACGCCCTGACTATGAATGCCGAGCAGATGCTCCGATACTGCCGGTCCAATCGACAAAATACTGGCGGCAAACGCCCAGCTCATAAACAGAGCGCCAGCGCACAGGAAAAAACGTATGCCAGTCGCTTTCAGTCCGGCTTTAAGTGTCGTACCCGCTGAAATGGCAGACGAGGATGGCGCAGCCTTGGGTTGGTCGTGATGACGCGCTGGCCAGCTAAAACGTAATCCGATCAGGGCAATCGCAGCCGTGATCATAATCAGCAGAAACGGCAACGTCTGGCTGTGGAAATTTGTCTGAATCGCCACGCCGCTAAAAACTGGCCCCAGTGCCAGACCGGTGGTGAAAGAAAGCGTTGCGAGCAGAGCTGCAGCTTTACCGCCATCTTTAGGGCCAAAACGCAAAAGGGCAATATTAGCTGCGCCGGTTAATGCCCCGGTTCCTACGCCCGCCAGCAGGCGTGCCATAAACAGACAGGCAAACGAATCGGCGAGTGAAAACAGCAATGCACCTGCGAAGACGGCCAGTAGTGCAGGCATCATCAGGCTGCGCAGGTCAGCAACTTTCCCTGCAAGATTTCCTACACTGAACAACGCAATCAAAACACCTGCCGCATACGCGCCATAAATGATTGTCAGGCTGACGGCGGTTAAGCCCAACTGCTGTTGATAGAGGGGATAAAGCGGCGTTGGTGCACTGCTGTTCAATAAGGCAGCGACTAGCGCCAGTGCAAGAAAGAATAAAACGCTCTTTTTGGAAGCAGAATTCTTTTTGTCTGTCGGACGACTATCAATAGTTAACACTTCTGACATTTTTATTTCCTGAGCTGTAGATAAATCAACTCTGTGCAGCGAATGCGAATACCACAGAGCAGCAAACAAAGTGATGATAAAACCTGCTTATTCCCTATGGTAGAGACAAGATTGCATCACAAGCATTCATTTATGCAGCTTGATAATCCGCACTGAATGTGTCGTGTTACGCTGGATACGGGTTATAGCAATGCAAATCGCTAATAAGGCCTGCCCATAAAAAAATGATTAATTAGCGCTGCTATTAATCATTTATAACTACCGCTTTTCGATCCCCATAAGCTCAAACATATGGAAGGATAGATAACCACTCGTATAAATGTGACTGATTTGCTTATTCTGTAATTGAGCAATAAGGGCCTCGGCATAATTCAAAGCAACATCTGCTTTGATAGTTTCTCTTCCAACAACTTTATCTGAGGTAAACGCCGGGCAGGTAGTGTTAAAAAAATCATCTTCAAAAAATTTCATTTTCTAAATCCATTAGAATAAAAATAAAGATAATCAGAAGTAATGAGGAAAAAATGTGCGTTATATGAAAGGCTTCACATAACAAAACACATCGCGCCTATATCCAAAAAACGGCCCATCATAGTCACAATTCGAAATTTTTAAAGTTGCATTAATGCTTCACAACAATGCAGAAATACTTATAATTTTATGGTGCTGTTTATGATATGGCTTATGAGTTTTGATAATTTTTTAGCCACGTTGAAGATATCCGTTTAATTAAAAATAACATGGAGCAGTGGATGAACTGGGATGATGTTCGCTTTTTCCTCGCATTAGCGAGACAAAAAACGTTGCGGGGTGCCTCAAAATCGTTGAACGTCGATCAGGCGACAGTCGGGCGCCGTATCACCGCGTTCGAAAGCGCGCTCAGTTCCCGGTTATTTATACGTACGCCCCGCGCTTTTATGCTGAGCGAGTTTGGCGAACAGGTGATGGCAGAAGCCAGTGCTATGGAAAGCGCTATGCAGGCGATGAGTCGTAAAGCCGCCTGCGGCGATAGCATCCCTGCAGGTAACGTTCGCATCGCCAGCACAGACACACTCGCCACTGTGTTTGTCATACCTGCCATTCAGCGCCTGCGCGAACAATACCCGGATATCACCGTAACCTTATTGACCGGAATAGGCTTCTCCGATATCTCTTACCGTAGTGTGGATATAGCCATTCGTGGTGCCCGACCCGATTCTGAAGAATTAATAGTTAAACGACTAGCGACCATTGATATGGGGCTTTACGCCAGCCAGCGTTATTTTGATCGGCTCGGAGAACCGCAGCAAGAAAGCGGATTGACTGATCATCAACTGGTCATGTTTCCGGCAGACATGGTGCCTCGTCATCGACAAAACCTGTGTGGCTTTGCAGTAAACAGCCAGCAAGTCGTGCTGGAATGTAATACACAACTGCTGATGCAATCCGCTATTAAACGCGGGATTGGCATCGGCCTGCTTTCGACATTTTTAGCTAACTGCGATCCGCAATTAATCCCGGTATTTCCTGAAAAGCGCGACCCGGTTGATATCTGGCTGGTGCTCCATCCGGATCTGCAAAAAGTCGCACGTATCAGGGCAGTGATTACGGCGCTGGAGCAGTGCTTTGCGGAAGAAACCAGGTTAAAAGAAATTTAGCAGACCTTGCGGTTTCAGTAGCTGAGGAAAACCACCCAACCTACTTAACCGCCGCCACCGGCAAATCCGTTACCCGCGTGGTATAGGCAGGTGACAGCATCTCGCGCTTCATCGCCCAGGCCTTGTTGATCCCCTGCCCGGCAAACCAGAGTTTGCCGCTGCCGCTTTTGTTAATCTTATCGATCAGCGTCATCAGCTCTTCGCTATTGCGGCGTGGCTGATGTTCGTCAAACAGATCAAGCTGGGCCACGCCATGGCTGAAAAAATCTCCCAGTACGATGCCCGCTTTCATGTAGCGATGCCCCTCAATCCAGATGTTATCCAGACACGCCATCGCAACGCCGACAATGTCGCGCGTGTCCTGCGTCGGGATCAGCAACTGACCGGTAGACTGATTACCATAAAAGGGTTCATCCGTAGCATGGGGGCTGGTACGCACAAAGACCCCTACCTGACGGCAATATTGATTGTCACGGCGTAGTTTCTCTGCCGCACGTTCAGCATAGGCGCAGACGGCTTCGCGCATCTGATCGTAGCTGGAAATACGGCTGCCGAACGAACGCGAACACATGATTTGCTGTTTATCCGGTATCACCGACTCCAGCTCCAGGCAGGATTCACCACGCAGCTCTCTGACGGTACGTTCCAGCACTACGCTGAACTGTTTGCGAATAGACTCGGTGCTTTGGCAGGCCAGATCTTTCGCCGTCGTAATGCCCATGGCGTTGAGCCGCTTGCCGATACGGTGACCGACACCCCAGACCTCAGCCACATCGACGAGTGCCAGTAGCTTTTTCTGCCGTTCGGGATCCGACAGATCGACAATGCCGCCGGTTTTGCTCCACTTTTTGGCCGCAAAATTCGCCAGTTTGGCCAGCGTTTTGGTCTGTGCAATGCCAACGCCCACCGTCAGATGCGTCTCTTTGCGTATCCGCTCTCTGACCTGGTGACCAAAGCTCTCCAGCGCCATACAGTTCTGCACGCCGGTGAGATCCATAAAGGCCTCATCGATCGAGTAGATCTCCACCGACGGCGCCATCTCTTCCAGAATCGTCATCACCCGAAGGCTCATGTCGGCGTAAAGCGCGTAATTTGAGCTGAAAACCTGTACATTGTGATGGGTCAGCGCTTCGCGCATTTTGAAATAGGGCGCGCCCATTTTGATGCCGGCTTTCTTCGCCTCGGCGCTGCGCGCAATCACACAGCCGTCATTGTTCGATAGCACGACGACGGGCTTGCCTTTAAGGTCAGGCCGGAAAACAGTTTCGCACGACGCATAAAAGCAGTTCACATCCACCAGCGCGAACATGCTCAATGTGTCGCTTTAATCACAAACGTCACTACGCCAAACACCTCCAGCGCATCTTCGGTCTGGATAGCGATCGGTTTAAATTTGGTGTTCATCGGCATCAGTTGCAGGCAGGGATGAAGCTGAAGACGTTTAACGGTGAATTCACCGTCGACGGCAGCGACCACGATATCGCCGTGTGAGGCGGTGAGCGAGCTGTCGACGACCAGCATGTCACCATCATTGATGCCCGCCTCAATCATTGATTCACCGCTGACCCGCACAAAATAGGTGGCGCTGGGATGCTGAACCATGAGCGCATTGAGATCGATACGTTGTTCGACATAATCCTGCGCCGGTGAGGGAAATCCACACGGCACACGTTCGATATAAAGCGGTAAAGACATGACGGCGCGGACGTCCGCAGGTTTAATGAATTCCACAATTACACTCCTTTTTCAGATTACTGTATATAAATACAGTAATAGCTAATCCCCCTTTTAATCAAGTGACGTGGACCCCTTTTACGCGAAGAGATTGATGGTAATGCACTTTTTTTTAACCGTTTTTCTCTTACTGGTGTGAGAATAAACGGAAACAGGTTACTTTCGCCGCACTGCGGTAATAGTCTCGCTTTTTACTTACAGTCACGCCTCTTATAAATTAATCCGCCGATTATTTTGACTTAAGGAAAATCCGACAACGACTCTCTGGCATGGGGTGAGGTTTGAATATTTAGCGCGGGCTGGTTATTCTGCCTTTTTAAAGCATGGAGGGGTTATGGCAGACGACGATCGCATCAAACATCTGGAAGAGGCAGTCGCACAGTTAACCGTTGAGACGACGGTATTAAAAGCGATACTCGGTCAGCAAATTGCACTGAATAATCTCAATTACAAAGGGAAGTTTGACGATGTACTGGCGGCGCTGGCGAAAGAATATGCCGAACGCGGTCTGGAGGAAGGTAATAATCAGGCCATCCATGATGCCCTGCGTGAATATATTAAATATGAACCGCCCGCAATGGAATAAGCAAACGCTGGGCAACGTCCGCTTGCCGACGACGTTATCGGCTCCTGAACGCTGCCCTTCCCTGATCGGCCTGCTTCAGCAGCCGTTTCAGGCGAAGCGGTCAAAGATTAAGGCTGGCTGTCACTCTCCAGCGCATCCTGAATCGCATCGGCCAGATTACCAATTTCATTCGCCACAGCCTGCAGGTCCCAGGAGGTTTTTGAGCCGGTTGCCGACGTAGAAGCGCTGACGGACTCCTTTGCCACTGACAGCGCGGCCGCCACAGCGACTGAACGTTTATGTTGTTCCTGAGTCACGCCCGCAGGCGGAATCGCGAAATAGTCGTGAACCATGATCATTTCCTTGTGATGAATAAGAGGCCACCTTAGCTTTCTGCATCAGGCGTGGGAAGTGAATTATGCAGCCTGTGCCGTCAGAAGCACAAGATTGCAGCAGCCTGCCACCGCACTCTGACACTGCTCTCCATTTGTGGTGTAAAAAGCTGTACAGCTTTTGCTAAAATTCTCCTGAAAAACCGTTTTCACCCCGTCAGACAATCCGGGTAAAAAACGCAGAAACGGCCGCCTCAAAAAAAACCGCCTGACAAAAAAATCATAACTTATTGTATTAGTTGAATTAAATAAAAAAATCGCATTCAGCGCACTTTACCACGGCTTATACCAGGCTAAAAAAATGAAATATTCTGTCAAAGTTTCTTGTACAACTTTTAAATTCCTGTATAACTTTATCTCGTGATGTTAAATCACTTGTAACGAGGTGCTTTGCACCGCATCTGAAGGTGTTGTGGATTTCCACCTTCAGATGCAATTTTTTTGCGTCAGCCGGCAACCGGCTATCAACCGACGCACACTCCCCAATTCTTTATGAGGCCTGACATGCAAACAACAATGAATACAGAGTCTCAGATTTCTGATTACTTTATGAACTCTGGCGCCGCGATGACGACAGAAAAACAGGTTATCGCTGCGGTTCACGCTGAACTCGCCCATTCAAAAGCCCATGTCTCAGATAAAGACATTGTGCTGGGCCTGATTCATCGCCTGGAGAGCGAGCGTGACGTAGTTAAGCAGGATATTTACCGTCAGGCTCTGGAACACGTTTTGCAACGTGCAACGGCCACCAGTGAAAGCTGAATTGTTAAACAGCTATAGCGGAAGTGAGGATGCTTTCCCGTACTGAATCAGCCCCTTTTAATGGGGGCTTTTTTATCTCTTCTGCACTGAGTCATATGTCACTTTCTCATCGTTGATATTGCCTGTCCTGTCGTACCAGATATAGCTCCGAAAATGACCTATTTCCCCGCTTTTTTTACCGTAAATTCCGATTAATTGCTCTCGTTTCGCTTTATTTATCCGATATCTGTGTCCAGGCTTTTCCTGCATCTACTGCAAACACAGGCGAGGAAAATAGCTATGTTTCATCATTCATCAAAACTTCAATTCCCGGTTCGTGTAGAGAAGCCCGACCCAGAGTTTGCCATGCTGTTACAGCAAGCCATCGGCGGCGTCGAAGGTGAGATTCGTGTAGCGATGCAATACTTTTTCCAGGCGATGGGCGCGCGAGGTGATGCGCGGATTCGGGATCTGCTGATCTCCACCGCCACCGAAGAGCTGAGTCATATCGAAATGCTGGGCTACGCTGTGGCGCTGAACCTTGAAGGTGCACCGCTCTCTTACCAGGAAGCGTCAGCGAAAGATCCGGTGGTCAATGCCATTCTGGGCGGCATGAACCCACGCCATATCCTCTCTTCCGGTCTGGCAGCGATGCCGGTAAATGCCAACGGCATGCCTTTCGACATGAGCCACATCTACGCATCCGGCAACGTGGCCGCCGATATGCTGGCTAACGTCACCGCAGAAGCCACGGGCCGTGTGCTGGCTACCCGCCTCTACAACATGACCGAAGACAAAGGCATGAAGGATTTCCTCTCCTTCCTGATTGCTCGTGACACCATGCACCAGCAGCAGTGGCTGGCAGTGATCGAAGAGATGGGCGGACTGAACGCGTCGCTGCCAATCCCGAACAGCTTCCCGCAGGAACATGAGGCGCAGGAGCATTCTTACTACTGTCTGAATACCTCGCTGGATAAACCGCTGCCGGAAGGTCGCTGGAGCAGTGGTCCAGCTTACGATGGTCATGGTCAGTTCAGCGCGAAACAGCAGCCCGACATTCTGGGCGATGAGCCGGTGCTGGGCAATGCCCGTCCCGGTTCCGGTGCACAGTCAGAACAGATCGACGGCGTCACCCCACCAAAACCTTAATCCCTCGCCTGTCAGGGTCCAATGCCCTGACAGGGTTGATCCCTTTTTACGGAGGAAAAGTCATGTCATCCACTCAGCGTCCACTCCCCCCTTTTGCCGCGCAGCAGCAGACGTGGCCAGGCAGTACTGCCGCGATGCAGCCGCAGCCCGATCACGGTGAAGAGAGCTATCAGGGTTCCGGCCGTCTGGCGGGTAAAAAAGCGATTATTACCGGCGGGGATTCTGGCATTGGCCGGGCCGTGGCCATTGCCTTTGCCCGGGAAGGTGCCGATGTGCTGATCTCTTATCTTGATGAGCATGAGGATGCGCAGGACACCGCCCGGCTTGTCGAGGCCGCCGGTCAGAAAGCGCTGCTGGTGCCAGGCGACATCACCGATGCCTCACACTGTAATGCGCTGGTTGATAAAGCCGTTGAAGCCTTTGGTGAGATTAACATTGTGGTCAATAATGCGGCATATCAGATGACACGCGAGTCGCTGGAGGAGATCAGCGACGACGAGTTTGATCGCACCATGAAAACGAATCTTTACGCGATGTTCTACATCACTAAAGCGGCCACAAAGCACATGCCAGCGGGCGGATCGATCATCAACACCGCCTCGATCAATGCCGACCAGCCGAAACCGAAGCTGCTCGCCTACTCCGCGACTAAAGCCGCCATTATTAACTTCTCCGGAGGCCTGGCTGCCCTGCTGGCAGAGAAAGGTATCCGAGCTAATGTGGTCGCGCCCGGTCCTATCTGGACACCGCTAATCCCCTCGACCATGCCGGTTGAACAGGTGAAAAACTTTGGCAGTGAAGTGCCGCTGCAGCGTGCCGGTCAACCTGCTGAGCTGGCACCCACCTACGTGATGCTGGCCAGTGACGAAGCCAGCTACATTTCCGGCGCGACTATCGCCGTTACGGGCGGCGTGGCTATTATTTAACGTTCGCCGCTTCCCTGGTCTCTTCGGCCAGGGAATTTCCTATCAGTTTCTGCGCGATCCCCCACTGATAAAGCGGTTCCCGCGCCAGATTCTTCATTTTCACTTCGCACATGATATCGAAATCCTGGAACGACAGTGCCCACGCATTCAGCGTCGGATTAAAGAAGTAGTCGGAGTGCGCCCGCAGTTTGCTTTTGCTCACACCCAGCTGCTGCTGATCGGGCCAGCCCTCCTGCGGAATAATCCCCTCCTGAGAAATCGAATAGTGCAGCACCGGCCGCACACCCCGCCATGAGTCAATGACGCTGGCAACACGCGCGTCATCCGGCTGAATAAACTCACTCTCTTTTACCCAGTGATGGTGAATATCCAGCACCACCGGACAGAGGGGTGCTGCCTGCAGCACATCATCCAGCGAGCAGGAAATCTCATCATTTTCAACTGTCAGCATCCGCCGCGCTTCCGGGCTGAGCTGATTAAACGCGTGTTTAAAACCGTCGAATCCCGCCCTGCCATTCATATGAATGTTGATTTTAAAATCCTGGAAGGTCTTACCGTAGCCCATGAGACAGGCGCAAAGCGCGTGATACTCCACATCTTCCAGTGCGCGCGTCACCACATCCGGATTATCGGAAGCCAGCACCGTATATTGTCCCGGATGGAATGAGAGCCGGATTTGATGCGTCCGCGCCAGCTCGCCACAGCGGGCAAAGAGTGGATAAAGCTCAGGCAGAAATTCCGCAAAGAGCGGCGTGGCTTCGGGAACCGTATAGAGCGGCAGCAGGTCGCTGCCGATGCGCATCATTCTGAGTGGCGCCGGTAACGTAGCCAGATGCTCCAGTGTCAGGTAGAGATTATTAAGGTTAGTAACGGTAATCTCATGAATCAGCTGATGACGTTCAGCCTGAGGTAAACTCAGAAATCGTTTACGGGTGGTGGCGCGAAACGGGAAAAACTGTTTACCGTCGCTATTGAGATACTTACATGCAAAACCTAATTTCATGTCTGCTCCTGATTTATGCTTATCAGAAGTGTAACAGGCCTCTGGCGACCAGCCAGTCGCGGGCCACAGAGATCGGGGGTTAACCATGACAGGGAGAATCACCATGCAGGGTCACCAGATCCAGCGCACCGCTATCGACGCGGCTGAACGGCTGCCCGCCGCCGAATCAGGCTATCCTTTCGGGCCGGAACATCAGGTTTATAAAGTGTGTGGAAAAGTGTTTTTACTGCTGACGGAACTGCGGGGCGTGCCGATTATCACCCTGAAGTGTGAACCGCAGCAGGCAGAGCTGCACCGGGTGATCTATCCCTCGATCACCGCCGGTTATCATATGAATAAACGTCACTGGATCACGGTGTATCCGGGTGACGGCCTCTCTCCCGGCCTGATTCAGCAACTGGTTGAAGGGTCGTATCAGCGAGTAGTGCGCGGCATCCCCGCCTCACGCCGTCCGGCCTGGGTGGGATAAAGGCAGTGACAGCGCGTCACAGAAACCCCGCTGTCATCAGCGGGCCATCCGATCCCGGCCCTTCACTTAATGGTGCAGCATCTCTTCCACGACCTGTGGATTTGTCATCTGGTAAGGGTAATAAGTTGGCCAGTTGTCCATTTCAGCCAGCAACGTCTGCTGAGACTGATTACCCATAAAGATGTGGAAGTGAGCAGACTTGCGTGGGCCGATGGTATGATCGCTGAACTGCACATATTTCGGGGCGTTGCTGCTGGCGTCCTGACACTCAAACAGGTAACGCACCCCTTTTTTACCCGAGGTATAGGTCAGGATTTTGTGGCCTGCATAGCGATAGTGGCAGGCGCTGACCCGATCACCGACATGGAACTCCATTACCCCGTTTTCAATACCGATAGTATCGACGTCGGTGGCGTAGCCTTTGCGATAATAAGCTTTAATCTCCTCTGACGTTTTGCTCTTGTCCTGCTGCGCTTTCTTCTGCCAGACCGGATCCAGCTCGCCGCTTTGCAGCAGCGGATAAACTGACTGCCACAGCCCGTCCCAGTCAGAGAGTGGGCGATCTTTCACGTCGCTGTCAGCAAAAACCCCTTCGGCTGCTTTCTGCTCCATTACTGATAGCGATTTGCCATGTGTATGCGTGCCATGTGCCAGCGCCTGCTGGCTGATGAGCAGCGCGCCCATGATCCCCATCCATTTACCTGCATGATTCGTCAAAGCCTGATCCTCAGTCAACATTACAAAATGAAATGTTATGATATAACATTTCCAAACTCAATCAGGAATGACACCTCTCCTTATTAATTTTATTTATAGATTTTCACCCTCTCGCGGAATATCACGCAGTCCGGCGAGAGGCGAATCTGACAGGGTTACAAAGCAGGTAGCCAGCATAGTGGGTGCGGGCTGACACGCCGCTAAGCCAGACGGCACAAGGCGTGGATAAGCGAAGCGATAACAGGCATTCAGACGTAAGCCTGGTTTTTCTGCCGGACAAAAAAGGGACAGTGACAGCGGTTAAATGGCCGGTTTACCCTCAGTATTGTTCAGGTTGTTCTATATTTAGTGTCGTCGAAAGTAAAATAACAGCTGGAGCATAGATTCATGTCGAAAGAAACAGAGAAGAAACCCCTGAGCGAACACGCCCCCACCACCGGTCCGGAATCATCAGAACCGGGTCTGGGATCGCTGGCACCGAAAGATGGTTCGCATCAGCCCCCAGCCGAACCGACCCCGCCAGGCAAACAGCCCACCGCCCCGGGCAGTCTGAAAGCGCCGCAGACACACAGCGCCAAACTTGACCAGCTTGAAGCCAGCCGTAAAAACGGCACCCATCAGGCTCTCACCACGAATCAGGGCACGCGCATCGCCAATGACCAAAGCTCACTGCTCGCGGGTTCGCGAGGTCCGACGCTGCTGGAAGACTTTATACTGCGTGAGAAAATCACGCATTTTGACCATGAGCGTATCCCGGAGCGTATCGTTCACGCCCGTGGTTCTGCCGCACACGGCTATTTTCAGCCTTACCGCTCACTGAAAGATCTGACCAAAGCGCAGTTCCTGAGCGACCCCGAGCAGACCACGCCGGTGTTCGTGCGTTTCTCCACGGTTCAGGGTGGCGCTGGCTCTGCGGATACCGTACGTGATATCCGCGGTTTCGCCGCCAAGTTCTACACCGAAGAAGGTGTCTTTGACCTGGTCGGTAACAACACGCCGGTATTCTTTATTCAGGATGCCCATAAATTCCCTGACTTTGTGCACGCCGTTAAGCCGGAGCCGCACAATGAAATCCCGCAGGGTCAGAGTGCCCATGACACCTTCTGGGATTACGTCTCTCTTCAGCCGGAAACCATGCACAACGTCATCTGGGCGATGTCTGACCGGGGTATTCCGCGCAGCTATCGCACCATGGAAGGTTTTGGCATTCACACCTTCCGCCTGATCAACGCCGAAGGCAAAGCGACCTTTGTCCGCTTCCACTGGAAGCCGGTGGCCGGTAAAGCTTCGCTGCTGTGGGATGAGTCGCAGAAACTGACCGGTCGCGATCCCGACTTCCATCGCCGCGATCTGTGGGAAGCGATTGAAGCCGGTGATTTCCCGGAATATGAACTGGGTCTGCAGCTAATCCCGGAAGAGGATGAATTCAAATTCGACTTCGATATTCTGGATGCCACCAAGCTGATCCCGGAAGCGCTGGTGCCGGTGGAAATTGTCGGCAAGATGGTGCTGAACCGTAACCCGGATAACTTCTTTGCGGAAACCGAGCAGGTGGCGTTCCACCCGGGCCATATCGTGCCGGGCCTGGATTTCTCCAACGATCCACTGCTGCAGGGCCGTCTGTTCTCCTATACCGACACGCAGATCAGTCGTCTGGGCGGACCGAACTTCCATGAGATCCCGATTAACCGTCCGACCTGCCCGTACCATAACTTCCAGCGTCAGGGCATGCATCGCCAGGACATCGACACCAACCCGGCGAACTACGAGCCGAACTCGATCAACGACAACTGGCCGCGCGAAACGCCACCGGCTGCGAAAGGCGGCGGTTTCGAGAGCTATCAGGAGCGGGTTGAGGGTCACAAAGTGCGCGAGCGCAGCCCGTCATTCGGTGAATATTATTCCCAGCCGCGCCTGTTCTGGAACAGCCAGACAGAAGTCGAACAGCAGCACATCATTGGTGCCTACTCATTTGAACTGAGTAAAGTGGGCCGTGCCTACATCCGTGAGCGCGTGGTGGATCTTCTGGCGCGTATCGATACTAAACTGGCACAGGGCGTAGCGGATAATCTGGGCCTCGCCCTGACCGATGAGCAGCGCAATATCCAGCCTCCTGCGGCGGTGAATGGCCTGACGAAAGATGACAGCCTGAGCCTCTACGCTATCCCGGATGGTGAGATTAAAGGCCGTCAGGTGGCGCTGCTGTTGAGCGATGGTGTGAAGGCGGCGGATGTGCTGGCGATTCTGCAGGCGCTGAAAGCGGAAGGTGTGCACACAAAACTGCTGGCGCCGCATATGGGCCAGGTGCGCGCGGATGACGGTTCTGTGCTGCCGATCGATGCCACCTTTGCCGGCCTGCCGTCTCTGACTTTTGATGCGGTGATGGTGCCGAATGGTAATATTGATGCCCTGCTGTTAAGCGGCGATGCCCGCTACTTCCTGCTGGAAGCCTACAAACACCTCAAGGTGATTGGTCTGGTGGGCGACGCGCGTCGCTTTAAAGCGCAGTTCGGTCTGGAAGATGCCGATCAGGAAGAAGGCATTGTGCAGGGCGACGCGGCGGAGGACGCACTGATGTCTGATTTTACGCAGGCGATGAAAGCGCACCGCGTCTGGTCACGCAGCCAGAAGGCACAGTCCGTTCCTGCCTGATGCGTTAAGTGAATAAAAAACCGCCCCTGGGGGCGGTTTTTTTATGCTGAAACTGTAGCACGGCCGCGTGCGCAGTGATCCGTCAGATATTCCGTTATCAGAAAGTCTGCCAGTTCTCATTGTCTGTCACGGCGACAGGCTGACGTTTGGGCACGGCAATCGCCTTCGCAACCGGTGCGGCGGAGAACGCGGCGTGCATGCTGCCGGTTTTAAAGACCGATACTGTTTTACGCAGGTAGCTCGCCTGCTCTTCCAGTGAGGCAGCAGCAGTCGCGGACTCCTCTACCAGCGCGGCGTTCTGCTGCGTTACACCATCCATCTCAGAAACCGCAATGCAGACCTGCTCAATGCCGCGGGTCTGTTCAGTGGAGGAGGCAGCGATCTCTTCGATCAGCTGCGTCACCCGGCTCACCGACTTCACGATGCTCTCCATGGCGATGCCCGCCTGGGAAGCGTGACCGGCACCGGTTTTAATGCGCTCGGCTGAGCGGTCAATCAATCCACGAATCTCCTGCGCGGCACTGGCGCTGCGTCCGGCCAGCGAGCGTACTTCACCTGCGACAACGGCGAATCCACGCCCCTGCTCACCGGCACGCGCGGCTTCAACCGCAGCGTTCAGCGCCAGAATATTGGTCTGGAAGGCGATGCTGTCGATAATGGCGATAATACCGGCGATCTGATTCGAGCTTTCGCTGATCTGATCCATGTTGGCGATAACGCGGGCAACGGTTTCGCCGCCCTGCAGGGCGGTGGCTGACGCCTCTTTCGACACCGTTGTCGCCTGCTGCGCATTGTCTGCGTTGAGCTTCACCGTTGAGGTGAGCTGCTCCATGCTGGCGGCGGTCTGTTCCAGTGCAGCAGCCTGCTGTTCAGTACGGGAAGAGAGATCGGTGCTGCCAGCAGAAATTTCCGCGGCACCGGTAAAAATAGAGCGGGTCGCGTCATCGACCGAAGTAATGGTCACCACCAGCGCATCGCGCATCTGTTGCAGTTCCTGAATCAGCAGGCCCATCTCATTGCGGCCTTCGTGCTGAATATCAGAGGTTAAATCACCTGCCGAAATGGTGCGCATATGCCCTGTCAGCCTGGCCAGCGGACTAATCAGCAATTTTTGCAGTCCCATCCAGACCGCCACGCCAATCACGCCAGTGATCAGGCCAATCGTCAGCAGCGCCCAGAGCGCATCTGTCAGACTGCGCTGGTTATGTTCTGAAGTATCTTTCATCAGCTGGATGTTCACCGCACGCCAGGCCTCATAGGCACTGTCGAGCTGGTCCTGCGCCGCCTGTGCTTCGAGGTTGCCATAGGCCGCGTAATTACCCTGCTTTAAAAAGGTAATTGAGGCCAGCATGGTCTCATGCATCTGCTGATAGGCGGTCTGAACCTGCGCCGACTGCGCTTCGCTCTGCCCCTCTTTGCGTGGCATCGCCTGCCAGGCTTTAAAGTCGGCATCGGCTCTGTCCGCAGACTGGCCCGCCTGCTCCAGCAGCGTGGCGATGGCGGCCAGTGATTTAGGATCCTGCTGGTTTTTCAGGAAACGGATAGCGACGCGGTTGATGGTAACGCGGGTTTTAATCAGGGTTTTCACCGCATCGCTCAGGTGCTGCTGCTGCAGGGTCAGCTGTTCTGCTGCCACGAAGTTTTTGTCGGCGTTTGAGACGCCGTTGTAAAACAGAAATCCGGTCAGGGTCAGTAACGTAATAAAGACGGCAAGCACCGCCAGAATACCGTGGGTTATTTTAAGATTTTTAAGCATGTCTGCAGGCTCATATCAGAGAAGTTAGAGTGGTTATCGGCTGGCTTGAGATTTATCTGAGTCTGCGAACAAAGAAGTTAACAAGACGCCACCTGCCGGGCGCAGCCAGCGCGCCGCTCAGGACAGAATAAAGTTGCGGCTCTGCCTGAACGCATTTGACGCTTAACAACCGACCCTGTGCTGTGGTTGAATTCGCCCCTTACTTTTTCGCACGTGGTTAACATGCATTACATTCAGAGTCTGATGAGTTTTATAGAGGGAAACAGAGTGCTGTCGATCAGCTTTAGCCTGTTGCTGCTGATCGTGGCCGGGCTGGTCACTCACCTGATCTGCAAATTCTTCATCGTCAAAGTGATCAGGAAGGTCTTTTTCAGCAGCCATAAAAAGGGTGTGCCACTGGATAAGGACATTCGCCTCTCTCAGAAGCTGTCAAATTTTGTGCCGGTAATTGTGGTCTACAACTTTCTGCAATTTATGCCAGGCCTGCCTGAAAACCTGAAAGTGGCGATTCAGACCATCTGCGGCATCCTGTTTTTTGTCTATCTGTCGATCTTCTTCAACGAAGTGCTGGAGATTGTTAACAACTCCTATACGCGCAAATCCAAGCGCAAGAATCACTCGATCAAGGGCTATATCCAGATTGGCAAAATCCTGGTGCATATCATCGCCGCAATCATGATTCTGGCGATTATGTCCAATAAGTCACCTGCCATTATTATCTCCTCGCTGGGTGCGGTTGCCGCGGTGTTGATGCTGATCTTCCAGCATACGCTCCTGTCGCTGGTGGCGAACATTCAGCTCTCCTCCAACGATGTCCTGCAACTGGGCGACTGGATTGAGATGCCGGACAGAAACATCAGCGGTGAGGTGATCGACATTGCGCTGCATACCATCACCATCCGCAACTGGGATAACACTATTTCACGTATTCCGACCAAGAACTTCCTGACCGAAACCTACACCAACTGGCAGGCGATGTTCTCGTCGGGTGCGCGCCGCATCATGCGCAGCTTTCATCTGGATCAGAAGTCGATCACCTTTGTGAATCAGGAGATGCTGCAATCGATGAGCCAGATCCGCCTTGCAGGCGAAACGATCACTGAACTGCTGGATGGACGCGATATCAATGCCGTCGGCGAACGCTGGTTTATGGAGAACGGCATCACCAATCTGATGGTGTTCCGCAAATACCTGTCTGCCTGGCTGGCCCAACGCGATGACATTATGAAAGAGATGTATATCGTGGTACGACCGCTGAAGCCGTCGCCGGATGGGCTGCCGGTGGAGATCTACTGCTTCACCTCATCAATTTTCTGGGCGGATTATGAAAATACCCAGGCGGCGATTTTTGAGTATATCTATGCAATAGCCCGCGTGTTTGAACTGCAAATCTACCAGCATCCGGCAGGTTCCGATTTCGCCCGACTGGCTCAGCCACGGCCCGAGAGCCGGGATGCGCAGCAGAGCGGCATACAGTAACCGATGATGCGCGGTGGCAATCTCCTGCCACCGCCGTAGTAAACTTAGCTAAGCCTTAGCTCTTGCTGAGCGCATAGTTCAGCACTTTGTCATTTTTCATCTGCACGGTCAGCGTCTGCCCCTCGGTGGTGTTCAGGGTGCGCGCCTCGCTGTAGGTCCATTTCAGCAGCCGCTGCCCGTCCGGGTAAGGCGTTTCACTGTCAGGCTGACCAAACAGCGCAATCAACTGAGCTTTGGTGGTCTGACCGGCATGAATCTGCTGCAGATTACTGTTGTCCAGCCGATGTCCGACCCGATTAGAACAGGCGGCGAGCAGTAAAAGCGTGGCTAACAGAACGCATTTCCTCACGTAACATCCTTTTGAAGTGTTCAGCGCCGCAGGTCATCCAGTACGACCTGCGCGATCGCGCTTAAGCTTATAGCGAATCCTCGCTATCCGGCAGGGTTTTCTGCGCCTGCACCGTCTCCTTTCCCCAGGCAGAGGCCGATTCAGGGTAATTAACGCAAATTAATGCCACCAGACACCTCGCCGCCCTGCGATTGCAACATCTTAGTCTATGATTACTTTCTGTATGCCGCGTGGAAGCGGTCTCACTCCCCCCTTCCCGCCGCATAACGCTGAACATCAGTCCTGCGTTCTGGCTGAAGAGACGCGCCAGCCCACCTGGCATCCTGGTCTCGCTGCACGGTTTATGATTTCTGACGCTTACGTCATCGACATCCTTTTCACGCGGTGGCCGCCATCGCGTATTTCCAGGCTAAATGAGGCAACTGAATGGAATCCAAATCTTTTTTTAAAAGTTGGGGCGCTGAACGGGTTGCCAGTGATGAGGTGCGTTTCCGCCTCTGGGCAACCGGTCAGCAACGCGTGACGCTGCGGCTCTCCGGCAAAGACATTGAAATGACACCGCAGGCAGATGGCTGGTTTGAAACCCAGGTCGCGGGTGTGGCAGCAAATGCCGAATATGATTTTGTGCTGGCGGATGGCACGGCCGTGCCCGATCCCGCCGCCCGTGCTCAGAAAGCGGAGGTTAACGGCCCGTCGCTGGTGATCGATCCTGATGCGTATCAGTGGCAAAACACAGGCTGGAAGGGCCGTCCGTGGCAGGAGTCGGTAGTGTATGAACTGCACATCGGCACCTTTACGCCTGAAGGCACCTTCCGGGCGGCAATTGAAAAACTGCCGATGCTGGCTGAAACCGGCATCACCATGATTGAAGTGCTGCCGGTGTCGCAGTTTGGCGGTAATCGCGGGTGGGGCTACGATGGCGTGCTGCTCTATGCACCCCATGCTGCCTACGGTTCGCCCGATGATTTCAAAGCCTTTATCGATGCGGCGCACGGCCATGGTCTGTCTGTTGTGCTGGATATCGTGCTGAACCACTTCGGCCCGGAGGGCAACTATCTGCCGCTGCTGGCGCCAGACTTCTTCCACAAAGAGCGCCAGACGCCGTGGGGCGCGGGTATCGCCTATGACGTGGATGCGGTACGCCGCTATATCGTGGAAGCGCCGCTCTACTGGCTGCAGGAGTTCAATCTGGATGGCCTGCGCTTTGACGCCATCGATCAGATTGATGATCCGAGCGAAAAACATGTGCTGATTGAGATTGCTGAGCGCATCCGCGCCACCATTACCGACCGCCCTGTTCATCTCACTACCGAAGACTGCCGTAACGTCACCTTCCTGCATCCGCGTGATGAAAACGGAGAAGCGCCGCTGTTCACCGGCGAATGGAACGATGACTTCCATAACGCCGTGCATGTGCTGGCAACCGGTGAAACGCACGCTTATTACCAGGATTTCGCCGACCAGCCGGAACAGCGGGTCGCGCGGGCGCTGGCCGAAGGCTTTGTCTATCAGGGCGAGGTTTCACCGCAGTCGGGTGAGCCACGCGGCGTGAAAAGCAGCCGTCAGCCACCTGTCGCCTTTGTCGACTTTATCCAGAACCATGATCAGACGGGTAACCGTGCACAGGGCGAAAGGCTGGTCTCGCTGGCAGGTGCAGAGCGGACGCAGGTGCTGCTGGCCATGTTACTGGTCTCGCCGCACATCCCGCTGCTGTTTATGGGTGAAGAGTATGGTGAAACCCGGCCGTTCCTGTTCTTTACCGATTTCCACGGCGATCTGGCGAAAGCTGTGCGTGAAGGTCGCGCCCGCGAGTTTGAAGGCCATGCCGGTCACGGTGAAACGGTGCCGGATCCCAATGATGTCACCACCTTTGAACAGTCGAAGCTTAACTGGCCGCGCACAGAAACGCCGGAAGGTCAGCAGTGGCTGGCGCTGACGCGTCATCTGCTGGCACTGCGTCAGGAACATATTGTGCCGCTGCTGCAGACGGCCGGGGGTGATGCCGGTCAGATAGTGAAAACGTCAGAAGGTTTCCTGGCCGTTCGCTGGGACTTCCCGCTGGGCACACTGTCACTGGCGCTGAACGTCGGCGACAGCACGCAGCCGATCCCGGATTTACCGGGCGAAACCCTGTTTGCCTGGCCGCAGACCGCCACCGAACTGATTCCCAACGCGATTGTCGTGCGTCTGGAAAAGAGAGAAGCAGAATGAATATTCCAACCGCAACGTACCGCATTCAGTTCCGCAACGGCATGACCTTTGACCGTGCGGCGGCGCTGGTGCCCTACCTGAAACAGCTGGGTATCAGCCATCTCTATGCGTCGCCGATCTTCAGCGCGACCGCAGAGTCGACTCACGGCTATGACGTGACCGACGTTAACCAGATCGAGCCGTCGATTGGCGGCCGTGAAGGCTTTGATCGCATGGCTGGCGCACTGAAAGCCGCCGGTCTGGGGCTGATTCTCGATATCGTCCCTAACCATATGGCCGCCTCGCTGGAGAACACCTGGTGGCGCGACGTTATTGAGCATGGCGAACAGAGTCGCTATGCCCATTATTTCGATATCGACTGGTCACGCCGCCTGACGCTGCCGTTCCTCGGTGACACTTTTGAGGCGGTGCTGGAAAAAGGTGAAATCAGCGTGCAGCGGGATCCGCAAACCGGCAAGCCGGCGCTGGCCTACTTCGATAATTTCTATCCGCTGAAGCCGGAGACCTGGCAGGATCGGGAAGAGGCCGTACTGGCCCTGCGTGATGCCGCACAGATTGCTGAACTGCATGACCAGCAGCCGTGGCAACTGATCTCCTGGCGCGATGCGCCCAACAATCTCTCCTACCGTCGCTTCTTCGAAGTGACCGGTCTGGTGGGCGTGCGTGTGGAAGATAAAACGGTCTTTGATGCCGCACATCAGCTGATCCTCGAACTGGTCCACAGCGGCGCGGTGCAGGGATTGCGCGTTGACCACGTGGATGGTCTGGCCGACCCGCGCGGCTATCTGGAGCAGTTACGCCAGGCTGCCGGTCCCGACTGCTATCTTACCGTGGAGAAAATCCTCGGCGACAATGAACAGCTGCCTGACGAGTGGCCGGTTTCCGGCACCACCGGGTATGAGTTTATGGCTGCTCTCGCCAATCTGCTGGTCGACAGCGACCGCCTGAGCGGCCTGCGCAAGGCGTATCAGGCCGTTATCGGCAAAACCGTTGACATGAAAGCAGAGCTGCGTGCCGCCAAACTACTGATGGCGAACCGCAATTTCGCCGGTGAATTTAACCGGTTACAACAACTGGCACTGAAGATTGCCGATGCAGACGGCAAACCACAGCCGGAGGCGGAACTGAAAAATGCGCTGCGGGAACTGCTGGTTGCCTTTCCGGTTTATCGCACCTATGGCACGCCAGAAGGCCTGACACCCGCCGACACCGCGCTGCTGCAACAGGTGGTCAGCGAGGTCAAAGCCAGCGACCACGCGCCAGACACCCAGGCGCTCGACTTCCTGACGCGTATTCTGCGCGCTGACGTTGCCGACGCTGCTCGCGACGATGCCACGCAGTTCCGCACCCGCTTCCAGCAGCTGACCGGGCCGTTGATGGCGAAATCAGTCGAGGACACCCTCTTCTTCCGTCAGCATATGGCGCTGGCGCTGAATGAAGTCGGCGCTGAACCGCTGGCACGTCACTTCTCGCTGGATCAGTTTCATGCCGAGATGCAGGCGCGGCGCGAACATCAGCCCGATGCGCTGTCAGGCACCTCAACGCACGATACCAAGCGCGGTGAAGATGCCCGTGCGCGTCTCTATACGCTGACCGAAGCGCCGCAGCGCTGGGCGGAGTGCGTCAGCCGCTGGCGGGAGATGAATCAGGACCATGTCGTTCGGCTGAAAGATGGTCCGGCACCGGAGCCGGCCGTCGAGTGGATGCTGTATGAAGCACTGGCCGGGGTCTGGCCCACGACGCTTCAGCCGCAGGATGCCGACGGCCTGGCGGCGCTGGAAGCCCGCTTTGTGGTCTATGTGGAGAAAGCGCTGCGTGAAGCCAAACTCCGCACCGACTGGGCCGACAACAACGACGCCTATGAAGAGGCGGTGCTGGGTTATGCCCGTCACCTGCTCGCGCCCGCTAACAGCGCATTCCTCAATGACTTCTGCCAGTCGCTGCAACCCTTTATGCGTGCCGGACTGGTTAACAGTCTGACCCAGACCGTGGTGAAACTTACCGCACCTGGCGTACCCGATATTTACCAGGGCAGCGAGGCGCTGGACTTCAGCCTGGTCGATCCCGATAACCGCCGCGAGCCTGATTTCGATGCCCTGGCGGCGATGCTTACGGCGCCACAGCACGACGGCAGCGAAGCGCACTGGCTGCATGGTCAGGTCAATCAGCAGGCAATTGTGAAGCTGCTGGCGTTGCGTCAGCAGCAGCCTGAGCTGTTCCGTCGCGGCGACTATCTGGCGCTGTCGGCGGAGGGCGAGCAGCAGGATAAGGTGCTGGCTTTTGCCCGCACGCTTCAGGATCAGGCGGTGATTGTGATTGTGTCACGCCGGGTGTTTAACGCGCTGCCAGAGAATCTCGATCAGCCACCCGCCGCGCGCTGGGCTGATACGGTTATCGCCCTGCCTGCAGCACTGGGCCAGCGTGAGTATCAGGATGTCCTGAGCGGTAAAACGCTTGATGCAGGCGACCAGTTGCCGCTTACAGCGCTGGCGGCACAGTGGTGCGCTGTGCTGGTCGCAAAATGAAAACCGGCATTAATGTTTTATACGCGTCAATCTGTTCATTGAATAACGAGGCATAAATGTCAAACAGTCAGCGTTTTGAAATTACGGCGGGTTACAGCCATTTACTGGGGGCCAACTTTGATGGTCAGGGCGTGAACTTCGCCCTGTTCAGCGCCCACGCCGAGCGGGTTGAACTCTGTCTGTACGATCCCAGCGGCAAAACGGAAATTGCCCGTCTGGAACTGCCGGAATATACCCATGAAGTGTGGCACGGCTACATTCCGGGGCTGAAACCCGGCGCGCTCTATGGCTATCGCGTCTATGGCCCTTATGATCCGGAAAATGGTCATCGCTTTAACCCGAACAAGTTACTGCTCGACCCGTACGCGCGTGAACTGGCAGGTGATATCGCCTGGAACGAGGCACACTTCGCGTACGATCTCTACCACGACGATAAAGATCTGACGTTCGACACCCGCGACAGCGCACCGTTTACACCAAAGTGCCGGGTTATCGATCCTAATGAATTCGACTGGCACGATCAAAACCGCCCGAACGTGCCATGGCCGAAAACCGTCATCTATGAAACCCACGTCAAAGGCTTCACGCAGCTCAACACGGCACTGCCACCGGAGATGCGCGGCACCTTTGACGGCATGAGCCATAAATCGACCGTCAACTACATTAAAAGCCTGGGCATTACCTCGGTTGAACTGCTGCCAGTGCACTGGTTCCCGGATGATCAGCATCTGCTGGATAAAGGGCTGAAAAACTTCTGGGGTTACAACACGCTGGGCTTCTTTGCGCCCGCGACCCGCTATTTCGGGCCGCGCGGCATTCAGGGCTTCCGTGACATGGTGCGCGCCTTCCATGATGCCGGTATCGAAGTGATCCTCGACGTGGTCTACAACCACACCGCCGAGGGCAATGAGCTGGGCCCGACGCTGTCGTTTAAGGGCATCGATAACTTCTCCTATTACCGTACGATGCCAGACCAGCATCGTTACTACATCAACGACACCGGCACCGGCAATACCGTCAACACCTCACATCCGCGCGTGCTGCAGATGGTGCTCGACTCCCTGCGTTACTGGTCAGAGTCGATGCATATCGACGGTTTCCGTTTTGACCTCGGCACCATTCTCGGTCGTGAGCCCGATGGATTCGACCCGCGCGGCGGCTTCTTCGATGCCATCATGCAGGACCCAATCCTGTCGCAGAAAAAGCTGATTGGCGAACCCTGGGATATCGGTCCGGGCGGCTACCAGGTGGGCAGCTTCCCGCCTGGCTGGGCAGAATGGAACGATCAGTACCGCGATACCGTGCGTGATTACTGGAAAGGCAACAACGTCTCTACCGACTTTGCCGCCCGCCTGCTGGGATCTGGCGACCTTTACGATCAGCACGGCCGTCGTCCGTGGGCCAGCGTCAATTTCATTACCGCACACGATGGCTTCACCCTCAACGATCTGGTGTCGTACAACGACAAACATAACGATGAGAATGGCGAAGATAATAACGACGGTCACAACGACAACCGCTCATACAACTACGGCGTTGAAGGCCCGACCGATGACGAAGGCATTAACGCGGTGCGTGAGCGTCAGAAACGTAACTTCCTTGCAACGCTGATCTTCTCTCACGGCACGCCGATGCTGCTGGCAGGCGACGAATTTGGCCGCAGCCAGATGGGCAACAACAACGGCTACTGTCAGGACAGCGAAATCTCCTGGGTACACTGGGATAACCTGCCCGAGTCTGCTGAGGCACTGCGCGAGTTCACTCGTCAGATCCTGACGCTGCGTGCTCAACAGCCGTTGCTGCGCCGCGAAAACTGGCGCGACGGTATGGATATCAAATGGTTCAACGCCGGTGGCGGCTTCCAGCAGTCTGAGCAGTGGGATGAAGGCTCAACGCTGGGGGTTTATATCGGCCGGCCGGATCTGCAGACCGAGGAAGGCATCTGGCATGACGTACTGATGCTGCTTAACCCGTTTGAAGGCAATGTGCCGTTCCGCATTCCGCAGTTCGGTGAAGGTGGCTGGGTGCTGGAGCTGACCACCAGCGACACCGCGAAGCGCGGTCTGGTGATCACCAAAGAGAAGGATTTCGAACTGGAAGGACGCAGTTTCGCCCTTTTCAGACGTCCCTAGCCGTTAACTCCGGTTAAAAAGCCGTCATCTGGCGCAGCGCATTTCGCGCTGCGCTTGTGTTTCTGCCAATGGGTGCCAGGCTTAACCGGTTGTTAATAGTAAGAATTGATGCTGATAAGGAGGCATGATGTCCAGATTTACGCAGAAAGTTGTGGTTGTGACAGGTGCCGGGTCCGGCATTGGCGAAGCCAGCGCGAAGCGCTTCGCTGAAGAAGGGGCATCAGTGGTGCTGGTGGGACGTACCGCACAGAAACTGGAAGAGACGCTGGCTGGGATGACACCGGGCGACCACCTGGTGGCAGCATGCGACGTCTCAGAAGCCGAACAGGTTAAGCAGTTGTCAGAAACCGTGCTGAAGAAATATGGCCGTGTTGACGTGCTGGTGAATAATGCAGGTGTTATCGTGCAGGGCCGCGTTCATGAAGTCGGACTCGACGCATGGAAAACCCTGATGAAAACCGACCTTGATGGCGTTTTCCATGGTGTGCACTATTTCATGCCTGCCCTGCTAAAAAGCAAAGGCAACGTGGTCAACATCTCTTCCGTTTCCGGCTTAGGCGGCGACTGGGGCATGAGCATTTATAATGCAGCCAAAGGGGCGATTACCAACTTCACCCGTGCGCTGGCTATGGACTACGGCGCAGATGGCGTAAGGGTCAATGCAATCTGTCCTGGCTTTACCTTAACCGATCTGACTGAAGATGCCAGTCAGGACCAGGAGTTGATGGAGCGCTTTTACGATCGTATTCCGCTGCAGCGCGCCGGGAAAGCCGATGATATCGCCCATGCCATTCTGTTTATTGCCAGCGAAGAAGCCAGTTATATTACAGGTGTTAATTTGCCGGTCGATGGCGGAATTACCGCATCAAATGGTCAGCCTAAGCAGGCATAAATATCAGGGCAGCGTTATTACGCTGCCTGTATATTCTGAGCACCTGTCCTGATTAATTCGCTTTATTCTCTTTTTTATACAGCAAATTAATGTGAAAACATTAATGTCTTGGCGTATGACGGGTTGGCGTTGCCGCACGCGCCGTTTTAATTGCCGTACTGCTACTGGTCGGGCAAATAAACGTGCTAAGGCAGGCATTACAGAGCATAGCATTTGTGTGATGAACTTTTGCCACGGCCAGCGCCTGCTGGCGGGTATAAAGTGAACCAATAAAAATGCGTTTGTCGTTCTTTGACAGATTAACGCAACCTTCTTTGTGTAAAATCCATCCACCCATGGGGCGCGGGCACAGATAATAATAGCTGGCTTTAAGCATGGTAGTCATCCTGATAGTTGCTGTATGTATCTTAAAAAACGAACCAAAATTCGCAAGAGGTTTTTGTTGTAATCTGAAGTGTTACTAAACTAACTGAGAATTATCCCTAAAACCACTTTATTGCGTAACTCAAACTGACTTTGAGAATATACCCTTTTTTGCCGTTTAAATCGCTTCAGGCATTCGACGCACTGAAACATTCCCACCCGTTTTACACCCCCGATTGTATTTGTAATGCTAATGCATCAATAAATCAGCAAAACTTAAAATAATGCATTAAAAACAACAGTCTAATGATTAAACCGGCAAGCATTCCCTGTAAGTACCCTCCGTTATGATTAGAGTCACAACTAACAAAATTAACCCCCGCCGGGGTAAGTATGAGTATTGATAAACAGAGACTGAAAAAGAAAAAAAAGCAGCCTCCAGCGCCCCTTTAAGCGAAGCGCCAGTGTGCCCGCCGTCGGGGATTTATCAATACCGCCGTGTGCAAAGAATAGGAATGGGCTTGAAAAAGTAAAACGATCGGTTTACTTTTGAGTCATGAAAAAGAGAAACGATATCATTCAGGCTGCCGAGCGGCTCTTCTACACACATGGCTTTCACGCCACCAGCACCGATCAACTCTGTCGGGAAGCCGGCGTCTCTACGCGTACGTTTTATCATCATTTCGCTTCACGCGAAGCACTGACCTCTGCCGTGCTGAGTGCGCGCGAGCAGCGTTTTATGGCTGAACTGCTGCCACCGCAACAGCCAGAGGCGATAGAGCAGCTGTTTGTGGTGCTGGGCGACTGGACCAGGGCGAACGGTGCCCACGGCTGCTTCTTCCTGAAAGCCTGGGGGGAATACGCTGAGCGTGACAGTGAGCTGGCCGCTCAGGCACTGGCCTTCCGTGCCACAATGCGCCACTACATAACACAGTGTGTGACGCATCTGTACGGTGCTGAAGATCGGCAACTGAGTGATGCCATCTGGATACTCTTCGAAGGCGCGATTACTACGGCGCTGCTCACCGGTCCCGCCGCAGCCCGACAGGCGGCTCAGGTCGCCCGTCAGCTACTGCGTCAAAACGGCGTGACCGGATGAGATCGTCTACCGCCCTGGCACTCACCGGCTTCAGTCTGATCGCCGCGACTTATGGCATGGCCCGCTTCTCATGGGGATTGATGCTGCCCGCTATCTCGTCAGATATCCCGTTTACCCCACAGCAGGCGGGGCTGCTGTCGGCATGCAGCTTTGCGGCTTACTGCTTCACTATTCTCACTTCAGCCGCGCTGACAGATCGCTATGGCACACGCGTGACCGCGCTGCTGGCCTCACTCAGTGCAACGGCAGGTCTGCTTCTGCTCGCCAGTGCCTCGTCAGTACTGATGCTGGCGGCCGGACTGTTTATCGCCGGATTGAGTTCTGGTCTGGCTTCACCCGCACTGGCCGCGGCAGTCAGTCACAGAATTCCTGCAGCACGTCAGCCGCGCATAAATACGCTGATTAATACAGGTACCAGCGCGGGCATTATCCTGACGGTAGTGATCCTGAGCATGCTGCCAGGCGGCTGGCGCGCGGCCTGCCTGCTGTTTGCCCTGCTATCACTGTTCTGTGTGCTGCCGGTAATACGCGTGTTAAAGGATCAAGCGGCGGAACGTACCTCCAGAGTGCGTCACTGGCAGCAGCGATTGTATCGCCGCGCTATGCGTCAGCTGATGGGTATCGCGCTGACGTCGGGCCTGGTCAGTGCAGCCTGATGGAGCTTTGGGTCGGCGCTTCTGCGTCAGCATGTTGGTGTTGATGCAGATACCGCCCGCTTACTCTGGCTGATTGCGGGAAGTGCAGGCATTGTGGGTGCGGCAACCGGCCTGGTCGCTGCCCGTATAGGGCTAAATGGCGTTTACCGGCTGTCATTGTGTGGTATGGCACTGCCGCTGCTGGTGCTGGCCCTGAGTCATGGTGAATCTATCGGCTTAGGTATCGCGGTTGCCTGTTGCGGCGCAGGTTACGTTACCCTGTCGGGCGTGCTGTTGGTCTGGGGCGCTCGCGCCACCGCCGAAGACCCGGCGACTGGCGTCGGCATCCTGTTTTTTATGCTGGCGGTAGGTCAGGTTGTGGGATCGCTGCTGTTTGGCCAGCTCTACGCCTGCTGGGGTGCCACTACGGCCTTAACGCTCTTTGCGATCGTTGCTCTGCTGTTGCTGTTTGTTTTACCGGCAGAGAACAGCGGTGAGGCGGTTAAATAAACAGGCGGAGATGAAAGAAATAAAATCGCCGGCAAACGTAATTAATAGTCGCTAACGTGCCATGCCAGACAGCCCGAAAATAGGTATCCGGAGAATGAGGCGTAATAATTTTACGTGGCGGACTCTATCGCGTGATAACAATCACCCGCGCGAATCAGATAGCGCGGATATTTTTAATGCGAGGATTAATTTGCTGCTGGAGTAAATCGTCTTCAGGACCCAGGTAATAAGGCACAGCGCACTGCTTACCGTCTTTAGTGAAAATAATCTGATTGTCGTGCAGAAATAGCGCCGTGAAATGGCCCAGCACCACGCCATTTAATTCAAAGCAGTGATTTCTGGCTGCATGCAGCCCCTGCTTACTGTTCAGAAAATCCACAAATCGCATCACGCCACGCCTCCAGATAAATAATCGCCCCTGCCCTGATTGCAAAGATAATAACGTTAACTCTGGCCCGGATCATCTGACGAACACCGTTTTCAGAATAGGCTTAACCGCCATTGAGTCGTGGCACTAAATCCACCTGTTTTATTTAACTATACCTGCCAGGACTTTTCCTGGAGAACGGCGCTATAAAAAATCATTGAAAGGCGAAATATTTATATTGCGACCTCTTACCTCTCGCTATACCGTTGTTTTTTCACCAGGTGCAGATTTTTGGGGTAAAACCAGATAATGGAAATTTTTGAGGCTGATGAGCGCCACATCACAGCGATTCAGCAAATCTACGCCTGGCATGTCATTAACGGAACCGGCTCCTTTGAGACCGTGCCGCCCGACGCTGACGCGATTGGCGAGCGGATAGGTAAAGTTCAGCAGGCGGGCCTGCCGTGGTTCGTCGCTGTCAGTGAAGGTGACGTCCGTGGATTTTGCTATCTGGCCCCCTATCGTCCACGGCATGCCTACAGGCATACGCTGGAAGACTCTATTTATATCGATCCCGGATTTCAAAAGCGTGGAGCCGGTTCACATCTGTTAGCACATGCCATCAGGTGGGCTGAGCAGGCAGGATATCGCCAGTTGATCGCTAACATTGGTGACAGCGAGAATCAGGGTTCGATTGCCCTGCATCGCGCCGCGGGCTTTGAAATGACCGGCATTCTGCGATCGGTGGGTTTTAAACAGGGCCGCTGGCTGGATACCGTTTTTATGCAGCGTACTCTGGGACTGGGCGATTCAGCGTTACCGAGTAAAGACTAAATATTGCGCTGGCGAGAAAGGCACACGGCCCCACGTTCTCCCGTAGAGAACCTTCTGGTAAAGTGTGTTAACAAAAATTAAAAATTCCGGAAAACTTTATGTTGTCGACAATCATTTATCGCAGCCACATTACAGAGAATGTGCCGCTGAAAACCCTGAATGATCTGGCGTTAAAAGCGAATAAAATCAATAAATCATCCAATGTCACCGGAATTTTGCTGTTCAATGGCACGCACTTTTTCCAACTGCTCGAAGGTCCAGAGGCGGCGGTTAAGGCGGTCTACAGCCGGATTTGCCAGGACCCGCGCCATCATAATCTGGTCGAACTGCTGCGTGACTACGCCCCAGCGCGTCGTTTTGGTCACGTCGGAATGGAGCTGTTCGATCTGCGGCTGCATGATAAAGAGACGGTGCTGGAAGCGGTGCTGGCAAAATGCACCACGAAATATCAGCTGACCTACGCTGATCGTGCCCTGCAGTTCCTGCGAACTTTTGTCGAAGCGCGGGAAAAAGAGAACTATTTTGAAATTCCAGCCGCCAGCGGCTGGACGTTTATCCGTAACGAATCAGAACAGCGCGAAGGCGACGCGGCACTGTTGGCTGAGAATGCCGTCAGCTTTGCTTTTCAGCCTATCGTCGATCCTTTTGCCTGCGAAATTGTCTCGCTGGAGGCCCTGCTGCGTGGCCCACAGGGTGAATCCCCGCTGGCCTATTTTTCCCGATTGTCTCGGGAGCAGCTCTATCAGGTTGATCTGACCTCTAAAAAGGTCGCGTTTGCCCAGGCAAAGCAGTTGGGGATCGAGGGGATGACCTTGTCGATCAATCTGCTGCCGATGACTCTGGTGGAAATGCCCGACGCGGTGCCGTTTTTGCTGGCTGAGATTGCTGCCCAGGGGCTGGTACCGGAGCAGATTATGGTGGAATTCACCGAGAATGAAATCATCTCGCAACCTGAGGCATTTGAAGCCGCTATCAGGCAGCTGAAAGCCGCCGGCATCAGCCTGGCGCTGGATGATTTTGGTGCCGGCTTTGCCGGGCTTTCGCTGCTGACCCGCATTCAGCCCGACAAGATTAAGATTGATCGTGCCATCATTTCGGATGTGCATAAAAGCGGGCCCAAGCAGGCGATCATTCATGCCATTCTGAAATGCTGCTCCTCGCTGGAGATCGGCGTTATCGCCGAGGGCATTGAAAAGCCAGAAGAGTGGATGTGGCTTGAAGCGGCAGGCGTGACTCAGTTCCAGGGTTTCCTGTTCTCACAACCGCAACTTAATGGCCTTGCAGCCGTCGCCTGGCCCGAGCTGGTTTAATTCCACTGCGATTTGGATGAATTTTCAATCCCCTGCCTTGCTGGATTTCCCGGCGGCTGCTAAATAATTAACAGCGCCGGGGGATCATCTTTCTGTCATCTTCCCGCGTCACAGTCAGACCTTACCCAGTCAGTGATTAAATGTTTAGCAGTCAGATGTTCAGTGTTTAGGCCAGCGCTACGCGCCATGCGTGCGACGTGACTCCAGGGACAGCATTTGAGGAACTGAATGAAGCAAATCATCCGCGGTGATAAAGAGCCCTCCCATATCCTGGCAGCGACCCGTGCGCTTGAAGCGCACTACTCACGCTACGGAGAAGGTAATAAGTACCATCCCATTATCTATTCTATCGCCTACCGCAGCCGGTTTTACCAGGTTGAGGTGATTACCCGACGCGAAACCATGGTTGCTACGGTCATTACCGGAGTCCGCAATCTGACGCACCTCTCCGGCGCCGCCTGACGGCCGCTTGTCATAGCGCGGGGGCAAAGTGCCCCCGCCATCCCCGCTTAACGGCGATAGAGAGAATTGGCCGGATAGATTGCGCCAATCACACTCTTTTCCCGTGCGCCCGTTACCGCAGGCAGATTGCCCGGCAGGCCGGAGAGTGTGCGAAACGCCAGCCACGCAAATGCCAGCGCTTCCATGTCATCGCCACTGATTCCCGCCGCATCAGTAGGGGTGACTTCCGTTCCAGGAAGATGCGCCGCCAGGCGCGCCATCAGCTGGGGATTACGACTCCCGCCGCCACACACCAGCAGACGGTCGCAGCCATCATTGAGTAACACCTGCTGCGTGATAGTGATGGCGCTCAGCTCAACCAGTGTGGCCTGCACATCCTGTGGGGCCAGCCCCGGGAAATAGCGCAGATGCTGTTCAAGCCAGCCAAGATTGAAGTGTTCGCGCCCGGTGCTTTTCGGCGGCGGCAACGCAAACCATGGCTCACGCAACAGCGCCTCCAGCAGTGGCTGAATCACGGTTCCGCTGCGCGCCCACTGTGCATCTTTGTCATACGGCTGCCCCTGATTGCGCCAGATCCAGGCATCCAGCAGCATATTCCCAGGGCCGGTATCAAAGCCGCGCACTGGCTGACCCGGGATGAGCAGCGAGAGATTGGCAATGCCACCAATATTCAGCACCATGCGGCGTTCAGTGGCATCCATCAGCAGCGCCTGATGAAAGGCAGGCACCAGCGGCGCACCCTGCCCACCCAGCGCCATGTCACGGCGGCGGAAGTCACCCACCACCGTCACGCCGGTCGCCGCGACAATCTGATTATTGTCACCTATCTGCAGCGTATTAGGTGCGTCACTCTGGGGCTCATGCCAGACGGTCTGACCATGACAGCCAATCGCCGTGATGTCACTGGCCTCCAGCGCTTCACGCTTCATCAATGTCACCACGGCTTCAGCAAAGAGCTGGCCGAGGCGGGTATCAAGCTGGCCAAGCTGCGACAGCGTCAGAGTTTGCCCCTGACACACTCCCAGAATCGCCTGACGCAGCGCGGCTGGCATCGGATGGCAGTAGCTTGCCTGCTGTGCCACCATATTTTCATCAATGGCAGCCAGCACCACATCCACCCCATCCAGGCTGGTGCCTGACATCACACCGATATAGCGTCTTGATTTCATAGCTATTCCTTACTTCCGGCAGGAAGTGCAATTCGTCTGCGGCTAGCCTGACAAATAATGATCGCTAATTCTATGATTAAATTGTTTTTATCCAATCGTGCTCACTGATAACGTTATGGGACTATTTTTAGACCACGATTGAATTATTGTTAATCCTGCATAGTCTATGCTTCGTTCAACCGTGTTTTATTCGGACAGGGATTAATTTGCCAGGTTTGTGTCTTATACTGTGTGCAGGATACAGCGGTAAACGTGGCGCCTTCTCGACTAAAGGAGTTTCAAATGATTAAGCGTGTAATTGTGGTCGCTCTGACCGGTGCTATGCTCGCAGGTTGTAGCAATACCAGTACGCTGTCGGGTGATACCTACAGTGCCAGTGAAGCAAAGCAAATCCAGAGCGTTTCGTACGGTACCTTAGTCTCCGTTCGTCCTGTGAAGATCCAGGGCGGCGATGAGAGCAACGTCATCGGTGCCATTGGTGGTGCGGTGTTAGGTGGCTTCCTGGGTAATACCATTGGTGGCGGCACCGGACGTAGCCTGGCGACAGCCGGTGGTGCCGTTCTGGGTGGCGTTGCGGGTCAGGGCGTTCAGGGCGCAGTGAATAAAACGGATGGCGTAGAGCTGGAAATCCGTAAGGATGATGGCAACACCATCATGGTGGTTCAGAAGCAGGCCGCCTCGCGCTATTCTGTTGGCCAGCGTGTTGCAATGGCATCCAACGGCAGCCAGGTGACGGTTTCACCTCGCTGATGTTGTGAAACAAAAAACCGACGCCTGTGCGTCGGTTTTTTTATTTCTCTTTGTTCTGAAGTTCGAGAATATTTTTCTCAAGCCGGGCGATCAGCGTCACCATCTGACGGATCTCTTCCTGGCTGATGCCGGAAAGAATGTCATCCCGCGTCTCATCAATTACCGTCTCAACCTGTTCGATAATTGGCTCAGCCTGCTGCGTCAGCTTAATTCGCTTGGCACGACGATCGTTAGCGCAGGTCGAACGGGTTATAAGTCCTTTCTCTTCCAGCTGATCCAGCGTGCGCACCAGCGAAGGTTGTTCAATCCCAATTGCTTTGGCTAACTGAATCTGCGACTGTTCTGGCGGCAGTTGATGAATATTGTGCAACGTCACCCAGTGTGTCTGAGTCAGCTCAAGCGGTTTCAGCCGCTGATCAATCAACGCGCGCCAGATGCGCACCAGGCGAGATAAATCCGTTCCGAGGGGCGTATCCATTTCATCTCCTTATAATTAGCTTGCTAGCTATCAAGCCAGATTTTACACTATTCTGCGAGTTTACAGGACAAATTACAAATCCCGGGCCAGGCCACGATAACGCGGCAGCGCATCCCGTCTGCTGTTTGGGTTAACGAAGGATGTTATCACGTGCTCACTCCTGCTTTTTCAGGTGAGAACCCGCTGACCGATCTGGTGGTTGGCGCCTCACTCTTTTTCCCGCCGATGTTCAAGGCGGTGATCCTCGGTTTCTTTTTCTGGCTGCTGATTCACCCGCTGGTGCGCGGCTGGATCTACTCCGGTGATATCTGGCATCCCACCCTGTTTGATCTCTCGCTGTTTGTGCTGTGCGTCACCGCCGCTCTCTGGCTCATCGGTCATGGATAATCGATATGAAATTTAACGCGGTAAAATATTTTTCAACGCTCATTGTCTTTGCACTGGCGTTACTGGCCGGCGGCTGGCTGTGGAACTACTACATGCAGTCGCCCTGGACCCGTGACGGGAAAGTGCGGGCAGAGCTGGTGGATATCACGCCTCAGGTCTCGGGCCGGGTTACGGAACTGAAGGTCAAAGACAATCAATTTGTGCACAAGGGCGAGCTGCTGGTCACGCTGGACACGGTGCCGTGGCAGATTGCGCTCGACAACGCCGCCGCTCAGCTCAGCAAAGCGCAAGCGGACCTGGCGAAAGCGCAGCACGAGTTTAACCGGCGCAGCAGCCTGCCGCGCAACATCATCTCTGCCGAGGATCTCGATGCGGCACGCTTAAGCGCCGGAGCTGCGGCTGCCAGCACTAAAGCCGCGCAGGCGGAGTGGGAACGGGCGCGCTGGAATCTGCAACAGACAACGCTGACCGCACCGGCGGATGGCTGGATCACTAATCTCACGCTTCGGCCCGGCAGCTATGCCACTGCGGGTTCGCCTCTGTTTGCCCTGGTCGACAGCCACTCTTACTACGTCATGGGCTATTTCGAAGAGACCAAGCTGCGCCATATTCATCCAGGCGCAACGGCACAGGTGGTGCTCTACAGCAGTAGCATGCGGCTGCAGGGCAAGGTAGACAGCATTGGCCGCGCCATCTATGACCAGAGCATTGAGACTGACAGCGGCCTGGTGCCCGATATCAAGCCAAACGTGCCCTGGGTGCGGCTGGCGCAGCGGGTACCGGTACGCATTCGTCTCGATTCGCTTCCGGCCAATGCTGATCTGGTGGCCGGCACCAGCTGCACCATCACCATCCAGCCATGAATATTCAGTGGCTGGCCTGGGATCAACTGCCCTGGATTAAAGCGAACAGAGGCCAGTGGCGCTATGCGTTACGTAACGCGATCGCCATGTGTCTGGCACTGAGCATCGCCTATGGACTGGATCTCGATGAACCCTACTGGGCGATGACCTCTGCCGCCGTGATCAGCTTTCCCACCGTTGGCGGCGCGATCAGCAAAAGTCTTGGCCGCATTGTCGGCAGCCTGCTGGGGGCCACCGCCGCACTGCTGATCGCCGGCCACACCCTGAACGAGCCCTGGCTGTTTACCTTTGCCATTGCCGGCTGGCTGGCGCTCTGCACCGGCATTTCGAACCACTACCAGAACAACGTCGCTTACGCGTTTTCACTGGCGGGTTACACCGCTGCCATCATCGCTTTCAGCAGCGTGAATATCACCGATATCACCACGCTGTGGACGATTGCGCAGGCACGCGTCTGCGAGGTGATCTCCGGCATTCTCTGCGCCGGATTGATGATGATGGTGCTGCCGAGTACCTCGGATGGCGAGGCGCTGATTACCTCACTGAAGCAGATGCATGCCCGTTTGCTGGAGCATGCGGTGTTACTGCTGCAGCCCTCGGCCAGTGATACCATTCGTGTCGCGCATGAAAACGTCATCAGCCAGATCCTGACCATGAATCTGCTGCGGATTCAGGCGTTCTGGAGCCACTACCGCTTTCGCCGACAGAACAACGTCCTGAACTATGTGCTGCATCAGCAGCTGCGACTCACCAGCGTGCTTTCGAGCCTGCGGCGCATGTTGCTGAACTGGCCCGATGCGCCAGAGCCGCTGTTTGAAGCCTTGCAGCGCCTGCTGGCTGAGCTGGCGAAACCGGCGTGTGATAAATATCGTCTTGCGCAAATCCTGCGCAGCGTGACGCCTGGCGCAGACGGCGACTACCGGCAGCGCGCGTTTTGTCAGCGGCTGCGCTACTTCTGCTGGATGTACCTCAACGTACTGCGCTGGATTCGTCTGCTGGATCGTGCCGATGCCGATACCCGCTTTCAACCCCCGCCGGTTCCGGCGCTGGCGCGCGACAGTGACAGTGCCGAAGCGGGCTGGAGCGCCCTGCGCACCTTCTGTGTGATCGTGCTGGGCTGCGCCTTCTGGATCAATACGCAATGGTCTTCAGGCGCTTCCGCGCTCACCCTGACCGCTATTGCCTGCGTGCTTTACGCCTCCGTGCCCTCACCCGGCGGCAGCGTCACCTTGCTGCTGAAAACCCTGCTGTGGCTGTTTGCGTTCAGTTTTGTGATGAAGTTTGGCCTGATGGTGCAGATCAGTCAGCTGTGGCCGTTTTTACTGTTTCTCTTTCCGCTGCTGGTGACGTTACAACTCTTCAAGCTGCAGCAGAAACAGCGCGCCGGGATGTGGGGACAGTTCATCGTCTTTATGGGCTCGTTTATCGCGGTGACGAACCCACCGACCTGGGATTACCAGGACTTTTTCAACGATAACATTGCCAAAGTCTGCGGGGTGCTGCTCGCCTGGCTGGCGTTCCAGATTCTGCGGCCCAGCTCTGATGCGCGGCGCAGCCGACGCCATATCCGCGCGCTGCGGCTGGCATTTCTCGATCAGCTGCGGCAGCGGCCCCGACTCAGTGAGAGTCGCTTCGAATCGCAGATTTACCACCGCATCAGCCAGCTCAGCCATAGCCGGGATGAGCAGGCGCGCACCTGGCTACTTCGCTGGGGCGTAGTGCTACTCAACTGCTCACATATTGTCTGGCAACTGCGTGAATGGCGCGCCGGTTCGGCGGCCCTGACAAGGTTTCGTGATAGCAGTCTGCACAATCTGCAGCAGATCATCAGCAGCCGTGGCGTGCGCCACACCTCGCTGGATCAGATGCTAAGGGAACTGGAGGAGAGTATCACCGCATTACTGGCGCTGGAAAACAACGAAGCCAGCGAACTGGCTGGCATTATCTGGCGTCTGCGCTGTTCGCTCGCACAACTGAAACAGGCGGTGCCGGCGTGATTACTGGCAATATTGCTGTTGCTGCCGGTTAAAATCTTCCTGCAACTGCTGCAGCGTTTTATGACCTTCAAAGCGGGTTTTATCCATCTCGGTCATCGGTTCAATGACCAGCGCTTTCTCGTCGGGTGAAAAGATGAACCGGCGTGTCAGTTCAGTGCCGGTAAAACTTTGACCGTGGATGCCACCACACACCATCGTCATGGTGCGACGATAGATGGTGGTATCCGTGAAATTGGTTTCGGTTGCGCTACGAAAAACCTGATCACAACCCTGTGCCTCCAGCTTACGCACCCTGCTGCGACTCAGCCATTCACGACCCTGAGCAATCTTTTCACAGGTGGCACGCATCGGGCTGGTATCAATGGTGCGCTGAAGTTCCCGACCGGTTTCGGTCACCAGCTGCGTATCATTGGGTTTATCGCATCCCACCAGCAGCAGACATAGCAGTAATGCGCCCTTGAATTTCATTATCCTGCTCCTTTCCCCATCACGCTTTCTTACCTGAATCAACATCATAGGGGGGAAATGTCAGGGATGGTACAACATTTCATAAACAGTCAGGAGAAAATCGGGCGGCCATTATCTGCCGCCCTGACACTCAGATTACACCGCAGGCATAACGCGCCCCGCCGCCGCCCAGCGGTTTAGGATGATCGGCGTGGTTATCCCCGCCAGCATGCACCATCAGCGCTTTTCCTTTGATCTCGTTTAAGGATTTCAGACGAGGTGCCAGCACCGGATAGGTTGCATTGCCTTTGTCATCGACATAAATCGCAGGCAAATCCCCGAGATGTCCCTCAGCGTAAGGCCCCAGATGTTTGCCACTGTTGGCAGGATCAAGGTGACCGCCCGCAGCACCGGCGGCGACCACTTTGCCTTCAGACTCGCCCGGCTCACAGCTGCCTTTAGCATGGACATGGAAACCATGAATGCCTGGCTGAAGGCCTTTCAGATCGGGCGTGAACTGCAGACCATACTGTGTCTCGTCAATTTTTACCGTGCCAACCGATTTTCCGATGCCTTCAGCGGTAACCTGATGGATCGTAACCTGCTCGCTGGCAGCCTGTGCTGCACCGCAGGCGATCAGGGCGAATAGCGCAACAGCTTTCATTTTCATGATGACTCCTTTTTCATCCCAGGGATTGAGGTAAGTCTGGTCGCTGTTGCGCTATTTTGCTGAAGATTGACGCACTTTTACGCTTCAGGGCACATCAAAACCCAGCGCCGCCTTACGAATGCGGAACCACTGCTGACGTGTCAGCATGACATTCAGTGCACCAGCGGCTTCGCTGACCCGGGATGTTTTACCTGAACCGATAATGGGCAGTGGGCGCGACGGCAGCATCAGTATCCAGGCATAAACGACCTGATCCAGGCTGGTGGCGCCGGTTTCCTGCCGCACAGCTTCCAGTTCGTTACGCAGTGGCTGATAGTGCGGATCGTTAAACAGGCGGCCTCCTCCCAGACAGGACCAGGCCATCGGACGAATGCGCAGTTGCTGGCATTGATCCAGCGATCCATCCAGCAGCACGCTTTGCTGAACCGGTGAAATCTCCAGCTGATTGGTGACCAGCGAGAACGGCAAGCGGGATTGCAGCAGGGAGAACTGAGAGGGTGTGAAGTTTGAGACGCCAAAATGCAGAACCTTGCCGCTCTGATGCAATGCCATAAAGGCTTCAGCCACGTCGTCAGCCGCCATCAGCGGATCGGGGCGATGGATCAGGAGCAAATCAAGGCGATCGGTGTGGAGATGGCGCAGCGAGTTTTCAGCGCTCTGCAGGATATGGTTTTTATCGGTGATGTAGTGGCCAATCTGATGCTCAGGCCGGGCGCGGGTAGCAATACCGCATTTGGTCACAATCTGCAGCTGGTCGCGCAGTCCGGGTGCCAGTTTCAGCGCCTCGCCAAATGCCGCTTCACACTGGTAGTCACCGTAGATGTCGGCATGGTCAACGGTGGTAATGCCAAGCCGCAGATGGTGCTCAATAAACGCGACGCGCTCCTGAGGTGACATGCCCCACTCCATCAGGCGCCAGTACCCCATAACCAGCGGTGAAAATTCTGGCCCCTGTGAAGCGATGGCTTGCGGTTCTAACATGACGTTCTCCCTGTTGCGCGTGGGCTGTAATTAATGTGTCAGAGAGTATAACGGAAAGCGCAAAGTCGTCAGAATAACTCTGGCTGTTGTGGCTCGGGTGGCTCGTCGCCTTTCTGTTGACGCTGCAGACGCTGTCGACGCTGCTGACAAAGGCGTATCACCTCACGCTTTTGCGCATCACTAAAGCGCAGCCAGTTGAACCGCTCATCGCGGCTGCGTAAACATCCCAGGCAGTAACCGCGTGCATCCGTCTGGCAGATGCCGCGACAGGGGCTGGGAACCGGAAAAAACTCAAGCTGCTCGGCCACCACGACTCCAGATTCATTAAATAAAAAGCAAAATCAGTCCACTCAAAAGCGTAGCCTGGTTGCGCAGGAAGAAAATCCTGACCGGTCAGAATTATCCTTTTCTTTCTCTCTGGGGTGAACACTCTGTGCCAAATGCAACAGACTGAGTTGCGTTAGACCGACTGGTCTACTAATCTCAGAGCCATGAATAAGACGCTGCAACGTAATGAAACCCGTGAACACCTGCTCCAGACAGGGGAGACACTCTGTCTTCAGCGCGGCTTTGCCGGAATGGGCCTCAGTGAGCTGCTGACGCAGGCGGCGGTGCCGAAAGGCTCCTTCTACTACTATTTCCGCTCTAAAGAAGCGTTTGGCGTGGCGTTACTGGAACGTTACTTTGCGCGTTTCCTGCAGGATGTCGAGCTGCAGCTCAACCAGACCAGCGGCACCCCGCGTGAGCGTCTGCTGAACCACTTTCGTGCGGCCGTTGAGCTGTTTGTGCAGCAGGGTCACATTATGGGTTGTCTGGGCGTTAAGGTCTCCGCTGAGGTATGCGATCTTTCTGAGCCAATGCGTGACGCACTGCAGCAGGGCGCAGCGAAAATCACGGCCCTCTACGCCCGGACGCTGATCGCTGCAGAACAGCAGGAGTCGATGAACCTGCCACAGCCTCCCGCGCAGATGGCGGAATTACTGTCGTTGCTGTGGCTTGGCGCCAGCCTGCAGAGCAAAATTTCCCGTGAGGCGCAGCCACTGCGCCTGGCATTGAGTACCATCGAACAGTGGCTTAAGAGCCACTAATTTTTAAAAAACGCATTTGTAGACGACTGGTCTACTAATCAGGAGCTATTATGGCGAGTACCCAGCTGTTTAATCCGCTGAAAGTCGGCGCAATTACCGTCCCAAACCGCGTATTCATGGCACCGCTGACCCGTCTGCGCAGCATCGAGCCTGGCGACATCCCTACCCCGATGATGGCGGAATATTACCGTCAGCGCGCCAGCGCCGGTCTGATCATCACTGAAGCAACCCAGATCTCTTTCCAGGCGAAAGGCTATGCTGGTGCACCAGGCTTACATACGCAGCCACAGATTGCAGCGTGGAAAGCGATTAACGAAGGCGTGCATCAGGCTGGCGGCCACACCGCCGTGCAGCTTTGGCATACCGGTCGTATCTCTCATAACAGCGTGCAGCCGGAAGGTAAAGCACCGGTGGCTCCCTCGGCGATTGCTGCAGGCACCCGTACTTCACTGCGTGCGGAAGATGGCAGCGTTTATCGCGAAGATACCTCAACACCGCGTGAACTGACCGTGCCGGAGATCAAGCAGATCGTGGCCGATTTCGGTCAGGCTGCGGCCAACGCACGTGAAGCGGACTTTGATCTGCTTGAGCTGCACTCGGCGCACGGTTATCTGATTCACCAGTTCCTGGCACCAGACTCCAACCAGCGTACCGATGAATACGGTGGCAGCATTGAAAAACGCGGTCGCTTTGCGCTTGAAGTAGTTGATGCGGTCATTGCTAACTGGTCTGCCGATCGCATTGGTATTCGCGTATCACCTATCGGCAGCTTCCAGAATCTGGATAACGGTCCGGACGAAGAAGAAGCGGCGTTGTGGTACATCGGCGAGCTGGCAAAACGCAATATCGCCTATCTGCACCTCTCTGAGCCAGACTGGGCCGGTGGTCAGCCTTACACCGACGCTTTCCGCCAGAAAGTGCGTGATCTCTTCCCGGGTGCCATCATCGGTGCGGGTGCCTACACCGTTGAGAAAGCCGATGACCTGATTGGTCGTGGTCTGATCGATGCCGTTGCCTTTGGTCGCGATTACATAGCTAACCCGGACCTGGTTGAGCGTCTGCAGCAGGATGCGCCGCTCAATCCACAGCGCCCGGAAAGCTTCTACGGCGGCGGCGCTGAAGGGTATATCGACTACCCGACGCTGTAATCGTTTTGGGCTGCCGTCCGGGACGATGACGGCAGCCATTATTCAATGGCGATTTTCATCGCTATACTTATCGCCTGGGTCATCCGGCGATGGCGTTTTATTTAAAAGAGGATGTTATGCGTTTACTTCATACCATGCTGCGCGTTGGCGATCTGCAACGTTCAATCGATTTCTACACTCGTGTGCTCGGCATGCGCGTGCTGCGTCAGAGCGAAAACACCGAATATAAATATACCCTGGCCTTTGTGGGCTACACCGACGAGAGCGAAGGTGCGGTAATCGAACTGACCTATAACTGGGGCGTCGATAAGTATGACCTCGGTAATGCGTATGGTCACATTGCACTGGGCGTGGATGACGCGGCAGCTGCCTGCGAACGCATCCGTAAAGATGGCGGCAACGTGACGCGTGAGGCTGGCCCGGTCAAAGGCGGCTCTACCATTATTGCCTTTGTTGAAGATCCCGATGGTTACAAAATCGAGCTGATCGAAAACAAAGATGCCGGCAACGGCCTGGGCAACTAAACCTGCCCCTCAGCCTGCCCGTTCGGGTGGGCTGAATCCCCTTCTCTGCGCTTCATCTGCTGCACCCGGCCCCGTTTTTTGCCATAATACGCGCTGCCCTTTTTCTGCAACGAGATCCTGATGTCTGAATCGAATTCCCCTAATGCACTCAATCAACGTTTCCGTGGCTTCTATCCGGTGGTGATCGACGTTGAAACCGCAGGTTTCAACGCGCAAACCGATGCGTTACTGGAGATTGCTGCCATCACGCTGAAAATGGATGAAGAGGGCTGGATTCAGATTGACCAGACGCTGCATTTCAATGTCGAACCTTTTGTCGGGTCGCTGCTGCATCCTGAAGCGCTGGCGTTTACCGGTATCGATCCCAGCAATCCGCTGCGCGGAGCAGTCAGTGAATATGAAGCGCTGCATGCCATTTTCAAAATGGTGCGCAAGGGGATTAAGGACAGTGGCTGCAATCGCGCCATTATGGTGGCGCACAATGCCACTTTTGACCTGAACTTTATGTCAGCAGCGGCAGAGCGTGCCAGCCTGAAGCGCAATCCGTTTCACCCCTTTGCCACCTTTGACACCGCGGCACTCAGCGGACTGGTGCTGGGTCAGACGGTTCTGGCGAAAGCCTGTATTGCGGCGGGAATGGAGTTTGACAGTACCCAGGCGCATTCGGCGCTTTATGACACGCAGCAGACAGCAACACTGTTCTGCGAGCTGGTGAACCGCTGGAAACGCTTAGGCGGCTGGCCACTGCCTTTCGCGGAAGGCGATGCAGAAGCCAGTGCATCCGCATAAGGGATGCTGCAATGGAAAAGGCCGACGTGATGTCGGCCTTTTTTTATTCTGCTTCTTTAAATTTTTCTGCAGTCTCTTTGATCAGCGTCTGCAGTTCACCACGCTGTAACATCTCAACGATGATGTCGCAGCCACCGACCAGCTCGCCATCAACCCACAACTGCGGGAAGGTTGGCCAGTTAGCGAATTTCGGCATCTCGGCACGAATGTCCGGGTTCTGCAGAATATCCACGTAAGCAAAACGCTCACCACAGGCTGACAGCGCCTGTACCGCCTGTGCAGAGAAACCGCAGCTAGGCAGTTTCGGGGAACCTTTCATGTACAGCAGGATCGGATTTTCTGCGATCTGGCGCTGAATTTTTTCTACAGTACTCATAATTGCCTTCCTTAAATCGTGACTTCGTGTTTGTTTATTGTAGCGACTTCGCAGCGTGACTGAAAACGAGATTTTGTCCGCTACCGATTATACCGCCATCATTGTTAAGTCCTGCAGCGGGATGCACGACCCTCTGATTATTAACAGCGGGTAACAGTTTAATAATTCGTAATAATTTCGCTGATATAAGACGCTGAAAATGTTCATTTTCAGCGCGATTACGTGGGTTGCACAGATTAATATTAAAAGGCATTACAGTTTTTAAACGAACTGGACTAGAATGGCCTCGGCCCTGATCCTGGATCAGATTAATCTCAACTTTGTCGCGGTGCGTAGTGGCCCTGACAACTTAACTAATCAACGGACTATGCGTTTAATCATTACGCTTTTCATGCTGGCCATTGCGCAACTGTTTTTCAACGTCGCTGCTGCTTCACCGCACACGCCGGTGAACGTCAGTACGCATAAAGCAGAAAAAAAGAGTGCGCGCGACGATGAACGCCGCAAACGTCGCCAGGTAAAAACGGTGACGAAAAAGACTCGCCTCAGCCCTGTTCAAAAACTTAAAACGAAAAAACAGAAAAAAGTCGAACTCACTGCCAAACAGACGCCTGCTAAGAAGACCTCGCTTAAAACCGCCCGTATAAGCAAAAGCCAGCAAAAGAACAAAGAGAAGAAACGCTATGGCCATCAGCGCCTGCTAAAAACCGCTGAGGTCACCACCAGCGAGCCGGGCACGATTAAAATGAGCAAATCCCACCGTCAGCGTTATCAGAAGGCTCGCGAAACCGCGATGACCAAACTGATGGGCCAGCTGGGTAAACCCTACCAGTGGGGCGGCACTTCGCCGCATACCGGCTTCGATTGCAGCGGCCTGGTCTGGTACGCCTATAAAGATCTGGTGAAGTTTAAGATTCCGCGTACCGCTAATGAGATGTATCACCTGCGTGACGCCGCACCCATCAAGCGTGAGTCGCTGGAGAAAGGCGATCTGGTCTTCTTCCGTATTAATGGTCGCGGTACAGCGGATCACGTTGGCGTGTACCTGGGAGATGGCAAGTTTATCCAGTCACCGCGTACCGGAAAAGACATTCAGATTAGCGCATTAGGGGAAGATTACTGGCAGCGTCATTACATTGGTGCCCGTCGTGTGATGACGCCGAAAACCATACGCTAACCAGAAAACAGTCGTAAAAAGCCGGGAGATTCCCGGCTTTTTTTTAGTGCAGAATGGCGGTAAAACTAAAGGCTACAATCATCAGCAGACAGCCCGCAGTCGTCATTAAAGCCAGTTTAAGATCGGTACTCATTGTTTGCTCCTTAGTCACACAATTTGTGGGGATATCGCATTTTCCCACAGGGCCCGGTAAAAATCTCGTTTTATCCGTTCAGCCTTGTTAGAATCCCGCCTTTGTTGCGCAACGCGCGCAATCCTGATTCCGTTTGCGCCGGTTTTCAGGCGTTTTATTTTCGCCAGCGGCCTGTAAACCGGCCAAAAACGCGGCATTTTTGCGGAAAAAACCCTGAGCAGACGCAAACGTTTAACACTACGCTTATCATAGAGTTAGATAAGCACTGGAGTCCGATTTTCATGGCAACAATTAAAGATGTGGCGAAACGCGCTGGCGTCTCAACGACGACGGTTTCGCACGTCATCAATAAAACCCGCTTTGTCGCAGAAGAGACGCGTAACGCGGTCTGGCAGGCGATAAAAGAACTGCACTATTCGCCAAGCGCCGTGGCGCGCAGCCTGAAAGTGAATCACACCAGAACGCTGGGCCTGCTGGCGACCTCCAGCGAAGCCCCCTATTTCGCAGAGATTATTGAAGCGATTGAGAATCACTGTTTTGACAAAGGCTATACGCTGATTCTGGGGAATTCGCATAACGATCTGCAAAAACAGCGCGCCTATCTCAGCATGATGGCGCAGAAGCGTGTCGATGGTCTGCTGGTGATGTGCTCAGAATATCCAGACGACCTGCTGCAGATGCTGGAAGAGAACCGTAACATCCCGATGGTGGTAATGGACTGGGGCGAATCGCGCGCCGACTTCACCGACACGGTTCTGGATAACGCGTTCCAGGGCGGCTATCTGGCAGGACGCTATCTGATTGAACGCGGTCACCGCGACATTGGTGCTATCCCCGGTCAGATGGAGCGTAATACCGGTGGCGGACGTCATGCCGGTTTCCTGAAGGCGCTGGAAGAAGCCAGCATTCAGCCGCGCGCCGAGTGGATTGTCCAGGGTGACTTTGAGCCGGAGTCGGGCTATCAGGCGATGCAGCAGATCCTGTCACAGAAACAGCGCCCGACGGCGGTGTTCTGCGGTGGTGATATCATGGCAATGGGTGCAATTTGCGCCGCCGACGAAATGGGTTTGCGCGTACCGCAGGATATTTCGGTGATCGGTTATGATAATGTGCGCAACGCCCGCTATTTCGCACCGGCCCTGACCACCGTGCATCAGCCTAAAGCTCAGTTAGGTGAAAAAGCGCTGGATATGCTGCTGGACCGCATCACCAGTAAGCGTGAAGTGTCACAGACGATTGAAGTACACCCTACGCTGATTGAGCGCCGCTCGGTGGCCGACGGTCCATTCCGCGACTATCGCCGTTAATCCTCGCTTAACCACTCCTGATTAAGCGTTTGCGCATCACCCAGGTAGCTGAGCAACCAGCCAGTCGCCGGTGATGCGCGATCCTCAGCCCAGCTGACACAGCAGGGACTGTCCGGAAACGCCACCGGCAGAGTCAGTTCAACCAGATCGCCGCTGTCGAGCAGTGGCCTGGCAAGATGACCGGGCACCATCGCCACACACAATCCCGCCTGCACGCACTCCAGCCCGGTTTGCCATTCCGGCACCACCAGCCTGCGCTGGTTATCCAGCGTCCATGTCATTCGGCGCGGCAGTGCGCGTGAAGTATCTTCCAGCACCAGTGACGGCCAGCTACGCAGCGTGTCGTCATCGATCTGGCTCGCCTGCGTCAGGGGATGATCGGGCGCGACCACGCAGCGCCAGTTGAGTGTGCCCATATCGCGAAACGCAAAACGTCCGCCCACCGGAATCGCCTGGGTGGCCCCAATGGCCACTTCTACCCGGCCATCGGCCAGCGCATCCCAGACGCCGTTAAAAACTTCATAACTGATGATCAGCTCCATGTCGGGGAAATGGCGATAGAAATCTTTAACCAGTTGCCGGGTGCGCTGAGGTTTAGCGATACGGTCAACCGCGATGCTGAGCTGACCGCGCCAGCCGTTGGCCAGCTGCTGACACTGTCGTCGTGTGGCTAGCATTTTTTTGATGACGCTGCGCCCTTCACGGACAAAATGCTCGCCTGCCGGAGTCAGTACCACTTCACGGTGCTGACGCTCAAACAGCGGCACCGCCAGCCAGCTCTCCAGCTGCCGCACCGTGTAACTGATGGCAGAGGGCACCCGATGTAACTCCTGCGCAGCAGCGCTAAAGCTGCCGCCACGGGCGACTGCGTCAACCACTTCTAATGCATATTCTGACCACATAATCTGCCTTCAAAATTTTTAACAGCAAGCGGCAAATATTACCGTTTCACAGCAGCAAACGCACCTTTTACACTCTGCCGCGTTTATCCTGCAAAAATGAGAATGAGATGTTGTCGAATAAAGGATTTATGCCTTACCTTGCCCTGCTGAGCATGCTCGGCTTTTTAGCCACCGATATGTACCTGCCCGCCTTCGGCGCGATGCAGCAAACGTTTAACACCTCACCCGGCCTGATCAGCGCCAGTATGAGTCTTTTTCTGGGAGGCTTCGCTGTGGGTCAGCTCTTCTGGGGACCCCTTTCCGATCGCATTGGCCGTAAACCTGTGCTGCTGACCGGGCTGGCCATGTTTGGGATCGGTTGTGCAGGCATGCTGTGGGTCAATGATATCTATCTGATGCTGGCGCTACGTTTTGTTCAGGCGATTGGCGTCTGTGCTGCTGCCGTTAGCTGGCAGGCACTGGTCGTGGATCGCTACCCTGCCGCACGTGCCAACAAAGTTTTCGCCACCATTATGCCGCTGGTTGCACTCTCTCCGGCACTGGCCCCGTTGCTGGGCGCCTGGCTGATTGGTCATTTCCACTGGCGTTCAATCTTCCTGGTGCTGACCCTGATTGCGGTAGCGCTGATTCTGACCACGCTGCGTCTGCCCACTGTTCGCAAAGTCGCAGGTGAAAAAAAGGCACAGCCGGGTTTCTTTACCCTGCTCAAATCGCGGGTTTATAGCGGCAACGTGCTGATCTACTCAGCCTGTTCTGCCAGCTTCTTTGCCTGGCTGACGGGTTCGCCGTTTATTCTGGCAGATTTAGGTCTCTCGCCTGCCGACATCGGCCTGAGTTATGTGCCACAGACCCTCGCCTTTTTGATAGGTGGCTTCGGCTGTCGCGCCCTGCTCAACCGCTTTAACGGTTCACAGTTGCTGCCCTGGTTACTGGGTATCTACAGCCTGAGCATTCTGGCGCTGTTTGCTGTTGCGCTTGCCGGCAACAGCACGCTGGTTAGCCTGATGGTTCCATTCTGCGGCATGGCGCTGGCGAACGGCGCGATCTATCCGATTGTGGTCTCCAGTGCATTAATGCCCTTCCCGAATGCTACCGGCAAAGCGGCCGCATTGCAGAACACACTGCAGTTAGGTCTGTGCTTCGCCGCAAGCCTGGCGGTATCAGCCGGATTAACTCAGGCGCTGTTTACCACCACACTCACGATGACGGCGACCATTGTGCTCGCGCTGTTCGGCTTCGCCATGCAGCGTGCCGACAGCGCACAAAGTGTTGTTGCCTCAGCGCAACCTGCCTGCCAGGATAATCACTGACACACTGACTTCTTAGTTAGCATCCTAACAATAAGTCATTGAATATTGACCCGCGTGAGAATATACTCATTCGGGTCAACAAATCTGTAATAAATCAACAATATAATAACGTAATAATCTGATTGGCACCCTGTTGCCGGGACGGTATTCGCGCGCGTTATTCTCATCTTGCCCGTCCAGCTGCAGGCTATTCCAGTCCTCTGTATCACACAATAACCGGTGTGCGGAGTCATCCGTAACGTTTCTCAATGCCTGACGAAATTGGCTACTCTTTGTTCAGGTTCAGATTGGACAGGTGGTGGAAAAGCTATGAGTTCATCTTATGCTGAAGTAGTGAGCCCGGAAGAGAACCATTGGTATCGCATCGTTCATGAACTGCTGGAATCAGCGGATGTCGAAATCAATGGTTCACGTCCATGGGATATTCATGTTACGCATCCAGGTTTTTTTAAACGTGTTCTGCAGGAGGGTTCACTTGGGCTCGGTGAGAGCTATATGGATGGATGGTGGGAGTGTGACCGGCTGGATATGTTCTTTCACCACGTACTTAAACATAAACTCGATCAGCAATTGCCTCACCACTTTAAAGATACGTTGCGCATTGCCGCCGCTCGCTTAACGAATCTGCAATCAAAAAAACGGGCCTGGATTGTCGGTAAAGAACATTACGATCTCGGCAACGATCTTTTTTCACTGATGCTTGATCCTTATATGCAATATTCCTGTGGCTACTGGAAAGAGGCCACGACGCTGGCGACAGCACAGGAAGCCAAGCTGGATATGATCTGCCGGAAATTAGCGCTGGAACCCGGGATGTCGCTGCTGGATATTGGCTGTGGCTGGGGCGGACTCGCGGAATTTGCTGCACGTCATTACGGCGTCAAAGTGCAGGGCGTGACGATTTCCGCCGAACAGCAAAAACTGGCGCAGCAGCGCTGTAACGGATTAGACGTCACGATTCTGTTGCAGGATTATCGCGATCTGAATGAGCAGTTTGATCGTATTGTTTCAGTGGGAATGTTCGAACATGTCGGGCCAAAAAATTACGCCACCTATTTTGATGTGGTCGATCGTAATTTAAAACCTGACGGTATTTTCCTGCTTCACACTATTGGTGCAATTAAGACCGATATGAGCGTCGATCCCTGGATCGATAAATATATCTTCCCCAATGGTTGTCTGCCGTCAGTGCGTCATGTGGCGGATGCCAGCGAGCCCCACTTTATTCTGGAAGACTGGCATAACTTTGGTGCTGATTACGACAAAACATTGATGGCCTGGCATGAACGCTTTGTGCAGGCCTGGCCAGAACTGGCTGATAAATATGGTGAACGCTTTAAGCGGATGTTCTCTTATTATCTCAATGCCTGTGCCGGTGCCTTCCGGGCGCGTGATATTCAGCTGTGGCAGATTGTGTTCAGTCGCGGTGTTGAGGGCGGATTACGGGTGGCGCGGTAGGGGCATGTTAAGAAGACTCTGCCGCGCCAGGGGCTTTAAAAAGGGGCCCGTTCAGTTTTGAGCGTGTAACAGCACAGGAACACAGAAAGATTTGAAAGAGACAAACCCGTTATCCGTGGCGGGGGACGCTTTCCTCTTCTGACTGTGTTCCCTGTGCTTCAGGCTATTATATCGCTGCCAGATTCACCCGGATGGGCTCTCCAGCAATCTTTGCCGCTTATTAGCTCTCGGCGTCAGTCTGGCCGGTCAGCATGCTCATCGCTGCTGCGGCATCGCGCTGTGCTAATACCCGCTCAACGGTCTCTACGATTGCCTGCGTGTGTGGATCGATCTCAATATTAACCCGATCGCCAAACGTCTTCGCGCCCAGCGTGGTGCGCTCCAGCGTTTCCGGGATCAGATAGACGCAGAATTTGGTTTTCGTCACATCGCCGACTGTCAGGCTGATACCGTCGATGCCGACAAAACCTTTATGCAGAATATATTTCATCTGCGTCGGGTCCTGGATTTTAAACCAGACTTCGCGGTTATGTTCTGACTGGATAATCCTGCAGATCTCAGCGGTGGTCATAATATGACCTGACATCAGATGACCGCCTATTTCATCGCTGAATCGGGCTGCACGCTCAATATTGACCACATCACCCTGACGTAAATCACCCAGGTTAGTTACCCGCAAGGTCTCTTTAATTAAATCAAAACTGACGCAGTCGCCGTCAATTGCCGTCACGGTTAAACAGCAACCGTTGTGCGCGACAGATGCGCCCAGCGCCAGACCCGGTAAAAGCGCTTCCGGCAGTCGGACAGTGTGAGTACGAAACAGTTCTTTCTCTTCAATGGACACGATTTCTGCGGTGCCCTGCACAATACCGGTAAACATAGTCTTTGCCTCTGCGAAGTTTGCGCTAGTTTATCACAGCTCAGGTCAGGTGTTAGATTTCAGCCGACGCCCTCTTTTTAATGACGGCGTAAAACGCATTGTGTGACAAAGATTGGCGAATGCTATTGCGCCAGTTACACTAGCCCGCACAATTTCCTGGGCTTTTCTGCCCTTTTAATTCTTTCAACAAGTCAGGTGTTAACGTGCAGAAGTATTTAACAGAAGCGCGTCAATTGCTGGCCCTTGCGATTCCAGTCATCCTTGCTCAGGTGGCGCAAACCGCAATGGGATTTGTGGATACCATTATGGCCGGTGCAGTCAGCGCCACGGATATGGCCGCCGTTGCTGTCGGCACCTCTGTCTGGCTTCCGGCCATCCTGTTTGGTCATGGTCTTCTGCTTGCATTGACGCCCACCGTTGCGCAACTCAACGGTTCAGGTCGCCGCGAACGCATCGGCGAACAGATTCGCCAGGGATACTGGCTCGCTTTCTTCGTCTCGCTGCTGATTATGGTGCTGTTATGGCATGCAGGCTATCTCATCCGGGCGATGCATGACATCGATCCTGCGCTGGCGCTGAAAGCAGAAGGCTATCTGCATGCCCTGCTGTTTGGCGCGCCTGGCTATCTCTTCTTTCAGGTGCTGCGCAATCAGTGCGAGGGGCTGTCGAAAACCAAACCCGGCATGGTGCTGGGCTTTCTGGGCTTGATGTTCAACATCCCGCTCAACTATGTCTTTATTTATGGGCACTTCGGCATGCCTGCCCTGGGTGGTGTCGGCTGTGGTGTAGCGACCGCCTCTGTTTACTGGGTGATGTTTATCTGTATGCGCTTCTGGGTACGCCGGATGGGCAGCATGCGTGATATCCGGCTTGAGAGCCGCTGGTCGCCTCCTTCGCGTCCGATTCTGAGCCGCCTGATGACGCTGGGATTGCCGGTGGCATTGGCACTCTTTTTTGAGGTCACCTTGTTTGCCGTTGTTGCTCTGCTGGTCTCGCCACTGGGTATCGTCAATGTGGCGGGTCACCAGATTGCGCTGAACTTCAGTTCACTGATGTTTGTGTTGCCGCTGTCGCTGGGTGTCGCGACCACCATTCGCGTCGGTTATCGTTTGGGTCAGGGATCCACCGAGCAGGCACGGGTCGCGGCCTGGACCGCCCAGGGTGTGGGCATCAGCATGGCCGCGCTGACCGCGATTTTTACCGTCACGTTTCGTCATCAGATCGCCCTGCTCTATAACGATAATCCCGAGGTGGTGACACTGGCGGCACAGCTGATGCTGCTGGCGGCCATTTATCAGTTTTCGGACTCGATTCAGGTGATTGGCAGCGGGATCCTGCGCGGCTATAAAGATACGCGGTCGATTTTCTTTATTACCTTTATTGCTTACTGGCTGCTGGGACTGCCCGCGGGCTACCTGCTGGCACTGACCGACTGGATTGTGCCGCGGATGGGTCCGGCGGGTTTCTGGTGCGGTTTTATTATCGGTCTGACTTCAGCGGCGCTGATGATGCTCTGGCGTATCAGACGGTTACAGCAGTTACCGGCGGACATCATCCTGACGCGTGCAGCGCGATAGCTTTAAACGCGGGTCATTCGTGGCCCGCAATGTCGAAAAAAACGACGGTTAGCACAGTTGCTGCTCAGTCATGGCGAAAAAACTATTTTCCCCTTGCCAGGCTTACACACTGCCGTTAATATTCGTCCCCGCTGTCGCCCTGACAGCATGTTGCGCTCTTAGCTCAGTTGGTTAGAGCACCACCTTGACATGGTGGGGGTCGATGGTTCGAGTCCATTAGAGCGCACCAAGTGCGTCCGTAGCTCAGTTGGTTAGAGCACCACCTTGACATGGTGGGGGTCGGTGGTTCGAGTCCACTCGGACGCACCAATATTTAGTATGCGCTCTTAGCTCAGTTGGTTAGAGCACCACCTTGACATGGTGGGGGTCGATGGTTCGAGTCCATTAGAGCGCACC